>NZ_CP026116.1:949038-1265384 GCF_004101845.1 Latilactobacillus curvatus JCM 1096 = DSM 20019 | reverse complement strand
AAATTAATTAAGTTAAGGAGCGGTTGATATGCGAAAATGGGGCAAACACATATATGAAGGAATTCAGCGACACCTAACGTTGTTAAAAGGCATCTTCATCCTTTCGGTGATGGTCTTTGTTATCCTAGAAGTCGGCCGGATTTTCCGGGACTTGAACGGGGAACAATTGAAAGCGAGTTTAACGACACAAAGTCCGTGGACCTTGCTAGCGATGCTGGTGATTGGGTTTGTGGCGGTCTTGCCAATGCTCAATTATGATTTCGTGATTGCGGAGTTGCTGCCGGAGGACTATTCATTCTGGTATAAAGTCAAATCTGGTTGGATCGTCAATACGTTTACGAACATTGCCGGATTCGGGGGCTTCTTAGGTGCGAGTTTACGGGCCAATTTCTATGGTAAAAAAGCGTCACAAAAAGAAATCTTAATTGCGATTTCAAAAATTGCGCTGTTCTTATTAGCCGGCCTGTCAATCTGGTGTCTGATTAGTGTCGTTTTGATCTTTGGCTTTGGTATTGGTGGGATGTATGCCAACTACTGGTTATGGCTAGTGGGCGGTTCGTTGTATTTCCCTGGTCTGATGATTAGTACGCGCTTTAAAAATGCGGCCTTTTTCAAAGATCTTTCGATGCAACGCGTTTTACGCCTAACATTAGGGTCTTTCTTAGAATGGGGTTTTGCGGGCGGCTTTTTCTTAACGATTGGTTATTTCTTAGAGATTAAGGGTGACTTATTACAAGTCTTACCACTTTTCATGATTGCCAACATCATTGGTGTTATTTCGATGGTACCAGGGGGCTTAGGAACGTTTGATTTGTTCATGATCTTTGGTCTGAGTGCAGTCGGCGTTCAAAATGCGGACGCCGTTGTCTGGTTGTCATTTTACCGAGTCTTTTATTACATCGTGCCGTTTTTAGTCGGCGTTGGTTTATTTACTCACGATGCAGGCAGCCGGTTAAATCATTATTTACAGGGCTTACCTCGGCAGGTGATGCAAAAAATCGCTCATCACTTCATTGTTTTCTTCCTTTATATTTCAAGCATCATTCTATTATTAGTAGCAACTGTCCCGAACTTTGCGATTACCAACACAGTGATTGGACAGCTCTACCCATACACGTTCTTCTTCTTAGATCGTGTGACAAACATCATTGTAGCGTTTGTCATGTTGGCCTTAGCCCGCGGCGTTGCCAACCGCGTTCAAAAAGTTTTCTGGCCGTTGATGGTGCTATTGGTGATTGCGATTACCAATACACTATGGCGGGATTTCTCAATCAAACTCGCTGTCTTTTTAACTTTTGTGCTCGTAGCTAGTTTCTTATTGAAACGCGAATTATACCGTGAACGGATCGAATTTTCATGGAATGATCGGATTGTGGATGGTGTACTTTTCGTGGGCGCCTTCTTGTTATACGGCTTTGTTGGGATTGCCAATTCGCCACACTTACGGCATCGAAAACCCGTACCAACAGCGCTTTTATTTCCATCCGAAAGAGTCTGGTTGGCTGGTTTTATCGGGATGTTGGTTGCCGCAGGGACCTTATATCTCGTCTACCGTTATCTCAGTCGAGGGGGCCGTTCAATAGCAGCGCCATATGATGAAGCACGAATTGCTAACGTGATTAACACTTACGGCGGCAATGAGGTCAGTCATTTGGCATACTTACGGGATAAATCAGTTTATTTCTATCAGGAAGAAGGAGAAGATCAGGTATTCTTGCTTTATCGTAAAAAAGCGGATCGCTTAATTGTAATGGGTGAACCAGTCGGAAATCCGGCTAAAATTTTACCGGCAATTGAACAGATGATGCACGACGCTGATTTGATTGATTGTCATTTAGCGTTCTACGAAATTTCAAGTGAATTAACGATGCAACTGCATGAAATCGGGTTTGACTTTATCAAGTTTGGTGAAGAAGGCTACGTCCGTTTGGCGGACTTCACGATGACTGGTAAGAAACGGCGGGCTGAACGCGCCTTAATGAATAAGTTTGAACGTGAAGGCTATCAATTTGAAATTTTAAACCCACCATTTAGTGCCGAATTAATGGCAGAACTCAAAGCGGTTTCTGATGATTGGTTGGGTAGTCGCGTTGAAAAAGGCTTCTCGTTAGGCTTTTTCGATGAAGCATACCTCCAAAAAGCCCCAATTGCAGTTGTCTATAATGCCGATCACCAATTAATTGCTTTCGCTAACGAAATGCCAACAGGAACCAAAGAAGTCGCAAGTATTGATCTAATGCGTCACAGACAAGACGCGCCATCTGGTATAATGGATGAGATCTTTATTAACCTCTTTGAACAAAATCGAACGGATGGCTACACGTACTTCAACCTCGGCATGGCGCCTCTTGCAAATGTAGGGACTTCCGAGTTTAGCTTTATTGAAGAACGAATCGCTCATCTGATCTATGAATACGGCTATCACTTCTACGGATTCCAGGGATTACGGACCTATAAGAAGAAATATACGACGGAATGGCGTTCGAAATATATCGCTTATCAAAAACGGACCTCATTAATTTTCACGATGGTTCAAGTTTTAATGGTCGTTAATCAACGGGTTGCGGATCAACCGCATCCTGGTGGCTTGCTAGGTCGTTTGATGAAGTCAGTTCAAATTGGGAAATTTTCAGATAACTAACGACAAATGAGGAAAAAAGATGACAGAGTATTACTATTCTAAAAATCCAGACGTTGAACACGCTGAGCGGCAATGGACGTTTGAATTACGCGGCTTTAATTTTAAATTTATAACGGATAACGGGGTATTCTCTAAAAGCACTGTTGATTACGGTTCACGGGCATTGCTAGCAGCGGTCGATCTGAGTGAAGCGCCAGCTGGTCCAGTGCTTGATATGGGGTGTGGATACGGGCCAATCGGGATGACGATTGCTAAGCTCGCACCAGAGCGCCGAATCGACATGGTCGATGTGAATGAACGGGCATTGGATTTGGCACGTAAGAACAGTGAATTGAATCAGATTACCAACGTTACTGTATTCGAATCAGCTGAATATCAAAACGTAACGGATCAATACGCCGCCATCTTCACCAACCCACCAATCAGAGCGGGAAAAGATGTGGTGCAAAATATTTTGACTGGTGCCTATGATCACTTATTACCAGATGGTGAATTGAACGTTGTGATCCAAAAGAAACAAGGTGCCCCATCAGCGAAGAAAACGATGATGAGCATTTTTGGCAACGTGCAAATTATTCACAAGGATAAGGGGTATTACATTCTCCAAAGTATTAAATTAAAGTAAGGACCGGGGTTGAAAGCGGTAAATTCAGGCGAATTGTGCTAAACTATGATTAAAGTACAAGGAGGTTGATACGATGAAAACCAGATATAAAATTTTAATCGGCGTAGGGGTGACTGCAGCAGTTGGCGCAACGACCGCTTTTGTCGGTTCTAAGGCAGTAATCGATAAAGTATCGCGCTATCGCAAACGATTAGCAGTTAAAAGTTTTGTAAAAGACAAATTACATGGTAATCAAAAGGCGTTAGAGTTGGTCGATCAACTCTCCGATGCGGATGTGAATAACTTGTTGACTGCGGCAGACAGGTTAACCCAATTAAAAGATAAGCTCGGAGAACACGCAGACAATCTACCAGATATGATGGATGATTTGCGCCAAACACTAATGGCTTACGCAACAAAGGTGAAAGAAAAACTATAGAGTGCGACTCGAGTTGGTCAGGCTTTGAGCATTAACAGTGAAATGAGCATTATGGCAGTCCTTGCCATAATGCTCATTTTGCAGTTAAACGGAAGAGGATGGCTTATGGAGCAATTAAAAATGGTATCGACAATCCGTCGGCACCATTTTTAATTGCTCGACTAGCGCGACTGTGTTTTAATAGTTGAGAAGTAAAATAAAGGGGCGACTAACGCGTGAGTGAAACACAACAAGAGATCGATCAATGGATGCAAGCCGCCATCGATGAAGCTAACCAAGCACGCATCATTGGCGAGGTACCGATTGGCGCCGTGATTGTTAAAGACGGACAAATTATTGGACGGGGGCATAACATTCGCGAACACGCGCAAGATGCGACGTTACATGCTGAAATTCTCGCGATTCAAGAAGCCTGTATGGTTGAAAAGAGTTGGCGTCTGGAAGATACCGCGATTTATGTCACGTTAGAACCATGCCCAATGTGTGCAGGCGCGATTATCAATAGCCGGATTCCCAAAGTTTATTTTGGCGCGAGTGATCCTAAGGCTGGTGTGACCGGCACGTTGATGAATTTATTAACTGACAAACGGTTCAATCACCAAGCTGAAGTGGTTGGCGGGGTGCGAGAAGCTGAATGTGCGAGTTTATTGCAGACTTTTTTTAGAAAGATTCGCGAAAATCGCCGTAAAAAAAAGAAAATGGCTGGTAATTAATGCTTGAATCAGGTAGAATAGGAATTGCCGAAAGGCCTTGAGACAATGATGAGCCTACGAATCGTGTCAGGTTCGGAAGAAAGCAGCACTAAGTTTGTTTTATCATGTGTCTTAAGTTTTGTGAAAATTAACCAGACCCAACGGACAATTAATTTTGTCGGTTGGGTCTTTTTTCATGCAACGCAATCAAAATTGACGGTAAAATATGCTAAAATGGAACAAGTAGTTTTAAATGAATCGGACTTTAAATTGCAAAGGTGGAGGTCATTAAATGAGCTATCAAGCTTTATACCGGGTTTGGCGCCCGCAGCGTTTCGATGACGTGATTGGGCAAGAAACAATGACCCAAACATTGAAAAATGCCATTATGACGCACCAAACAAGTCATGCTTATTTATTTACAGGCCCACGTGGAACAGGGAAAACATCGGCTGCCAAGATTTTTGCCAAGGCAATTAACTGTCATTATCAAAAAGATGGCGAACCATGTAATGAATGTGAGACATGTCGGGCCATTACGGCTGGCGCCCTCAATGATGTGATTGAAATTGATGCGGCGTCTAATAATGGGGTCGAAGAGATTCGTGATATTCGGGATAAGGCCAAATATGCGCCGACCCAAGCTGATTATAAAATTTACATCATTGATGAAGTCCACATGTTATCCACTGGTGCGTTCAATGCACTGTTGAAGACGTTGGAAGAACCACCAACAAATGTGGTATTCATCCTCGCAACAACGGAAGTTCACAAGGTGCCAGCAACCATCATTTCGCGGACGCAACGCTTTAATTTTAAGCGGATCACGGCCGCTGATTTATTTAAGCGAATGGCTTATATTTTAGATCAAAAGGAAATGACCTATGATCCAGCAGCTCTGAAAGTGATTGCCAAAGCTGCTGAAGGTGGGATGCGGGATGCTTTAAGTATTCTCGATCAAGTGTTATCCTTTAGCGACAATCACGTCACGTTGGATAATGCGTTGGATGTGACAGGCAGCTTAACCGAAGCGTTGTTGGCGGATTATGTCCAAACAATTCAGGATAATGCGCCTAAACAAGCGTTGCAATTGTTGCAACAGATTTTGGCTGAAGGTAAAGATGCCCAACGTTTTGTGGAAGACTTAATTGAATATGTGCGCGACTTACTGTTGTATCAACAAGCACCCGAATTAGTCGCCGCAAGTGAAATGGATCTATTGGATGAACACTTCAAAGCGCTCAGTGCAGCGATGCCGGCTGACCGTTTGTACGGGGTGATTGATATCCTGAATGAAACGCAACAGCAATTGCGTTTCACGAACCATCCAGAAATCTATCTGGAAGTCGCAACGGTCCGCTTGACGCAAGTCCAGACAGCCCAAGTAACGACTACGATGGTTGCCGCACCAGCTGCTGATAATGAACAAGTCGCAGCGTTGAGTCAACAAGTTGCACAATTACAAGCGGCGTTACAAAAATTGGAAGCGGCGGGACCAGTGAGTGCTCCAGCTGCCAAGCCTGCTAAGAAGATTAGTAAAAAGGTCAACCGTAAGGCGATTTATCCGGTATTGGCAGATGCGACGCGGACCAATTTGGAGAATCTCAAAGAAGTCTGGCCGGATCTGTTGAATATGTTGGACGTTACCAAGCGCGCCGTGATGAAGGTTTCCGAACCGGTTGCAGCGAGTCAAAGTGGCGTTGTCGTCGCGTTTAACTACGCGATTTTATTCGAGCGAGCTAGCAATGATCAAGATCTTTTGAACATTTTAGAAAACGGCTTGAATCGTTTGACTGGCAACCCCTTCAAGGTGGTTTTAGTGCCCCACGGTGTTTGGCCAGAAATTCGCCAGGAATATTTACAGAATCACGCAGTACCAAGTCAACAGGTAACAACTGATGACGAAGCAGAAGCAACGCCGAAACCAGAACAAAAACCGGCCGTTGTCGAACAAGCACAAGCTTTGTTTGGCGATGCGGTGGTTGTTAAAAAAGATTAACGTTTAAATTTGAAAGGAAGTAATGAAGATGCGCGGAATGGGTAATATGCAAGGTATGATGAAACAAATGCAAAAGATGCAAAAAGAAATGGGGCAAACACAAGAAGCCCTCAACAATACAGAATTTGTCGGCAAAGCAGCCAACGATTTAGTCGTGGTCACAATGACTGGCGACAAGAAGATGAAAGACATTGCCATTAAACCAGAGGCCATCGATCCAGATGATGTTGATATGTTACAAGACCTCATTATCATGGCAACTAACGAAGCGATGACTGAAATCGATAAACAAACACAAGCCCAAATGGGTAAATTTACTAAAGGCCTCCCATTTTAAGTGAGACATTAAGGAAGTGCATTAATGCAATATCCAGAACCAATTGCGAAGCTGATCGAAAGCTACATGAAGTTACCTGGGATTGGGAACAAGACCGCAACCCGATTAGCTTTTTACACGATTGATATGAATGAAGACGATGTGACGAATTTCGCCAAGAACTTAATTTCGGCACGTCGTGATCTGCATTATTGTAGTGTCTGTGGCAACATTACGGATGAAGACCCGTGCGAAATTTGTCGCGATACAACGCGGAGTCAAGACATGATCTTAGTGGTTGAACAACCGAAAGATGTCATGTCGATGGAACGGATGAATGATTATCATGGGCTCTACCATGTCTTGCATGGGGTGTTATCACCGATTGAAGGCAAGGGGCCCGATGATATTAACATCGCCAATTTGATTAAACGATTGCAAAAAACACCGGCTAAAGAAGTTATCATTGCTACTAATGCAACACCTGAAGGGGAAGCAACGGCAATGTATATTTCGCGGTTGATTAAACCAGCTGGGATTAAAGTGACGCGTTTGGCGCACGGTTTATCAGTCGGTAGCGATATTGAATACGCAGATGAAATGACGTTGTTAAAAGCGGTTGAAGGGCGTCAAGAAATTTAAGAATGGTGGGTTTGCGATGTTTGGTAGAAAGAAACCGACATTAAAACAATTAGGTGATCAAGCCTTATTGGATTTAGTGTACCAAGTCAAAGATAAGTGGCAGATGGCCCAAAAGACGCAAGACAACGTCCGCGGACTCGATGACCAATTAGAGATGGAAAGTAAGATTCAACAAGCAAAGTTTGAATTCTTATTCCGCCAAGCCCGCCAACGTAAAGTAGCAGGTGAAGCAGTTTCGAAAGAAGCAGCAACTAGAAATACATTTAGATAGCGCGGGCATTCAGATGACAGCCGCAGCGTGAAGACAAGGTCGAGTGACTTTGTCTTTTTTTATTTCAAACGTCTGCTGTCGCACGCTAAACGCAAGAACATAACCGCCGGATACGCACTCTTCCCTTTACGTCTTTTGTTGAATCAAGTAAAATGGAAGTAACTCTATGGATGAAGAAGGTTGTTTTGTGGTAGGAAAATTAATTACGTTTGAAGGGCCGGATGGTGCTGGTAAGACAAGTGCGTTGATGGCTGTTGTACCGCTACTTGAATCCAAGTGCAACCAAGACATCATTGTTACGCGCGAACCAGGTGGCAATCCGATTGCCGAAAAGATTCGCAATGTCATTTTAGATGTTGAAAATACGGCAATGGATGACCGCACCGAAGCACTGTTATACGCTGCCGCTCGGCGACAACACATTGTTGAAAAGATTGAACCAGCGTTGGCTGATAACAAAATCGTGATTTGTGATCGATTTGTGGATAGTTCAATCGCTTATCAAGGGGCAGGTCGTGGCATCGGTGAGGAAGCCGTTGCGCAAATGAACTTATTTGCCACTAATGGATTAGCGCCCGATTTAACGTTATACCTTGATGTACCATCTGAAGTCGGTTTACAACGGATTAAACAGAATCGACAGGATCAATATGATCGATTGGACCAAGAGAAGTTGGCTTTTCACCAAAAAGTTCGGCAATCCTACTTACAACTTGCGCAAGATAATCCAGAGCGGATTCAAACGATTGATGCGACCGCAGACTTAGACATAGTTGTTGCCAAATGTCTGCAAGTGATTGAACAACGATATCCAGACTTATTCACAGCATAGAAAAGGGGAGATTGAAATGAAATTACTTTTAGCAATTGTTCAAGATAAAGATAGCAACTTATTAAGCAGCGAATTAATCGATGCCAACATTCGGGCAACCAAGTTGTCAACGACTGGTGGCTTCTTAAAATCTGGGAATACAACGTTTATCGTCGGAATTGAAGACGAACGGGTTCCTGAAGCGCTTAAGATTATTGAAAAAACGTGTCAGGCACGCGAACAATTCATGACACCGCCTGTTAATATGGATGCCACGATGGATAGCTCAATGTCATATCCGATTGAAGTGCAAGTCGGTGGGGCAACCGTCTTTGTGATGCCGATTGAACAGTTCCACCGCTTCTAATCGATGGCCAGTTTAACAATTGAACAGCTTCAACCCAAACTTGTGGCCCAGTTTGCCCAGATTATCGCGCGTGGACAGATGGCGCATGGTTATCTATTAGCTGGTGCACAGGGATTGGGGAAGACACAATTGGCACAGTGGTTGGCACTGCGTCTGTTCTGTCAACAAGTGACACCAGATGGGCAACCTTGTCGGACATGTCCGGAATGTCAGCGGATTTTGACGCATAATCATCCGGATGTCATTGAAATTAAGCCGGAAGGTAAGAGTATTAAGATTGCCGATATTCGCTATTTGAAACAAGAAGTGGCTAAGAGCGGGATGGAATCCAGTCAACGCTTATTCATTATTGAAGCTGCTGAAACGTTAACCGCCAGCGCGGCTAATAGTTTGTTGAAGTTCTTGGAAGAACCGGCGCAAAATGTTTACGCGATTTTATGTACGAGTAATAAAAATCAAATGCTCCCCACGATTTTATCACGGCTTCAAGTGATTGATCTGGCAGCATTGGCACCACAAATGGTGCAACAACAGTTTGAAGCAGCTGGTATTTTGCCACAACAAGCGCAGTTATTGGTGCATTTGACGAGTGACTTAGCTGAAGCACAGACCTTATTGGCGGATGATTGGCTATTACAAGTCAGTGCGAAGCTTGCCGCGTGGGCACAAAAAGTTGAACAACGTGATTTAGAAGCATTTGTGCAGATTCAGACGCAAATTTTACCATTATTAGTTGATCGCCAACAGCAGAAGACCTTTTTAACTTTGGTGGGCTTATGGTATCAAGATTTATTGAATTACCGCTATGAATTAGGTGCCACACCTTGTTTTGGTGCGTACGAAAGTCAGTTAAATCAGGCCAGCGCCGCGTTGACTACCACGCAGTTGGTCGCTCAGACGGAATATGCTTTACAAGCACAACGCATTTTTGAACAAAATATTAGTTGCCAAAACGTCTTAGAGAGTTTAACGTTAAAGTTAATTGCATAGTAAAACGCATAACCAGCGTATCGGGAGGATATCAACGGTGAGTAAAGACTTATATGAACAGTTATCAGACATTGAACAGCAAGCTAAATTGACGTTTGAGGGGCTCAGTGAAATGAAAGCAGTCCTTGCCGAAGTCCTTGAGAAAAACGCTGAATTAAAGATTGAAAACAAGCACTTGCGGGAACATTTGCAAGAATTGGAACCATCAGCCACCCCGCAAACGGGTAAGGAAGGGGCTCAAGCCCTTTCGAAATCAAAACAAAACTTGCAGAATCTTTACGAAGAAGGCTTCCATATCTGCCCGTATTTTTATGGGTCACGACGCGAAAATAACGAGCCTTGCGCATTTTGTAATGATGTCATCTACGGCGAACGAACAAACGATTAAAAAAGGCAGGGCAAAAGGGATGCTTACTTTTGGCCTGTCTTTATGTCATTATTGATGCATCTTGAAAGGATAGAACATGCAAACACAATCAAGTTTTAAAACGACGGAAACGGGAACTTTATTTTTAGTACCAACCCCCATCGGGAACTTAGGCGATATGACTTACCGGGCAATCGATACATTGAAATCGGTCGCACTGATTGCTGCTGAAGATACACGAAATACGCAGAAGTTATTGAACCACTTTGAGATTGAAACGAAACAAATTAGTTTCCACGAACACAATACGCAACAACGGATTGAAACGCTGATTGAAAAATTAGAAGCCGGTGACGATATTGCACAAGTTAGTGATGCGGGGATGCCATCGATTAGTGATCCCGGTCATGAGCTCGTTAAAGCTTGTATTGAAGCGGGCATTTCAGTGGTGCCATTACCTGGAGCCAATGCCGGGATTACAGCGTTGATTGCTTCGGGCATCACACCACAACCGTTTACGTTCTACGGTTTTTTGCCTCGTAAAGGCAAGGAGTTAACGGAAGCCGTAACGACGTTGGCACAAAAGCCTGAAGCACTTATCTTCTATGAAGCACCGCATCGTTTGAAAAAGACGTTGCAAGCTTTGCTCAGTACGTTTGGCGCCGACCGCAAAGTCACCTTGGGGCGCGAACTCACGAAGAAGTTCGAAGAATTCATTCGTGGCGACCTAGAAGAAGTGCTTGCTTGGGCGACTGAAACAGAATTACGTGGTGAATTTGTGATGATAGTTGCTGGAAATCCAGCACCAGATGCAACGGTCAGTGCAGTTGCAACGGAATCGCTATCCCTTCCTGAACAAGTGGAAGCCCAGATTCAACAAGGAGCAAGCCCCAACGTGGCGATTAAGACGGTCGCTAAGGCAAATGGCTTGAAAAAGCAAGTCGTTTATAATGCCTACCACGAATTAACAGAATAGAGGTCACGCCATGCCAGGAAAGCAATATTCAGAAAACTATCAAATTCCGTATTTCGAAACGGATATCAAGGGCGAATTAACGCTTGCATCCTTGGTGAACATTTTAATTTTAGCATCAGAGCATCAACTTAATGCGCTCAACGTCGGTGAAGCGACAATGCATGCGCTCAATCTTGGTTGGGTGGTCACGCAGTATCAAATGAAGATTACGCGGATGCCGAAGGTGGATGAAAAAGTTAAAATTGTGACTGAAGCTGAGAGTTACAACAAGTATTTCTGTTACCGGAATTTCTGGTTATATGATGAAGCCGGCAACGAATGCGTCTTCGTCCAAAGCATCTTCGTGATGATGTCGTATGAAACACGGAGTATGGTGCAAGTTGTGCCGGAAATCATGGCACCATTCGAGTCAAGTGAGATTAAAGGTAGCAAACGATTCCCACGGATTAAGAAGATTGATCCCGAACAAGTGACGACCAAAGAATATCGTGTGCGTTATTTCGATATTGATGGTAATCAACACGTTAATAACGTCCATTATTTTGAATGGATGTTGGATGCGCTCGATTATGACTTCTTGACGACACACCGCGTAGCAAGTGTCAACATCCGCTACGGCCACGAAATTCAATACGGTGAAATGACCCAAAGCATGGTCGAACAACTCACAGTTGATGATATAATCACAACACGGCATAAAGTCGCCGTGGATGACCTAAGTGCAGCAGAAGCGGAAATTACGTGGAAAGAGCGCTGAGTCGAACGGGTTAGCTTTGAGGATTAACGGGATAATCCCAATTATTCAGTTAACCGGAAAAGGCAGTTCGAGGAAGCACGTTTAAACGAAAGAAAGCCCCATTCACAGATAAAGTTGTGATGGGCTTTCTTTTGTTATCTTCGAATATTTATTGAAACGTGCTTTTTGAAACAGCTCCCTGCGCTTAACCCAATTTACCAAATCGGCGATTTCATCGCCAATTCGGCAAATCCAGTTAATGCTCAGAAGCTAACCGTTTCAAACGCACTCTATCGAAAACGTGTTTTCATCAACAGCTTCCTGCGCTTTGCTACACTTATCAAATCGGCGCTTACAGCGTCAATTCGCTAAGTTAGGCAAGTGCTCAGAAGCTAACCGTTGATGACGCACTCTATGATGTTGCGTTGCTGACAAATTCTTTTAATGCTGCGCCTGTTTTGCCTGCGCTGAGGCCGACTTGTAGTTTGAGGCGTGCTTTTGGTCCATTGAGGCCTTGGCAGAAGGTGACGCCCATTTGTTTAAGCTTTACACCGCCGCCTTGGTAATCGTAGACGTCTTCGGCAATCCCGTTGAAACAGCGAGAAACAAGTACGATGGGGATGTTGCGATCTAATAGCGCTTGAACAGCGGGTAAGGTTGCTGGTGGTAAGTTACCAGCCCCGAGTGCTTCGATAACGAGCCCTTTGGTGTTGGGTTGGTTGATGGCGTCGAATAAAGTCCCATCCATGCCAGCGTATGCTTTTAAAAGATAAACAGGTTCGACAAGGGTTTTGATGTCGCAAATTTCAGAACGAATTAATTCTTGGAAGAAATTCGCATTGTGTTTGCTGACCAAACCGATGGGACCAAAAGTTGGCGTTCTAAAGGTTGCGACGTTCGTCGTGTGCGTCTTCGTGACATACCGTGCTGTGTGAATCTCATCGTTCATCACGACTAGCACACCTTTATCATGAGCATCGTCAGAAGCGGCTGTCCAAACGGCACTAATCAAGTTGTGTAATCCGTCTGCGCCGATTTCATTCGACGAGCGCATCGCACCAGTCACGACGACGGGGATATTGTTGGGAAGTGTCAAGTCTAAGAAATAGGCGGTCTCTTCGAGGGTATCCGTCCCGTGTGTGACAACAACACCATCAATCCCGTCTTCTTCAGCTTGTTGAATTCGATTCTTAAGGTTTAACATCACAGCGGGTGTGATGTGTGGTGAAGGCAGATTGGCGAACTCTTCACTTTCAATGATTAATTGATTATCGAACAGCTTTTCAAAGCCGGCCATTGGATTTTGATCTGTGGGTGCAACCGCGCCATCTTCGTCCGCAGACATTGCGATTGTGCCACCAGTATGGAGGACTAAAATTTTCTTCATGTTTAATGAACACCTTTCTTTAAATCCGAATTACTCATCTGTAAGTATAGCAAATTTTCTGCAAGAGTTGCTGAAAAATGAAAATCAATTGCTTGTAATTAAATAACGTTAGTGATACATTTAAGGGGTTCTAAAAATTCGGAGTAGGACTGAAGCGTTAAGTGCTGGTGGAACGGAATGTGGACACCAGACGAAAAGCAGCAATGCTTGCGATTTCAGTACCGCATTCGCCGCAGTATTATTTGTGGCAGCTCCAAAAGGGAGATGCTTTTTATGGTTAATGGTCAGATTTTTGGTGTTAAGCTAGACACTAGACGCGTTGTTTTACTAGCTGTTTTAATTGCTTTACAATTGGTGGTTGCACGCTTTGCAATTTCACTAACGATTTTCAGAATTAGTTTTGGATTCATCGTCACCGCCTTAATGGGGTGGTGGTTTGGCCCAGTTTGGGCGGGACTTGCCGCCGTTATTGGCGACCTCATCAATAGTTTGATGATTGGGGTCCCAGGTGGTTATTTCCCAGGCTTCACACTTTCAGCGTTTCTAGGGGCTTTCATCTATGGGTGTTACTTCTACCGACAAAAGATTACATGGTGGCGCGTGATTGCCGCCGTTGTGACAGTTGTGCTAATCGTTAACCTCGGTTTGAATTCATGGTGGGTGTCGATTATTAGTCATACACCATTTGGGTTCCACTTTACGGCGCGGGCCATTGGGGAAGCTGCCACATTAGTGATTCATCCGATTATTCTATACATCGTGATGCATTTCGAACCGATTATTAGATTAAAAGATAGAGTATTATAAATGAGTAGGTGTTATCTATTTGAAGATAACGCCTTTTTTTGTGGAAACCGGCTTTTTATGCTAGAATAACAAGGATTATAAGCAGAAGAAGGATGAAATAATGAAGCTATTGGCAATGGATACCTCGAATCAAGCGGTGAGTGTGGCACTCCTTGAAGATCATCAAATTTTAGGCGAAATGACTGTTAATATTCGTCAAACACATAGTCAGACGTTACTTCCAATGATTGATCAACTATTAAAACAAACAAAAACCACCATTGAAGATATCGATCGCTTTGTCGTTGCAGAAGGTCCGGGTTCATACACGGGATTGCGGATTGCGGTGACAACGGCTAAGTCTTTTGCTTGGACGCTTAATAAGTCATTGGTCGGGATTTCGAGTTTAGCATTGCTAGCGGCCAATGTGATGGATACGACCGCCTTGATTGTACCGCTGTTTGATGCACGCCGCGACAATGTTTTCGCGGGGATTTATCAGTGGCAAAATGGGACATTGCAAACCGTTGTGGCCGATCAACACGTTTCACTAGAAGCACTACTGGCACAATTACAATTATTGGCAGAACCTGTTTATTTTGTGGGGAATGACGTTGCACACTTTAACGAACAGATTCAAGCTGCATTAGGTAGTAACGCGCATTTCGTGTCCGCCAACCATAATTTACCGCACGCCAGCGTCTTGGGTGAATTAGGCTTGATGGCTGAACCTGTCGCGGATATCCATGGCTTCGGACCCGTTTATTTACGCAAGACGGAAGCAGAAGTTAACTGGGCAAAAACGCATGATGAGCGAGGCGCTGATTCGTATGTGGAACAAGTTTAGGGAATACCTCAAACCCCAGATTTGGGTCAAGAAAGAAATGCCTTACACAACTCGGCGCGTTGAAATTGATGAGACGACATTTTACTTAGCACGCGCGAGTCAAAATGATATTACGGCATTGTTGGACATTGAACGGTCGGTCTATGCCGGTCAGACGCCGTGGGATCGTTGGACCTTCACTAGTGAGTTGAGCAAGCGCAAGACATCGTTGTATCTGGTTTTATGCCAAGGGACTGAAGTCGTAGCGTTTGTCGGTGCATGGTTTTCAACCAATGAAGCTCATATTACGAATATCGCGGTGCGGCCAAGTTATCAAAAACGTGGTATTGGCCACTTTTTGGTGCACGAAATGGTTAGTTTAGCCCACGATTATCCCAGTCAAAAAATTACACTAGAAGTACGCGCCAGCAACACAAGCGCTCAAGCCGTTTATCAGCGATTGGGTTTTACAGTGGTGCGGACGCGTCCCAATTATTACATTCAGGAAAAAGAAGATGCATTCAGTATGTGTCGGATATTGAGTCAATAGGAGTCAGTCATGTCGGAAAAACGAGAATTAATTTTAGCATTTGAATCCAGTTGTGATGAAACGAGTGTGGCCGTCATCGAAGACGGTCATGTTATTTTAAGCAACATCATTGCTACCCAAATTAAGAGTCATCAACGTTTTGGTGGGGTGGTACCCGAAGTGGCCAGTCGCCATCACGTTGAACAAATCACAGTTTGTACACAAGCGGCTTTAGAAGAGGCCGGGGTTACTTACGCTGATTTAACGGCGGTCGCAGTCACTTATGGCCCTGGATTAGTCGGCGCCTTATTAATTGGCGTGACAGCTGCCAAAGCGATTGCTTACGCACACCACTTACCATTGATTCCAGTCAATCATATGGCGGGGCATATTTATGCGGCGCGGTTTGTTAAGCCTTTAGAATACCCATTGTTAGCTTTACTGGTTTCAGGTGGCCATACTGAATTGGTGTACATGCCAGCCGCCGGCGAATTCGAAATTATCGGTGATACACGGGATGACGCAGCAGGTGAAGCCTACGATAAAATTGGTCGCGTCCTCGGGATTCAATACCCAGCCGGTAAAGAAATCGATCGGCTTGCCCACTTAGGTCAAGATACATTTAAATTCCCGCGTGCGATGCTCAAGGAAGATAATCTTGACTTCAGCTTTAGTGGTTTGAAGAGTGCCTTCATTAACACAGTGCACCATGCCGATCAAATCGGTGAGACGCTGAACCACGAAGACTTAGCCGCTAGTTTCCAAGCGAGTGTGGTCGAAGTGCTCACCACTAAAACGATGCACGCCGCGCGTCAATTAAACGTGCGCCAACTCGTTGTGGCCGGTGGGGTGGCTGCCAATCAAGGTTTACGTGAAGGTTTGGCGACAGCCATTAAGGCATCCGGAATGGATTTAGACCTCATCATGCCACCACTTCGATTATGCGGCGATAACGGCGCCATGATCGGGGCCGCAGCGCATATCGAATTACAAAAACAACAATTTGCTGATCTAAGTTTAAATGCAGTCCCTGGTTTGGATTTTCCATACGGTGCATAAAATACGAATTCAAAAAGCCTGTCGATAATTTCGACAGGCTTTTTTGCTTAAATGGATTGCTTAGTTGATTGTAAGGTAGTATAGATGTCCGTCGGCAGTGCCACTATCAACGGACTGAGCTGATCCACGCCAATCAGTGTTAAATCGTGCATAGCACGTGTGACGAGTGTGTAGAGGAGATCTACGTCTGATTGTGCGCCGAAGGTCTTCTTAGAGATGTCGTAGCCAATCACAGCGTCGAACTCGAGCCCTTTGGCTAAGTATAATGGAAGGATTAGGATGCCTTTGGGTAAACTACGGGTTGTTTCACCGATGAGTGTGACGTGTTCATCAGGTGTTAAACTAGCGTAGAGTTGGTGGGCAACTTGTTGGTTCTTGGTGAGGATCGCAACGGTCGCGTGTTCTGCCTGGAGATGGCGGATTTCTTGGGTCAGTGTAGCGAGCGCTTGGTCGTTTGGCGTCTCAATGACGCGCGGTAGGCGCCCGTCACGGCTGAAGGCTTGGAGGGCTGTTTCTTTTGGCAAGAGTGCCTTGGCGAAGTTGGTGATTGGGGCGGTCGCGCGGTAACTCTTGGTTAAGCTAATTTGGTTGATTTTTAAGCGGGGAAAAGCAGCGGTCAGTTGATCGATGAAGTGGCCGGTTTGGTAGGTCGCCGTGAAGACATCCTGTGCGTAATCGCCGAGAACGGTTAATTTCGCGTTGGGAAAGGCGTGGTGGATGTAGACGAACTGAGCGATGCTGTAATCCTGCATTTCATCGATGAAGAGGTACTGAATGCCGTGATTTTGGCCGCTGTCAGTTAATAAGTCGCGCAGGTATAGAATTGGGGCGGCGTCACTGAGCCCGACGATGTGGCGTTCATTGTTATCCGCGACTTGGCGAATCATGGCGTCCCAAACCTTCGTAGGGATGTCGGCAGGGCAAGCACCACTTAAGAAGTGTTGATATTCTGTGGATTCATCTAGGAAATAATCATTGTAGATTGATTCATAGAGTGGGGCGAAATAACTTTGAACGATTTCACGAGCGATGAAAGCTTGTTCATCATCGCCAGAATCGAATTCGCGGTCACCGACAATCGTCCGGTAAGCATCATCGGTTAAGGTATCGATTTTTTCAGCGACCCAGTCGAGATGAACTTCGAGGTTGATTTGGCGTTTAAGCCGTTTGATGAGCGTGTTTTTAGTGGCGAGGAATTTGTCGCCGGGTAACATATTTGCGGGGAGCGCGAGATAAATCTGATTCATCTGGTCTTTAGTAAAAAATGGGCGGTCTTCGAAGTATAGATCGTTGAATGCCAACGGTTGGGTTGAGGCTTGTTTAACGTAAGCTTCAATTACGTGCATGAACGCTGCGCTTTCTTTATACCGGCGCATGGCTTGTGTCATTTCAGGAAAACTGGCTTGATCTTTTTCGAAGCGGTCGAAGAGGTTCTCAACCTGTAAGCCTGAGAAGCGATGACTTAAGAACTCGGCCATCGTCACTTGGCGCATGTTTTTCTCGCCTAAACTAGGCAGGACTTCTGAAATATAATGGCTGAATAAACGGTTGGGTGAGAAGAGCACCATTTGGTCGGCTTCGAGCTGACTGCGGCTGTGATAGAGTAAAAAGGCGATGCGTTGCAAGACAGCTGAGGTTTTACCACTACCGGCGACCCCTTGGACAATCAGTAAGTCAGCGGTTGTATCGCGAATGATATCATTTTGTTCTTTTTGAATCGTGGCAACGATGTTTTGCATATATTCGTCACTTTGTTCACCGAGGACGGCTTGTAAGAGTTCATCGCCGACAGTTTCGTTCGTATCAAAGACGTGTTCGATTTGACCGTTTTGAATCTTGAATTGGCGTTTGAGTTTGAGGTCAACTTTGACAGGGCCATTTGGCGTCTCATAAGTCACTGGACCGAGTGTCCCATTATAGTAGATACTCGAAACAGGGGCGCGCCAGTCGTAGATTAAGAAATTGTCTTGGTCGTCGATAAAAGTGGCGGTCCCGATGTAGAGTGATTCCGTTTCACCATCTTCGGTGATGTCAATCCGACCGAAGTAAGGGGAGTTGACGAGATCGGTCAGGCGTTCTTGTTGGCTAGTCAGTAATTTTTCGTTTTCGACAGCGGCGGCGACCAATTGCTTTTGTTGTTGGACCGCGGCGTTGGTTTCCATGCGGTCATCGACTTCGGTAATGTTGACTTTCGTATTGTCGCCGTAACGTTGTTCGATGTCTTTGGTTTCATTGTAGGCGTTGGCCAATTGTTGGTTAATCACTGTGAGGCGTTGGTCGACCTGTATAACTGTGCGGTCAACGCGCGCTTGTTCTTGTTGTTTTGTGTCTTCGTGTAACATAGCAGCCTCCAATTGTTAGTTGTTATATTATAAGCGTCTTGGGGTAAAAAAGCGACCGATTGACATTCATTTTAAAATCCGTTAGTATGACAGTAATTCAACAGACAAAGTGAAGGATAAGTAGCAACTGATATTTTCTTGAACAGGAAGCGGCGGGACTGAGAAGTCGTCAAGAAGTTGGTTGTGAATTGGACCTTCAATCGGGAATTAGTGAGTAACTAATTCGGGTAGCACCCTTATCGCGTGAGTGGCACGGATGATTTTCGTGCAATTTAGGTGGTACCACGTAGAAGCGTCCTAATTGTTTAATCACAATTAGGGCGCTTTTTTTGAGTTGATAAATTAAATTGGAGGGTATTATTATGAACAAAAAAATTATCTTAACCGGCGATCGACCAACCGGTAAATTACACATTGGGCATTACATTGGTTCATTACGCAACCGGGTAGCGATGCAAGATTCAGGCGAATACGAAACATTTATCATGATTGCCGATCAACAAGCTTTAACCGATAATGCGCGTGATCCTGAAAAAATCCGGAACAGTCTCTTCCAAGTGGCTTTGGATTATTTATCAGTTGGGATTGATCCCGCTAAAACAACCGTCTTCGTGCAATCACAAATTCCTGCTTTGAGTGAATTAACGATGCATTATTTGAACCTTGTGACGGTTTCGCGTTTACAACGCAATCCAACCGTTAAAGCTGAAATCCAACAAAAGAATTTTGAACAAAGTATTCCAGCGGGCTTTTTAATTTATCCAGTCAGCCAAGCTGCTGATATCACGGCGTTCAAAGCAACGACAGTTCCTGTTGGTGATGATCAAGAACCAATGTTGGAACAAACCCGTGAAATCGTACGGACGTTTAACAACGTTTACGGACAAGAAATTTTAGTTGAACCAGAAGGGGTCTTCCCACCAAAAGGCGAAGGACGCCTACCTGGTTTAGATGGGAACGCCAAGATGAGTAAGTCATTAGGCAATGCGATTTACCTATCAGACGATGCCCAAACGCTTGAAAAGAAAGTGATGTCAATGTACACTGATCCATTGCATATCAAAGTAACCGATCCTGGTCACATTGAAGGCAACACAGTCTTTACCTATTTAGATGCCTTCGATGATGATCGTGAAAAAGTGGCTGAACTCAAAGCGCAATATCAAGCTGGTGGTTTGGGTGATGTGAAGATCAAACGTTACTTGAACGAAGTCTTACAAGCGAAGTTCGCACCCATTCGTGAACGTCGTGCTGAATTTGAAAAGAATCCAGAAGCCGTTTATAAGATGTTAGAAGAAGGTAGCAAGAAGGCCAATGCTGTTGCAGAACAAACCCTTAAAGAAGTGCGGGATGCAATGGGGATTAATTACTTTAACTAATCCTATTCAAATTAAAAAAACAGTTAAACAAGTCGCTGAATGACTTGTTTAACTGTTTTTTTATAGACTAATATAGTGGAATAATAGATGCTTTTTGATGGTACTTTAAAGTTGAATATGAGAGACTTAATTCAATTTAAGACAGATGTAAACGCTGTTTTTGGTGTATAATTTGAGAAGTTATCAACATGGAGCAAAGGAGAATTGATATGCATGATTTAACTAAAGGTAATCCGTTGAAATTAATTATCTTATTTACCGGCCCATTATTGATTGGGAATATTTTTCAGCAACTCTATAGTGTCATCGATACCTTAATCGTTGGGCGGACAATTGGTGTTAATGCGTTAGCAGCAGTTGGCTCAACGGGTGGATTGAACATGCTGATTATCGGTTTTTGTACAGGGACCACGGCTGGGTTGTCCATCTTGACAGCCCAACGCTATGGTGCTCAAGACTATCGCGGCGTTAAGCGCAGCTTTGCGACGAGCATTCTGATTAGTTTGGTGATAACCATCATTTTGACAGTTATTAGTCTATTATTTGCTCGACATATTTTGGTCATGATGAAGACGCCGGCCAGCATCATTGTTGATGCTCAACGGTTTATTATGATTATCTTTGGTGGGATTTTTGCCTCGATGGCGTTTAACTTACTTTCGAATATCATTCGCGCACTTGGGGATAGTCGAACCCCCCTCTTTTTCTTAGTAATTGGGGTCATTGTGAATATTGTGTTAGATTTTATTTTTATTTTAGGCTTTCATATGGGCGTTGAAGGGGCCGGGTTTGCGACGGTCTCTGCACAAATAATTGCGGCTGTGTTATGCTTACTATATATTTATCGCCGCATTCCGGTCCTCGTTTTACGGCCGAAGGATTTTCGCGTGACGCGCAAAGATGTCATGGATCATCTCAAGGTTGGATTACCGATGGGCTTTCAATCGTCAATTATTGCAATTGGCTCAATCGTGATCCAAATCATGTTGAATACATTGGGTGCTAGCGCGGTTGCTGCTTACACAGCGGCTGGGAAGATTGATCAATTAGCAACTCAAGTTGGGAATTCATTTGGGATTACCTTGGCGACATATTCCGCACAAAATTACGGTGCACGTGAATTTGGACGAATCAGTAAAGGGGTCCGCCAGACACTAATGGTGTCAATCATCTTTAGTTTAGTGATGGGCGCGTTGATCATTGCCTTTGGACGACCACTGGTTAACCTGTTTATCGGGAACAATCAACCGCACGTGACGGATTTAGCACAAATCTACTTCCGCTTTAACAGTAGTTGTTACTTTATTTTGGCAATCTTATTTGCCATTCGCTATACCTTGCAAGGTTTGGGGCAGAGCTTTATTCCAACCTTAGCGGGGATTGCGGAGTTGTTCATGCGGATTTTTGCCGGGATCTTCCTCGTGCAGCAATTCGGCTTCATGGGCGCAAGTTTAGCCAACCCACTCGCTTGGATTGGTTCATGTTTGGTGCTATTGAGTTCCTATTTCAAGACAATGCACCAACTGAAGCGTCGTGAAGCAGGTAAGAATAGGGAGGAACAGGATGTTTAAAAAGTATTTATTGGTCGGCTTATCGTTGACCATGTTGGCGTTGGGTGGCTGTCAGGCGACACAATCTAGTCAACCAACGCACGAGAATGCACCAACAATTGCAAATAAAAAACAAGTTAAAAAAACAACGGCAATCTTGACTGAGAAGACCTTTAAGTCAGGCGACAATGCCTATTTAGAAGTGAACCATAATAAATCAACGTTGGATGTCCGTCAATGGCAAACCGAACGGATCAAGTATGGTGCGTTGGATGGTTTAAATCGGACAACGACTAATACGGCTTTCTTATCGAAAGAGACGTTAGGCCGTTCAAACACACGCCATCGTCAAACGTGGCAACCAACCGGCTGGCATAATCAACCCGTGATGATTGATGGCCAACGGGTCTTTCCTGAAAGTCGCGGCCATTTGATTGCATACGCGATTTCGTTTAATTTCAACCGAGATGGTGTTTTCCAAAAAGGGGAACTCGGCAGTAGCAATAATCCGAAGAACTTAGCGACACAAACGGTCTTCAGCAATCAACGTACCATGCAGATTTTTGAAGACCAGGTTCGCCAAGCACTAACGCAAAATAAAAAGGTGATTTACCAAGTGACAACTGTGTTCCGTGGAGATGAATTGATGCCCCGCGGTTACTGGGTTCAAGCAATCTCAACAGATAAGAAGTTGAACTTTAATGCGTATGTTTGGAATGTACAACCTAAGATGCAATTTGACTATGCAACCGGTCGCGGCCATTACGATGGATCGATGGCGGTGGTGGATCAGTATGCAGGCAATCCTTATCAGAATTAAGTAGAACCAAAAAAAGCGCCGTCTCAAGATTAATTGAGACGGCGCTTTTTTTGCTTAATGCACAATTACTACTTACTTAGAAACTAACCGTTTTAAACGTACTTTAAACATGCTTCGATAGCCATAACCTTCCGGTTCACTACACAACAAAAATCATGGCCGGAAACCACCATAATTCCTGGTGATAGGCTAATCTTCAAGTGATAAACGGCTATCTCAGCACTTTATGGCAGGTCATTGCCTGCTGCCAAGTATAGGTCGTACCATTCTCTTCTGGTGAGGGTGACTTTGTCTGCTTCGCAGATTTGTGCTAGGCGGCCGGGGTTCATTGTGCCGACAACGACTTGCATGCTGGCTGGAATTCTGAGGAGCCATGCGCTAGCAATTGCGTTGACGTTGGTGTCATGTGCCTTGGCAACTGATTGGAGTGCTGCGTTTAATTCTGGAAATTTCGGATTATCGATGAAGACCCCTTCAAACATGCCGTATTGATAAGGACTCCATGCTTGAATGGTCATATTCGTGAGGCGTGAGTATTCTAATAAACCACCATCGTGATGAATGCTGCGCGCGTCTTGCATATTGGTATGCACGCCGGCATCAATCATACCAGTGTGCATCAAACTGAATTGGAGTTGATTAGCAATCAATGCTTGCGGCACTGCTTGTTGGAGTAAGTCGACTTGACCGGGATTGAAGTTGCTGACCCCGAATTGGCGGACTTTACCACTATTTTGCAATTTTAAGAAGGCTTCAGCGATTTCATCCGGTTCCATGAGTGGATCAGGTCGGTGGAGCAGCAAGGTGTCAACATGATCAAGTTGTAATCGGTTGAGGCTGGCTTCAACACCTTCGATGATGTGTTCCTTTGAAAAGTCGTACATTTTTTTGCCAATGCCGACTTTGGTTTGAACGAGCACTTGATCACGGTCAATATGACTGGCCTTAAGGGCGTTCCCGAATTTAATTTCGGAAGCACCATCGCCGTAAATATCAGCGTTATCAAAGTAATTAATCCCATGTTCATAGGCGGTTTCGAGCATTGTCAGGGCTTCTTGGTCGCTCAGTTGTGGGATGCGCATGACACCCCAGACAATTGGCGAAGCCATTAAGCCGCTGCCACCAACATTGATTTTTTGCACTATCAATCACTCCTTTTATTTGATGCTTTTAACCTACCACAAAGTACCATTAATGAAAAGAAAAGGCTTTCCTGAATTTCAGGTCGTCACTGGCGACAATTTTCGGTATACTAATCACAATAGACAGGAGACAGTTAGATGACAGATAAGAAAGCACAGGCACCGCGGCTAAATCCACAACTTGAGACGGTACAGCTTACTGCGTTTGAACCAGATGAGACTTATGAAGGTTTGTTTTTCGAAGAACTAACGTTGAAGCAAACCGAAGTTGAGATGTTATTCTTTAAAGGCTGTTTATTTAAAAATTGTCAGTTTGAACAAGTCGACTTTAATAACTGTGATTTTCAAGATGTGCAATTCGAACACTGCGCGTTGTTAAACTGTTCGTTGACGAATGATCCCTTCCAACGAGTCGCGTTTAATGGTTGCCAGTTGATTGGTTCCGATTTTGCAGAGGCTGGTCTGAATGATGTCACGTTCGACACTTGCCAAGCGGATTACACCGGCTTTAACTTTGCGCGGATGCGGCATGTCGACTTTAAAGATTGCAGTATGCAAGAAGTCTCACTCGGGCAAGTTGATTGGCAGTGGCTAACAATGGTCGGGAATCGTTTGAACGGCATGGATATGACTGGCACGAATTTGAAGAATCTCGATATCAGTCAGAATCAATTCGAAAAAGCGACTTTCACGCTCGAATTATTACGTGGGGCGACCATCAGCACAGAACAGACGCTCGTGATTATGAGCGCGTTGCGAATTAACGTCCGCTAGCTTGCCGGTTTTTAAAGGCAATTATCAGACAACTGATTGTTGCGATGAGCATCACAAGCACAGCGAAGAAATCTTGGTGCAACAGCTGGCAGAGGCCGCTGATACATAAAGCGATGAATAAAATAAGTGGGATTTTAAGGTTGGCTTTCATTGGTCATTCCCCCGTACTTTAATCTGAAAAGGCAGCGACAAAATATTGTGGCTGCCTTTTCGTTTGATTTTTAATAATTAATCTTGTATGTCAATTCAACAAAATGACCGATTTGACGGCTATTGATAAGTTCCAATGGCATATCGGTTAAGTGCGTGCTGACCAGTGAAATGCCGTCACCCAGGAGAACTGGCGCAATGGTGATGATGAGTTCATCGACTAACTGGGCTTTAAGCAATTCGGTAAAGATTTCTGCACCACCCACAAGCCAGATATTGCCGCCATCTTCTTTTTTTAATTGACGCATGAACTCAGGAATATTCCCAGCAACGACATGTGTTCGATCTTCTGTATCATGTAACGTTTTCGAGAAGACATAGCCGTTTTTATCTTGGTAAGGATAGGTGCCGGCTAATTTAAGACTTTGTTCATATGTCTTACGCCCCATCACAACGGTATCGACGGTGCGTTGGAAAGCTTGAATTGCAGCGTCTGATTCGGATGAATCGAGTGCAGCTAACCAAGCAGTACTACCATCTTTTTCAGCGATGAAGCCATCTAGACTCTGAGCAAGGTATAAAATTACTTTTCGCGAATTTGGTTCTGTCATAGTCAACACGTCCTTTAAATTAAGATTACCTTTATTATAACAGTTTTAACCGCTTTCATACATTCTAAACCGTTGGTAATTTAACTGGATTTGGCTTATCATGAAAAGCAAAGCTGTTTACTCAAAGGAGACCAAAAATGACAACTACTGAATTTTCTCCAGAAATCCAAAGTTTAATTGACCAAGTTCAAAAGAATTATCCTCAACCCATTAAGATCCGGGTCGCAGACGCAGCGTCTGGGATGTTAAAACATGATCAGGCACAACGCGTTTTAAATAACGATGGCAGCTTGGCAATCTTAATTACCGATGCGACAGCGGCCGATTATGCTTTATCACATGAATTATTACACTTACTATTATTATCAATCGGTTTTCCACAAATCATGACCGATGTCACCACGCAGGATGCGCAACTCGATGAACAATTGGTTGCGACCGGCACAACGTTGTACAATGCTGCTGTGCATATGGTGATTCAAAAAGAACAAGAATCCCATGGCTTTGTGGATGTTGAAACTAAACAAGCCTACCTTGAAGGTCTACGAGATAATCTGACCCCGGAAAAAGACGATCCCGAAAATAGATGGGTGATTTTCCGCGTATTAACGCTGTTAGATGCCCTCGTCTTCTTTGATGGTGGCAACCAACAACTGTTAAAACAGTGGACGGCTGATTATCCAATTGCGTTTGCCCAAGCCGAAATTCTCTATCATGTGTTGGTACGCAAAACAATTGATTCACCATTCACGTTACGGCGGGCTGTGATTAACTTGTGGGTTGCGTTTGATCGCGTGTTATCAACCCTAGGATTTGCTGAAACGAACCTCCAACAACTCTTGACATTGACGCCGGTATTAAGTGAACGGCAACTACGATTAGAAGTGCGCCAAGTCTACGATATTTTACATTCCGAAAATCTATTTGCGACCGCAACGAACCAAAAAGCGTATGTTGGAATTGGTAAGAGTGATCAACAAAATGCTTTTGTCTTAGGGATTCCAGAAGACAAGGCAACACCGGAATATTTCAAACGATTGTATGATTTATCAGTGCAAACCTTCTTAGATGAAATTGGAATGCCGTATTCATTAAGAAAATGAGTGCGTTCAAGCTGGTCAACTTTTGAGCATTAGCACAGGGAAGCGAATTAGCGACGCAGTCGATGATTTGATTCACAGTGCTAAGCACAGAAAGTTAGCTTGAAAAGCACGTTAAAGAACAGAGTGCGTTAATTCGCGGTTAGCTTTTGAGCACTTGCCTAATCAGACGGATAAGCGCCAAAGGCGATTGGCCGACCGATGTAGCAAAGCGCAGAAAGCTGCGAATTAAAAGCACGTTAAAAAGGAGTGATGGTGATGACTTTTAAATCAATGTTGCATGCGGCACAGCATGTTGTTTTCTTGACGGGTGCGGGCGTGTCAACGGCTTCTGGCATTCCAGATTATCGATCGAAAACGGGGTTGTATCATCAGCAAGCCAATCCAGAATATTTATTAAGTCACACGAATTTAATCACTAATCCAGCCAGTTTTTATGAATTTGTCACGCAGCAGATGTATTTTCCTGAAGCAAACCCAAATGTCATTCACCAAGTGATGGCGACGATTGCGAATCAAAAGGGGCAGATTATCACCCAAAATGTTGATGGGTTGCACACAAAAGCGGGCGCGCGGGATGTGATTGAATTTCATGGTAGTTTATACCGTGTCAGCTGCCAAAAGTGTAGCCAAGCAGTGCCTTATCAGGCCTATTTAAAGGATATGCATCATCAAGATTGTGGTGGGATTTTGCGGCCAAATATCGTTTTATATGAAGAACCGATTGATCCGACGGTGATTGAACGGTCGATTCAGGCGATTGAAGCGGCGGATTTAATTGTCGTGGTCGGGACGTCATTTCGTGTTTACCCATTTGCGAGTTTAATTGAATATCGCCGTCCAGATGCCCAATTAGTAGCGATTAATCAAGAGGCATTACAATTTGAAATGCCAGTCACTATGATACAAGCGGATGCGACAACCGTTTTTGCCGCACTAGCAACTAAGGAGTGAGCCCATGTTAACTGAACACTATCAAAAAATTGATGCAATTGATGCCCAATTGGCGGTTTTATTTGAAGAACGCATGCAAGTCACCAAGCAAATTGCAACAATCAAGCATGAACAAAAAATCGGCTTGACGGACATCCAACGCGAAAAAGCGGTGATGGATGCGCGCCTTGCTGCGGTTAAAGATCCAGCACTCGCAGATTACGTAAGGGATTTATACCAAACGTTAATTTTAATTTCGAAACAATATCAAGTAAAATTAATGAAGGCGATGAAAGAAGCAGAAGAAAAATAATGTGGAAAGAGCGAAACGGAGACGGAGCGCTCTTTTTTGATGGAAACGTGCCGAGTCTGCCATATCTTTCCGGTTAGCTACGTATCGCAAACAATCGACTTCGTCGCTCATTCACGATGCGCTGCTAATCCTCAAGATATAACCGGCAGATTCAGCACTCTGATTTGAAACGTGCCGATTCGAACTGCCTTTTCCGGTTAACCTAAAAATGGCAATCATGGCTGAAGAGCGCCATAATCCCCATTTTTTTGTTAATCCTCAAAGCCAACCCGTTCGACTCAGACACTCTAAACGTGCTTCCTGTCGCAGTAATTTCCGCTTAATCTAAAAATGGTATTAATCCTAAACCCCTGGATTAATACCATTTTTGAATTAATGCTCAATTACTAACCGCGACAGTCAGCACTCTTTTGCTTAATATGCTAAAATGAAACTAATTTATGAGATGTGAGGCTATTGAACTGTGACTAAACGACGCTATAATTTAGCGGTAATTCGCTATCGCGGGACTTTACTATTATTGAATCGGATTAAGCCCCCATTTGCTGGGCTTTGGAATGGCATTGGTGGCAAAACAGAACCCGATGAGACGCCAATCAGTGGTATGCAACGGGAGTTATTTGAAGAAACGGGTTTACAAACCAACCAATACACACTCCAAAATGCGGGGTGGATTGATTGGCACATCGACGGTGAAACGATTGCACCGATTGACATTTTTTTAGTCGATATTTTACCAACGGTGCAACTACCACTTTATCCGGTCGGAATGCGCGAAGGCGTGCTTCAATTATTTGAACCAGAATGGGCACAAGCTGCTGATAATCAAGGAATTGTGGCAGACTTACAGGCCATTTTACCAACTGTTTTAAGTGGTCAGCTCAATCGGTATGATACGGATTTTCATGCAGATCAGATGATTTTCTTTGAAGCAATTCCCATTACTGAACCAAGAGAAGGAGAGGAAGCACTATGATGACAAAGGACCAAACGATGATGGTCTTGATGGTTTTAAAGAAGAAGTTGCAAGGGATTCGTTTTTTTAGAGTCGTCGAAGAACTGTTCTCGTTATACATTATTTTTAAATTCTTAACTGCAACGGGCCAGGTACAGCTTTTAGGGGTGGCGTTTTCTGAGGGGCGCGCCATTAGCTTAATGTTGCTGCTGCTAGTCATCGACTTTAGCCTATCGCGGATTCGGTTAAATTATAAACGCATGGGACAACAATTAATTGTCACATTGAAGGATTTAACGGAACAAGAAGCTTTGTTCATTCAACAATTCCAACGGTTCTAGAGGTGTGGATATGATAACAATTGGATTAACTACTTGGTCAGAACATCAGTCATTAATGCCCAGCAAAAAGCAGTTAACGTTAAACGACTACGCGCAATTTCTGCCAGTGGTGGAGGTCGATAGTTTTTATTATGGCTTACGCGCACCAACCGTCAGCGCAAACTGGTTGACGCAAGTACCAGCCAGTTTTCAGTTCATTGTTAAAGCACACCAAGCAATGACCCGCCAAGAAGACTACGCCGAGTTTACGAGTACTGAAAAAGAATTGTTTGTGCGGTATCGCCAATCAATTGAACCGCTAATTAAGGCCGGCCAATTACAGGCGGTCTTATTTCAGTTTCCGCCATTTTTTCAACTGAATCAGGAAAATAGTCAGTATTTACGACAAATTCGCGCGTGGTTACCGGATGTGCCAATTGCTGTCGAATTCCGGCATCAATCCTGGTACGATGACGCCTTTAAACAACAGATGTACGCCTTTTTGAAACAGTTAAATATGACGCACGTCATCACAGACGAAGCACAAACACCGACGAACAGTGTGCCGTTTGAACCGGTTGTCACCAATCCGGCGTTTGCGATGTTGCGCCTGCATGGTCGTAATATGGCCGGCTGGCAGAATCCGGGTGCCCAATGGCGGAAGCAACGAACATTGTATCGCTATAATCAAGATGAATTGCAATTTTTTGCGGATGCTGTACGGCAGATTAAAAATCAAGCGGAACAAGTTGCCGTGATTTTTAACAATAATTCTGGTGGGGATGCAGCGGATAATGCTTTGCAATTACAACAATTACTTGGGCTAGAATTTCCTGATTTAGCCCCGAAAGCACCTGAACAGATTGATTTATTTTAATGAAGGCTTAGTGTGAGTTGTCGTTTAAATGACTGCTCTTTTGTGCTATACTTTGATTACTTATATGGCATTATTTAAGCAAGTCGAGAATTGTTAAGATTCTCGTTTTTTTAATTAAGGAGCGAACCTAATGGCAGAGACAAAACCAACATTTTACGTAACGACCCCAATCTATTATCCATCTGGTAAATTAACGATTGGTAACTCATATACAACAATCGCCGCCGATGTCATCGCGCGTTACAAACGCTTGATGGGCTTTGATGTCTTCTTCTTGACGGGGACGGACGAACACGGCTTGAAAATCGAACAAAAAGCAGCTGAAAAGCATTTAGCTCCACAAGAATATGTTGATGGCATGGCTAAAGACATCAAAGCATTATGGCAAACTCTTGAAATTTCAAATGACAAATTTATTCGGACAACGGATGAATACCATGTCAAAGCGGTTCAAAAAATCTTCGACAAGTTATTAGCGCAAGGCGATATCTATCTTGGTAAATACGAAGGTTGGTATTCTGTTTCTGATGAAGAATACTTCACTGAATCACAATTAGCAGAAGTTTATAAAGACGACGATGGCAATGTGATCGGTGGGAAAGCCCCATCTGGTCATGAAGTTCAACGGGTCGCTGAAGAAACTTACAAGTTTAAGATGAGCAAGTATGCTGATCGCTTATTGGCTTATTATGAAGAACACCCAGATTTCATCGAACCGGCATCACGGCGTAATGAAATGATCAATAACTTCATCAAACCTGGTTTGGAAGACTTATCGGTTTCTCGAATCTCATTTGACTGGGGAATTCACGTTTCAAGTAATCCGAAGCACGTGGTTTACGTGTGGTTAGAAGCGTTATCAAACTATATCACAGCGCTTGGATACGGTTCAGACAACGACGAATTGTTTAATAAATACTGGCCTGCTGATGTGCATCTAGTTGGGAAAGAAATCGTACGATTCCATACGATTTATTGGCCAATCTTCTTGATGGCTCTAGACTTACCATTACCAAAACAAATTTTTGGTCATGGTTGGTTGTTGATGAAAGACGGTAAAATGTCTAAATCAAAAGGCAACGTAGTTTATCCTGAAATGTTAGTGGAACGTTATGGTCTAGATGCTTTACGTTACTATTTAATGCGTGCGATTCCATTTGGTAACGATGGTACCTTTACACCGGAAGACTTCGTTAGCCGGATTAATTACGATCTTGCCAACGACTTAGGAAACTTGTTGAACCGGACCATTGCGATGATTAACAAGTACGACAATGGCGCTGTGCCAGCTTACCAAGCTGACGTGACACCGTTTGATGCTGACTTACAAAAGACAGCCGCACAAACCATCGAACAATATACCAGCTTAATGGATCAATTGAAGTTCTCTGATGCCTTAGATACCGTTTGGCAATTAATCAGCCGGGCGAATAAGTACATCGATGAAACAGAACCATGGGTCTTGGCAAAAGATGACAGCCGCAAAGCGGAACTCGATAGTGTCTTAGCCCACTTGGCTGAGAGTTTACGGATTGTTGCGCTCTTATTACAACCTGTGATGACGCATGCACCACGTGATATGTTTGCACAATTAGGGCTTGATTTCGATCAAGTTGCGCAACGTGAATTGGTTTATGGGACATTCCCAGCCAATATTCAAGTGGTTGCTAAAGGGACCCCAATCTTCCCACGTTTAGACTTGGATGAAGAAGTCGCATATATTAAGGATCAAATGGGTCAAGCGCAAAAAGCGGGCTTAGTGAACGAAAAAGTGAAGGCTAAGCAACAAGCAGCTGAAGCCAAAGCTGAATTCGATCCAAAAGCAACAACATTAGTCAGTGAAAAGGACGCCATCAAGTTTGAAGATTTCGATCAAACCGAAATTCGCGTTGCTGAAATTAAGGCAGTTGCCAAGGTTGAAGGCGCTGATAAACTATTGAAATTCCGTCTAGATGCTGGGGATCAAGGTGATCGCCAAATCGTTTCCGGCATTGCTGAATTCTATCCAGACTATGAAGCGTTAGTCGGTAAGAAAGTCTTAGCCGTCACGAACTTGAAACCACGTAAATTGCGTGGCGAATTGAGCCAAGGGATGTTGTTATCAGCAGAACATGACGGACAAGTTGAATTAGCAGTTGTGCCAAACAACTTGGTGAACGGCTCACAAATCGGTTAATTTAAAATAACAGAAACGTCAAAAGGGCTAAAAGGCATTTACATTCTGTAGGCCTTTTAGCCTTTTTAATGGAAAAGAGTGTGTTGCCAGTGGTTAGCTTTTGAGCATTTGTCTAACTTGGCGAATTGGCGATGGAATCGCCGGTTTGAAAGTGTAACAAAGCGCAGAAAGCTACTGGCAAGAGCACGTTTTAACTGTCAGAATGAGGACACTAAAAGGAGATTGAAATGCAAATTTTTGATTCACATACGCATTTGAATGATACCCCATATGCAGGGCAAGAAGCTGATTTTATCGCGCAAGCCGCTGAACTCAGGGTTGTTGAAATGGCGATTGTTGGTTCAGATACGGTATTAAATGAGGGCGCTTTGCGCTTAGCGGCGCAATATGAACCTTTATCAGCCATTATCGGCTGGCACCCTGAATCAGCCAAAGATTATCACAAGGCAGAAGAAACCGTGCTGATTGACCAATTACAACGACCAGAAGTAGTGGCGCTAGGTGAAATTGGTTTGGATTATCATTGGGATACTTCGCCACGTGATGTGCAACAAAGCGTTTTTGCACGGCAAATCGAGATTGCTAAATCCTTGCATATGCCAATTTCAGTGCACACGCGGGATGCGTTAGAAGATACGTACAAGATTCTAAAAGAAACAGATGTCCGTGATTGTGGGGGGATTATCCACAGTTTTAATGGCGATGTTGAATGGATGAAACGGTTTATGGATCTTGGCATGCAGATTTCGTTCAGCGGTGTGGTCAGTTTTAAAAATGCGCATGAAGTCCATGAAGCAGCTAAAGCATGTCCATTGGACGTGATGTTGGTTGAAACGGACGCACCTTATTTAACGCCGACGCCTTATCGTGGTAAGCAGAATCAACCAGGCTACACACGGTATGTGGTAGAAGCGATTGCTAAACTCAGAGATGTGGCACCAGAAGAAATTGCGGCAGCGACGTATGCGAATGCCCACCGGATTTTTAAGTTAGGAGCACTATGAAAAAAACAATTCAAGAAGTGATTGTTGTTGAAGGGCGCGACGATACGAAGCGGTTACGGGAAGTTTTCCCAGATGTTTCGACAATCGAAACGCGCGGTTCAGCAATCAATGAAGAAATTATCGAAAAAATTGCGCTCGCTCAAGAAAAACGCGGGGTCATTGTCTTTACCGATCCCGATTTTCATGGCGAGAAGATTCGTAAAATCATCTCTCAAAATGTACCGGGCGTCGAACACGCCTTTTTACCACGGACAGAAGCACGTCCGGAAAAAGCAGGCGGCAGTTTAGGCATTGAACACGCAAAACCAGCGGCGATTGTCCAAGCACTTGAGCATCTATTAACACAAGATGAAGAAGCAGACGAACAAATCAGTCAATCGGATTTATTAACGGCGGGCTTGATTGCGGGGGCTGATTCAAAGCGACGGCGCGAATTACTCGGCGAAATTTTGCACATTGGTTACACCAACAGCAAACAACTTTACAAGCGTCTCAAGATGTTCCAAGTGACGCAAGCTGAATTTGGCGCTGCACTATTACAAATTAAACAGGAATTAGGAGATTAATATGGAAGATATTGCAAATCCCGAGCGTACCCGGAAAATTCTCAAACGTTACGGCTTTAAGTTTAAAAAGAGCTTAGGCCAAAACTTCTTAACCAACATCGCCATTTTGAAACAAATTGTTGAAGCTGGTGATATCACCAAAGATGACGATGTGATTGAAATCGGCCCCGGGATCGGTTCTTTAACGGAACAAATTGCCAGAAAAGCGCATCAAGTATTAAGTTTTGAAATTGATGAACGGTTAATGCCGGTCTTAAAAGATACTTTGAATCACTACCATAACGTCACGATTTTAAACCAAGATATTCTTGAAGCGGATTTAAAAACGATTATCGCCGAACAATTTGATGGTAAGCATAATCTCAAAATCGTTGCGAACTTACCCTACTACATCACAACGCCGATTATGTTGCACTTACTAGAAGCAGGCTTGCCAATTGATCGCATGGTCTTAATGATGCAAAAGGAAGTGGCAGAACGAATCAACGCTGAACCAGGTTCAAAGGCTTACGGCTCATTAAGTATCGCCGTTCAACTTCATTCAGAAGTGAACTTAGCCTTTATTGTGCCCAAGACAGCCTTTATGCCACAACCGAATGTTGATTCAGCGATTGTTGAATTAGTGGGGCGCAAAGCACCACTTGTAACGGTTGATAATCAAACCTTATTTGATCAATTGGTTCGTGGCGCATTTGCACAACGCCGAAAGACATTATGGAATAACTTGCAAAATCAATTTGGTAAACAAGATGAAGTCAAAGCAGCTTTAACAACAGCCTTAGAAGCAGTCGAGATTGCACCGAGCGCTCGTGCTGAACAATTGAGTATCCAACAATTTGCCCAATTAAGCGATGCGCTGAATAATCAGCCAATTTTTGCTAAAAAAGCTAAGTAAGTAATTGCCAAATCGTTGGTACAATGGTATAATTGCAAATTTTTCGTTTATATGGTATACTATCCCTCGAAGAGGTGAAGCATAATGCCAACCACACTTGCCAATATTAAGAACGGTCTCGATGGGCATATCGGAGACAAGTTAATGGTTGTCGCTCAAGCTGGGCGCAAAAAAGTTACAAAGCGAAAGGGAATTCTTAAAGAAACCTTTCCAGCAGTATTTGTAGTCGATTTAGATCAGGATGAAAATGCTTTTGAACGTGTTTCATACAGCTATGCTGATTTGTTAACGAAATCGATTGAGATTGAGTTTGATGAAGAACCAATTGTCCTATAGTTTAAAATAGAAGAATAGAGTAGCACTCAACCAACTGGTTGAGTGCTTTTTTTGTTCAAAAAGCAGATTGACGAATCGCCATATACTTCACGTGGTTGATTAGATGTTGACATTCGTTTGATAAAACAATATCATATAGAATGTTTATGACGTATACAAAAGGGAGAAAGAATATGTTTGGCAATTGGAGAGAGAATAAAGTGAAGTTAGGTGGGTTCATTATTATGATCTGCTTAATTCCGATTTTACTATTACTAATCACATTTAATTTTATTAAGTACGAACAGACCACTAATATTAAACATATGAAAGTCGCGGTTGTGAATCAAGATCAATCCGCAACATTTAAAGGGAAAAAGGTGGCAGTTGGGCAACAGGTACTAAAAACGTTGCGCAATGATCACCGGGTCGATTGGCAATTTGTCAGTGCTAAGGATGCAAAAGCGAACTTAGCTAGCGGTCGATACGCGATGCAGGTTGTCTTACCGAAAGACTTTTCTAAAAATGCGACAACCGCGTTAGATAAGTCACCTAAAGTCAGCTTGTTAAAAGTTGAAACGTCTAAGAAAAATAACTACATGGCCGGCATGATTACAACCCAAGTCGTGAACCAAATGAAGGGCAGTGTCGTTCAAAAAATTCAAGAAGCTTATAATCAAGCCTTGCTTGGTGCAATCGGCACGCTAGGCAGTGGCGTACAAGAAGCTAGCAATGGCGTTAAAAAGTTAAACACAGCAGCCGGTCAATTATCAAATGGGAGCCAACAAATCTATGATAATTTAAATGTGTTGCATAGTGGGACACAACAATTGGCAGATGGTAGTGCGCCATTGGCAAGTGGCGTGCAACAATTAACAACTGGATCAGGTCAGCTTTCAGATGGCTTACAACAATTATCTGACAAAACCGGATCTGGTGTCCAACAACTTGTTACTGGTTCAGGACAACTTTCAGGTGGCTTACAACAATTAGCTGGCAAAACAGCCCCACTTCAAAGTGGAGTCCAACAATTAACGACGGGTGCTGGGCAACTTTCAACTGGGCTTGGAGATTATACAGCTGGAGCAGGTCAAATTAATGCTGGTTTAAACCAATTAGCAGCCAATAACCAAACAATTTTAGCTGGTGGGCAACAAATCAATGGCGGTGTCGACCAATTAACTGATGGCACCAAGCAGTTGAGCGAAAAGTTGACTGCGGCAGCTGATGAAATCGAAGCGAGTCTTGATGGTAATAAAGAACAATTAACACAATTGAAGGCTGGTTTAGGCGCTTTAAATGCTGGTATTCAAGAGTTAGATCAAAAAGTGAATCATTCCAATAATGATAATTCCGAAATTATCAATGCAGACTTATTAAAGATTGCGGATAATACAAAAAATACAGGGGATTTGTTACAAGATAGTGGGTCTAATCTAAGTCAAGTTAACGATAAGGTTTACAATACCGCTAAAACGGATAGTGTCGCGAGCAGCTTACAAGATGCTGGTGCACAATTACAGAAGTTAAACGATCTAGCCGAAAACAATCCGACATTTAAAACATTCTTGGCTGATAACCCTTCTATCGCGTTGAGAGTAATAATGATTGGCGGTGCAGCTAAAAAAGACTTACTCAATGCTGGTAGCCAATTAGAATCTTCAGGAAAGAACATGCAAGCCATTCAAGCCAACTTAGGCATGATGGGCAATAATATGAGTGATACCGGCGTTCAATTACAAGCAGTATCCGATGAATTAACGAAGACCGCTGATAATATGGCGCAATTAAAAGCAGGCATTGCCAAGATGGCAAGCGAAGATCAAGCGCCATTAGCGCTAAATGGTGCCACACGGGCCATTGATACCTTAACATCGGGATTAGCTAAAGTTGATACTGGATTAAAACAAAAAGGAAATACGCCGGATACAATGGGCGGGATTCAAGCCGCTGACATGATTCATGATGGATTAGTTCAAATCCAGGAAGGATTAAAAGGTAAGGTAGGACAACCTGGATTGATGCCGGGATTGACAACTTATCTGAATGGCGTTTCAACCGCAGCTACGGGGAGCAATCAATTAGTTGCTAATAACAATCAACTTAACAATGGTGGTCAACAATTAAAAGCTGGTCTACAAACATTAAATGGGCAAACACCAGCTTTGGCAAGTGGTGTGCAACAACTCAATGATGGTGGACAACAATTGAATAATGGATTGCAAACACTACAAAGTCAACTTGGCAGTGGCGTCCAACAGCTCAACAATGGTAGCCATCAATTAGCAAATGGTCTACAAGAATTAAACCAAAAAGCACCAACGCTTGTTTCTGGCATTACACAAATTAACGAGGGTTCAGGCTTATTGGCAGATGGTGCTGGACAATTAACGACTGGCTTAGGCCAAGCGGGTGCTGGGATTAGCTTATTAAACGTCAAGTTAATCGATGGTAGCAAGCAAGTTGCCAATCTTTCAACAGGTTCCGCAAATGTAGAACATTTCGTGCAACCAGTCAAAGATCAATTACTATCAGATACAAATCATGGCGCATTAATTAATACCTTCTCGCCATTAGTCTTAACACTTGTCTTCTTTGTTGGGGCAATGTTGACGCAATTAACACTTTATCGCTATGGTGAAACATTAGCACATAGTGGACTTAAGCAACGGATGTTGGTTGTAGCTGGCGTAGTTGTCGCACAAGCCTTATTAATTGATATCTTTGCAAACCTTTTTGGATTGACGATTGCACAACCGTTCGCATTCTTCGTCTTAAGTATGATGACGAGTGCGGTCTTTACCCTTGCATGTTTAGCATTGGATAAACTCTTTGGAACGATGGGAATTTTAATGGCCTTCGGGTTATTGTTCTTACAACTCATCATTACAGGGGGACTCTTCCCGAATGACATGCTTTCAGGCTTCTATCGTGGTGTGGCAATCTTCTTGCCAGGGACTTACACGATTAGTGGGTTCGAACAAGTTGTCAACGGCAATGGTTCACAACTTTGGTTAGTCTTAATCGTCTTGGTGATCTTTTGTGCAGTGTTCTTCGCCGGTTTGTTCGGCGGAGAGTTAAAACAAAAGTTAACGCAAACACCAAATAGTCAAGCTTAAAGATTTGTGGTACAGTTAAGAAATAAATAAAAAGGTGGGAAATATTGTGAAAGATAGTCAATTGTTGGATGAATACGTTGAACTTTACATGTCGGCGATTAAATATGTCGAAGACTTGGTTTCTGAACCAACGCAAGCTTACCAATTGTCTTTTGAACAATATCTGATTATGAAAGAGATTGCTGATGATAATTCAGTGAGTCTAATTGATATTGCTAAAAAACGAGGCGTAACACGCGGTGCAATTTCTCGACAGATTCGTGTTTTACTTAAATTAGACTATATTACACAAGAAATTGATCCCGATGATCGGCGCCGGTTGATTTTAAATTTAACGCCGTCTGGTCAAAAAACAGTTGAAGAATTAAATCCGAAGATCCATAATCGGTTTGCCTCGTGGATGGAGACGTTTGGTAAGGAAAATGCCAAGCAGATGCTTGATTTAATGAATGAATTTAGACATAAGATTATGGTAAAAGATAATCAATAATATCGACTGAAGAGCACTGACAGATGATTGTCAGTGCTTTTTTGGATGCATTGTTAAAAGGTTGGTTTTTACAAGCAGATATGAGTATAATGAAACAATTAAATGCTAGGTAAAAGGTGAATGTGATGCAACGAATTGAAAAAGCACCTGCTAAAATCAATCTCAGTTTAGATGCACTCTTTCTACATGACGATGGGGAACCCGAGTGGCAGATGGTGATGACGTCGATTGATTTGGCAGACTATGTTCAGATAACATTACGCGATGATCCCGCAATTGAGGTCCGCACATCAAGTGGCTTTTTGCCAGAAGATCAGCGTAACCTGGCCTACAAAGCAGCTCAATTATTACAACACACCTATCAGATTCCAACCGGTGCTTTAATTGAAATTGATAAGCATATTCCAGTTGCGGCTGGCTTAGGCGGCGGAAGTTCTGATGCAGCCGCTGTTTTACGGGGGTTAAACGAACTATGGCAACTTGGTTTAACGCGCGAACAATTGGCGCGATTAGGGCTACAAATTGATTCGGATGTGCCATATTGCGTATATGGAGAAACCGCCCTTGTCACTGGCAAAGGCGATCAGATCAAACCACTCGGATCATTACCGAATTTTTGGGTCGTTGTCGTGAAACCGGAAGTCAGTGTTTCGACGCCGCGGATTATTCGTGCATTGGATTGCGACCAGATTCAACAGCATCCACAAACTGAGGCGCTGGTTGCAGCCGTTGAAGCTGGAGATTTAAATGCAATGACTCGCAATATGGGGAATGTTTTAGCACCGATTACGACTGAACGTTATCCAGTTATCAAGCAATTAAGTGAGCGGTTATTGCAGTTTGGTGCGGATGTTGCTCAGATGAGTGGTAGTGGTCCAACGGTATTTGGTATCTGTAGTCAGTATTCACGGGCTCAACGGATTTATAATAGTATGTCCGGATTTTGCGCTGAGGTATATCTGGTTAAACCATTGAAACCATAATAAAACGCCGACAATCAAATGGTTGAGGCGTTTTTAATTGGCGTAGGAATCGCTTTAATGGGATAAAAGCGAACAATTAAGCTCTTTTTTTAAAAAAGACTAGGATTTAACCGAAGATTTCTATATAATTGATTGGTAGACAGTTTTTTTCGGAAATAACAGTAAAGTAATATATAGAGGGGTATTCAACATGAAAGTTAGAAGAAGCGATCGATTAATCGATATGACACGCTATTTATTAGAAAGACCACATACGTTGATTCCATTGACATTCTTTTCAAACCGTTACGAATCAGCTAAGTCATCAATCAGTGAAGATTTATCAATTGTGAAGCGGACCTTTTTTAATCGTGGCACAGGGATCTTAGAAACGGTTCCGGGCGCTGCTGGTGGTGTGCGCTACATGCCAATGATTAAACAAGATGAAGCAGAAGCTTTTATCGCTGAGATGGCACAACGGCTTTCAGAAAATGATCGCTTATTACCTGGTGGTTACGTCTATTTATCAGACTTACTTGGACGTCCAGAAGTATTACGGCAAGTTGGGCGTTTAATCGCCAACCAATATGTGGGTAAAGAAGTGACGGCTGTTATGACCGTTGCAACAAAGGGAATTCCAATCGCACAGAGCGTTGCGATGTACTTAAATGTGCCATTTGTAATTGTGCGCCGTGATTCAAAAATTACTGAAGGTTCAACGGTCAGTGTGAACTATGTTTCTGGTTCATCAGCTCGCATCGAAAAGATGGAACTTTCAAAGCGCAGCTTACCTGAAAATTCCAAAGTCTTAATTGTCGATGATTTCATGAAAGGCGGCGGCACCGTCAATGGGATGAAGAGCTTGATTGAAGAGTTTGATTCTGAAATGGTTGGCATTTCTGTCTTTGCTGAATCAGATTTCGAAGGCAATCGGATGGTTGATGATTACACATCAATCTTGAAGGTTGATAAAGTTGATATTGAAAATAAAACGTTAAGTGTCAGTTATGGTAATTACTTAACAAAGAATGCAGATCGCTTAGCTTAAACGATTTGATAGCACCCGGACAGGTTAATTGTGCGGGTGCTTTTTTTATTTGAAGTGCTTTCGGACAGTTTCCAAGCTTTGTCCGTTGCATAAATGACAGCGGTAACATAGACTGAAGTTATATTTAAGAGGAGGTTACTATGAAAAAAATAATGAATGATCCAAGCCAAATTGTAACGGAGATGGTCCAAGGTTTAGTGCGGAGTTATCCAGACCAACTCAAACAAATTCCAGGAACAGAAGCAGTGATGAAAATCGCCGATTTAAAACATCGGCCACAAGTCGGGATTGTCAGTGGGGGCGGTAGTGGTCATGAACCAACGCACGCTGGTTTTGTCGGCGATGGCATGTTGACGGCCGCTGTGTGCGGACAAGTCTTTACATCACCAACACCTGATCAAATTTATGAAGCAATTAAAGCAGCTGACGCGGGCCGTGGTGTGTTCTTAGTCATTAAGAATTATTCAGGCGATGTGATGAATTTTGAAATGGCGAAGGATATGGCGGCTATGGATGATATTGACGTTCGCTCAATCGTTGTTGATGACGACATTGCTGTTGAAAATAGTACGTATACGCAAGGACGCCGTGGTGTTGCGGGGACAATCTTCGTCCACAAGATTCTGGGTGCTTATACCCGTCAAGGTGCTGGTATCGAAGCAATTGAAGAATTAGCGCACCAAATTACACCGAATATTAAGACAATCGGGGTCGCCTTATCTGGCGCAACCGTTCCTGAGGTCGGAAAACCGGGGTTTGAATTAGCGCCTGATGAGATTGAATATGGTGTAGGGATTCACGGTGAACCAGGTTATCGCCGTGAAAAATTACAAGATTCGAAACACCTAGCAACTGAATTAGTCGGCAAGTTAAAAGAAGCCCACCACATGACGGCCGGCGAACATTTTGCGGTAATGGTAAATGGCTTAGGTGCAACACCACTGATGGAACAATACGTCTTTATGAATGATGTCTTGGACCTCTTGGCCGCTGAAAATGTTGAAGTCGACTTCACAAAAGTCGGCAATTATATGACCTCTTTAGATATGGCCGGTGTGTCATTAACAATTATGAAATTAATTGAACCTGGTTGGGTTGCTAAATTAGATGAACCAGTCACAACGATTGGTTGGTAAAGGAGAGATACCATGTTAACAGTTGAAAATACATTGAAATGGCTTGAATTGTTTGATGCAAAAATTCAAGCTGAAAAAGATTATCTAAGTGAACTTGATACACCGATTGGTGATGGTGATCACGGTAATAACATGTCGCGGGGCTTGTTAGCTGTGCATGAAGCATTGACCAAGCAACAGCCAACCGATGTACAAGGTATTTTGAAAACGACTGCGATGATGCTCATCAGCAAAGTTGGTGGGGCTTCTGGTCCACTCTATGGGACAGCCTTTTTAGAAATGGCAAAACTAAGCAGTACGACACTTGAAGTCGGCCCATTATTGGCAGCCGGTTTAGAAGGAATTCAAAAACGCGGGCATGCACAAGTTGGTGAAAAGACGTTGATCGACGTTTGGGCTCCCGTTGTCAAAGCGGTTGAAGATGGTACTTTAGATGTGGCTGCAATTGAAGCTGCCGTCGAATCAACCAAAGATATGCAAGCAACCAAAGGTCGGGCATCTTATGTCGGTGAACGCTCAATCGGACATGTTGATCCAGGGGCGGCTTCTAGTGGGTATTTATTTACTACAATGTTAATGGCGGGGGTATTATCATGAGTGAATATGGTGTTGTGATTGTTTCTCACGTACCAGAAATTGCGGCCGGTGTAGCGCGTTTAATTAAAGAAGTTGCCGCTGATGTTTCAGTAACGACTGCTGGTGGCACGGACGAAGGTGGTATTGGGACTAGCGCAATGAAGATTCAAAGTGCTTTTGAAGCCAATGCAGGGCAAGAATTGTTAGCCTTCTACGACTTAGGGAGCGCTAAGATGAACCTCGAATTGGCCCAAGAACTAACGGATAAAACGGTGCATCTATACGATGTTGCTTTAATCGAAGGTTGCTATACGGCAGCGGCATTGTTGCAAGCAGGGACGGATTTAGCTGCAATTGAAGCCCAATTAGCACCGTTGAAGATTAAATAAGAAGTAAAAACTGCTTAAAATGATGTCTGTTTTGGAGACTGAGTTTAAGCAGTTTTTTATATAGAATAATATTCAAAAGGCAAATTACAAGTTTAATCCGAACAAGCCCGGAATCTTTCAATGGCAGTCTGTTGATGATGTATTTTTAATGGTCGTTGATTAATTAGTTCAAGTGCTGCTAGGATCTCATCAGTCGTTACTTGGCTAAAATTGGTCTTTTTCGGGAAGAACCAGCGTAACCGTCTATTAAAATATTCATTGGAACCTCGCTCCCATGGTGAATATGGATGGCAAAAATAAACTTTGATCTGATAATCCTGTTCTAAGGCCTGATAATTGGCAAACTCTTTACCATGATCAACAGTAATGGATTTTACTTGGGGACCGAAGGCCCCCATAAACTTGCCAAAGGCGGTGTTTAGAGCCTTAGCCGTTCTATTAGGGGCTTTGATGGCCCATAGAAGTCGGGTCTTACGTTCTACGAATGTAACCAGACATGATCGTGACTCACTTCGACTAGAAAGCACCGTATCTACTTCCCAATGACCAAAAGCTAACCGTTGATTAACAGTTGTTGGCCGTTGTTCGATGGAAGTCCCACTTGTAAATTTCCCACGATTTTCGCTCACTCGGTGCTGGCGGACATTCCGATTGGGTAGATCAGTCAATTTGAAGGGGAGCCAGCCACGATTAAGCCAATTATAAATTGACGCAGTGCTCAAGTTATAAGCGGCCGCAATGGTTTCTGGTGACCAGGTTAATCGTAAGTGATTGGTAATTAAAGTCGCTAATGCTGCCGTCAGCATCGAACGACGACCGCAATTCCGCCTTTTGCGATCTGCATCTTGCTGAGCTAATTCTGGATCATAAGGTTTAACTCGGTCCAACTCATAGCTAATCGTAGCTTTGGCGACGCCTAAGGCGTCAGCCATTACTTGGTAAGATTTATTCCCCTCATTGACCAGTTGTGCTAGTGCGCCACGTTGAAAACGTGATAAAGTAGATGTACCCAAAGTAATCACTCCCTATATTGGTTGGAATTAGCTACTACCATTGTAAGTGATTGCTTTGGGCTTTTTAATTTCTGTTCGGATTAATTATAGAATTTGCCAAAAGAAAAGATGATTTTTAATAATGTAACTAGTAATAACTTTAAAATATTGTTGAGGACGGTAATGTGATTTTAAAATACGGTAAGCTATGTATTAAATAGATATTGCTGTTATATTTAAATAAATTAAGAATGAATACTATGATTAACATATTATTAGGAGGATTCAGGTTGAAAAATATTATTGTTACTGGTGGGGCCGGCTTTATCGGTTCTAACTTCGTGCATTATGTGGTGAATAACCATCCAGAAGTTCACGTGACGGTTTTAGATAAATTAACTTACGCTGGCAATCGCGCTAACTTAGCCGGTTTACCAGCAGACCGTGTGGAATTAGTTGTTGGCGATATCTGTGACGCTGAATTAGTCGATAAGTTAGTTCAAAAGACAGACGCAGTGGTACACTATGCTGCCGAAAGTCACAACGATAACTCTTTGAAAGATCCTTCACTCTTTATTCAAACGAACATTATCGGCTCATATACGTTGATTGAAGCATGTCGCAAGTATAATGTGCGTTATCACCACGTTTCAACCGATGAAGTATACGGTGATTTACCATTACGTGAAGACTTACCTGGTCATGGCGAAGGCGTTGGTGAAAAATTCACTCCTGAAACCCGTTATAACCCAAGTAGCCCTTATTCATCATCAAAGGCGAGCTCAGACTTGTTAGTCCGGGCATGGGTGCGTTCATTCGGCCTACAAGCAACCATTTCAAACTGTTCAAACAAATTATGGCCCTTACCAACACATTGAAAAATTCATTCCTCGTCAAATTACCAATATTTTAAGTGGGATTCGACCAAAACTTTACGGTTCAGGACAAAACGTGCGTGACTGGATTCATACGAATGATCACTCAAGCGCCGTTTGGGCAATTTTAACCAAAGGCAAAATCGGTGAAACCTACTTAATCGGTGCCGACGGCGAACAAAATAACAAAGATGTTTTGGAATTAATCTTAGAATTAATGGGGCAACCCAAAGATGCTTACGATCAAGTTAAAGACCGTCCAGGTCATGACTTACGGTATGCCATCGATTCAACGAAATTACGGGAAGAATTAGGCTGGCAACCAGAATTCACTGATTTTAAATCAGGCTTACAACATACCATCGACTGGTATCGTGACAATGAAGACTGGTGGCAAGCAGAAAAAGCAGCTGTGGAAGCCAACTACGCTAAGAATGGTCAATAAATATGAAATTAAATTTTGATGGGATTATCTTATAATTACCGTTGTTCATATAAGTGTCCTGTACGTAATAATAAACCGTTAATTGTATCAGTTAATGTCATTTTTAGGGCAGTGATTACTTTTGAAACTGATTGGGGATGACGACTGCGGAGCCATTCAGCGGTGTAAGCAACTAATGCGTTGGAAAGAAAACTAAGTAAAAAGGCTTGGTAGTCGGTGGATAACGTAATGTGATGGGCGCTAGCAAGATCTTGAATAATCCGATTAATCAGTTGGTGGACGTGATGAATAAAATGGCGTTCGAAGGCGTTTTGCCCTTCAATCGACAAAGCATTTTGATAGAAGGCGCGGTTAGCATCGAAGTAGTTAAATAGTTGCGCCAACACCTGTGTCCAATGAATATAGTTGAGATGCTCGTCGATGTAGACACCGATTTCTTGATCGTAAATCCAATCTAATAACGCATATTTATCAGGGAAATAATCATAAAAGGTTTGGCGTCGAATGCCAGTTTTATTCATGATGGTGGTGACGCTAATTTTATTAAAAGGTTGTTCAACCATTAACTGTTTAAAAGCCGTGGCAATCGTTTGTTGGGTTGTCTGAGTCATCAGGGCATCTCCTTTTGAACGTTATTAAGTAAAAAGTCGTCATTCAAGCTAGTGAATGACGACTTTTGTATTATATGGAATTGCGGTATAGAACCATTGGGCATCAGCTACTGATAAACGGATACAGCCGTGTGAATTAGCTTTTTTGCCTAATTGCTCTGCTTCTTCTGGAATGAAATTGCCAGCTTCATCTGTGGGCACACTGTGAAAAAGATAAATACCATGATCTAGGAAAGAGCGCCAATATTTGGCACCTTCCCCGGAATTTGCATTGAAAAATGAGTCGCCGTGTTCAGCTTCGATATAGAAGGTACCAGTTGGTGTGGGTGACTCAGGAGAACCGGTCGAAGCATGCATTATGTACAAAAGATCATTGCCATTTTTAAGGTAGACACGTTGCTGTGCAATTGAAACGTCGACCCATAAATCGGGTTGTTCGTCTAAATTAGGGTATGGTTTGTTTTCGGAAGGCGCACGCCAGTCAATTGGTGTCGGGTGAGTCGTTTTTTTTGATTTTATCGGTGGTTGCCTCGCATGCGATTGTGATTTGGTAGAGGACGTGACTGCGGCTTGGTGTGTTTGATGCCGAGCTGAGGTAGACCAATACCCACCAATTAGTAAGGCAATGGCAACAATGATGCTGCCGAGCATTAATCGAATGTTGTTTGTCAGTTTTGGCATGGCCGACTTCCTTCTGCAATAAAGTACCTCCAGTATACGGGATAAAGCGCTAAACTTCAATACGGATTAGCTTGCTCTAGCCTAGTATTTAAGCTAAAATAGACCAGTAATCACGAATGACGAGGAGCTTATGATGGTTAATAAAAATGCAATTATTTTAGCAGCGGGTAAAGGTACTCGCATGAAGTCAAAATTATATAAAGTATTACATGAGGTTTGTGGTCGACCAATGGTAGATCATGTTTTAACCCAAGTTGAAAGAACGCACCCAACCAATGTGGTCACAATTGTTGGGCACGGCGCTGAAAAGGTGAAAGATTATCTCGGCGACCGGTCACAATATGCATTACAAGCTGAACAATTAGGGACTGGCCATGCGGTTTTACAAGCTGAAGCTTTACTGAAAGATGAAGATGGCATTACGATTGTGGTCAGTGGCGATACGCCACTTTTAACCGCTGAAACCTTTGAAAAATTATTTGCATACCATCATGATAAAGGCGCTAAGGCAACGATTTTAACAGCAACGGCCCCAGACCCAACAGGTTACGGCCGGATTATCCGGAATGATATCGGGATTGTCGAAAAAATCGTTGAACAAAAAGATACTAATGATAAAGAAGCGGCTGTTAATGAAATTAATACGGGCGTTTATTGCTTTGACAACAAGACCTTATTCCAAGCTTTGCACGAAGTGACGAATAAGAACGCACAAGGTGAATACTACTTAACGGATGTGGTTGAAATCTTGAAGAAAAAAGGCGAAATTGTCGCTGCTTACAGAATGCCAAACTTTGAAGAATCAATGGGTGTTAATGATCGAGTTGCTCTTGCTGCAGCAACAAAAGTGATGCGTAAACGCATCAATACAGAACACATGCGTAATGGTGTGACATTAATTGATCCAGAAAATACTTATATCGAAGTGGGCGTTCAGATTGGTAATGATACAATTGTTGAACCTAACGTCGTCTTAAAAGGGAACACAACAATTGGTTCAGATTGTTTCGTTGGTGCTGGCTCAACTATTATTGATTCAACAATTGAAGACAACATTCAAATCACAAGTTCAACGATTGAATCAGCTATCATGCACACGGGGTCAAACATTGGGCCTAACAGTCATTTACGCCCAAACGCTGAAATTGGTGAAGACGTCCATGTTGGGAACTTCTGTGAAGTGAAGAATGCTAAAATTGGCGATCGCACGAAGATTGGCCATTTAAGTTATGTTGGCGATGCCACATTAGGCACTGATATTAATGTTGGCTGTGGCGTAGTCTTTGTTAACTATGATGGCGTGGCTAAACACCACGCAAATGTTGGCAGCCATGTCTTCATCGGTAGCAACTCAAACATTGTCGCACCGGTTGAAATTGCAGATCACACCTTCATTGCAGCTGGCTCAACCATCACGGATGATGTCCCAGAAAAGGCAATGGCCATCGCCCGTGCCCGTCAAACAAACAAAGAAAACTACTGGGCAAAACTACCAGTAGCAAATGACGAAGAATGGCAATAGAGTGCTGGCTGTGGCGGTTAGTAATTGAGCATTAATACGATGTTAGATTAAGCGGAAATTACGGTGACAAGAAGCACGTTTTGGATTAAAGTGTGTTTGTGACGATTAGCTTAGTGTTGTAAAGCACATCTTAAAATAAAAATCGTCCGTAATCTTATTTTTGAGATTACGGACGATTTTTTTGATATTTGTAGTTATTTTAAAGTTGAGAAATAATCGCGTATTAAGAAGGCGATTAGAAAAGCGGGCCAAATCCAAATTGAACCACTTGAAAATAAGATTAGAAGAAGTATGATAAGACACCCAACAGCGGTGGTTGCCCAGCCCATTTTTGTAATGCGATAATTTTTAGGATTGTAGTTTGGGTGACTGGGGTAGAAAAAATGATACTGATAAATCAAAACGGCAACGAATAGAATAAGACCAAGAATAAAATAGGGCATGCTGAGGTGAAATAAGCGATCGGAAGTAATAATAATTACCAGAATTAAAAGATAGAGATTATTAAAAATAGTGTATTTAAGGCGGGTCATAGTAACCGCCTTTTTCAATGAGTGTACCTTGTCTTGCACTAAATGACAATTTAATCCATAATCCAAAATAATCAAGCATTTTTGGGGATTTAATGGGATACTAAACGGGAGGTTCGATGGTAATCGCTATTAACTTTTTCTTTTTCTCTCACGTTTCTAATGAACAGCGCTTACTTTACAACATTTGTGAACTTTTTAAGTTTTAATCTTGATTTCCGGGGTGAAAATGCCTAAACTTTAAATAGATACTAACATAAATTTTTTGGAGGCTGACATGTCTGAACAATATTTCGACCCTAAGTTGAAAATCTTTGCTTTGAACTCTAATAAGCCCTTAGCTGAGAAAATCGCGGCTGAAGTTGGGGTTCCTTTAGGAAAATCTTCTGTTAAACGTTTTAGTGATGGTGAAATCCAGATTAATATTGAAGAAAGTATTCGTGGCGACGAAATTTTCATTATTCAATCAACATCTGCACCAGTTAATGATAACTTGATGGAAATCATGATTATGATTGATGCATTGCGTCGTGCATCTGCTAAAACAATCAATGTTGTGTTACCTTATTATGGTTACGCACGTCAAGATCGTAAGGCTCGCTCACGTGAACCGATTACCGCTAAATTAGTGGCTAATATGTTAACGATGGCAGGGGCTAACCGAATTTTAGCATTAGACTTACATGCCGTACAAATCCAAGGGTTCTTCGATATTCCAGTGGATCACTTGATGGGTGCTCCTTTATTGGCTGATTATTTCTTGAGCAATGACTTGGCTGAAAATGCTGTTGTTGTTTCACCCGATCACGGTGGGGTTACACGTGCTCGTAAATTAGCTGATTTCTTAAAGACACCAATCGCAATTATCGACAAACGTCGCCCAAGACCGAATGTTTCTGAAGTGATGAATATTATCGGGAATGTTAACGGTAAACGCGCAATCATCATTGATGATATGATTGATACTGCCGGCACAATTACGTTAGCTGCGCAAGCATTGAAAGATGCTGGTGCAACAGAAGTATTCGCATGTTGTACACATCCAGTATTGTCTGGCCCAGCTATTCAACGAATCGAAGATTCAGTGATTAAGCAAATGATTGTTACAGATTCAATTAATCTTCCAAAAGAAAAATTAATCGATAAAATGGTACAAGTTTCTGTCGGGCCACTTATTGGGGACGCCATCAAACGAATCCATGAAAACAAACCAGTCAGTCCATTATTTGAAAACAGATTTAAAAGATAAGCGTGCTAACTTGAACGGGTTAGCTTTGGGGAAGCACATTTCAATAAGCTAACAATTAAAAACGCCTGAACAATTTGTTCAGGCGTTTTTTTGTGACTTTATTTTTCTTTGTTAGCTAATAAATCGCGAATTTCTTTTAAGTAAACTTCTTCTTTCGTTTCGACTACTTGTGCTTCTTCTTCTTCGGTCTTCTTGCCCATGTCACGAAGCTTGTTGAATCCTTTGACGATTAAGAAGACAACAAATGCGATGATTAAGAAGTTAATCACATCGTTTAGGAAGTTCCCGATTTTAAAAACGGCCTTGGTGCCTGGAATGGTAAGCGCAATACCGGATAGATCAACTTGTCCAACGAATAATGAAATGATTGGATTGATTAAGTTCTTTGTTAATGAGTCCACGATGCTTTTTAAAGCAGCCCCCAAAATAACCCCGACAGCCATATCTAGCACATTACCACGCATAATAAATTCTTTAAATTCTTTAATCATGAAAACGACCTCCATTACTATTATTAATTATTGCTACAAAAAGTATACCGTATTTCCAGAGCCTATAAAATAAAAATGCTGTGCTAGTTACATAATTAACCAATAAATTTGTTATTTTCATGAAAAATCGTTAAGATAGTCACAGGAATTAAATAACAGAAATTAGAGATAGAGGAACCTTAGATGAATTGGATTGTACAATTGTATCAACCATTCTTTGAACTGAGTAATTGGCAAACTGTCATTACGTCGTCCGAAGATTGGCTTTTAATTTTAACGTTAGTGATTATGGAATGCTTACTCTCAGTAGACAATGCTGTTGTATTAGCGGCACAGACACAAACATTACCTACAAAAATTGAGCAAGAAAAGTCATTGGTGTATGGCTTATGGGGCGCTTATGTTTTCCGCTTCATTATTATTGGTGTCGGCACCTATTTAATTCATTTGTGGGAAATTAAAGTTGCCGGTTCATTGTATTTAATTTACTTAGTCATTGCTTATTTCAGAAAGAGTGGGCATCCGAAGCAGGCTAAAACACCGGAGGCGGGTTCTAAAATCAGTAGTCCGCATCGGTTCTGGCGCACAGTTGCTTCGATTGAATTGATGGACATTGTTTTTTCAATTGATTCCGTATTAGCGTCTTTAGCGATTTCTAGTAATCCGGTGATTGTTTTAATTGGGGGAATGATTGGGATTATCTGCATGCGGGGGATTGCCCAACTCATCGCCCAATTGATGAAGAAAATTCCGGAATTAAATCCGATGGCTTACATCTTAATTCTCTTCATCGCGATTAAATTATTCTTGTCGATTCCAGCCATTGACTATGAAATTCCTAACCTAGTGTTTGCTGGAATTGTGTTTGGCGTTATTCTACTGACGCTCATTATTCATTATGTCCGTGCAGCACGGGCTAAATAGGCGTCATAAAAAAGCCGTTGTGGACAAATTGTCCACAACGGCTTTTTACGTTACATATGATTGAGTAAAACAGTTAAGGCTGCAAATGCGACACTTGCAATTGCGACTAAAATGAATTGATGCTGTTTCATTTTGAGAATTGCAATGAATTCACGGATGATTGCATTTGGTAAGAAGTAACGCGATGTTTTAGCGCCAATGCCATCTGCTTTCAAACGGGCTTGCTTTGCAAAAAGCCCAGCGCGGAATGTGTGGTAATTATTGGTTGCAAAAATAATTTTAGGATTCGTTTTAGTGGTATCAGCCATGATAATGTCTTTTGAAAATTGCATGTTTTGTAAAGTGTTGACTGATTTTTCCTCGGTGAGGGTGTCTTTAATCGGAATCCCTTGCTCAATGGCGTAACGTTGCATGGCAACTGATTCAGGCAGCTTCTCATCCGGACCTTGGCCGCCAGAAAAGACCAGTTTTGGTGCAGGGCGGCCTTTTTTGACTTGTTTATCATAAAATCGAATGGCGCGATTAATCCGACTGGCCAGTAACGGTGGGACGAATTGACCATCGATTAAACCGCTACCCAAGACGATGATGTAATCTTGTTGATAACGGGGGCGGTTGAATTGATAGATAATCAGTGAGGTTAGATATAAATAGAAGAACAATGGAATATACAAAAGAAAAACCGATACAATCGTGCTGACAAATAATTTAACATCGGCGGGAATGTGTAACAAGCGCGTGATGATTGGGATGAAAAATGAGCCAATGATGGCTAACGCAATGAGGAGGGTCAGCATGTTGGATAACGTGTGACTTTCTTTTTTCCAGACAATATACGCGTTCCACAGCAACAAGACAATACCGAATAAGTAGAAGAACATGACGATTAGAACGACAACAATTGCAGCAGCAATTGCAATGTTATTCAGCGTTTCGTTATTGAGGCGAATCACAATGAGCGCAGCATCCATTAATGCGCTGAAGAGGAAAAAGTTAAACACAATGCCGTTGATTAATCGGCGTTTTTCAAATCGCTGTAAACCAATAAATAAAATCAAAAAGAAAAGGGGGGACGCGTAAACGAGATCAATTAACGTAGTCATAATAACTCCCCTTATGATTAGGCTTGGCTTTCAAAGGCGTATGTTTCAATGGCGTATGCCACGCCATCTTGGCCTTCATGGTTACTCTTAGTAACAACCTTAGCAATTTTTTTCAATTCAGGAATGGCATTATCCATGGCAACTGGGAAACCGGCGTATTCTAGCATCGATAAATCGTTACCTTGATCACCAATGGCCATCACTTCAGATTGATCAATATTTAAGGCATTTGCTAAATCACGCAAACCATTTCCTTTACCGGCGTTCTTGTTGAGTACTTCGAGGAAGTAGGCTTCACTTTGAACAAATTGATAACGATCGAAAAAATCAGCAGGAATCTTGGTTTTGGCTTCAGCTAAGACGGCGGGTTCGTCGATTAACATCACTTTTGAAAAGGCCTTGTTAGGTGCGATTTCATCGACATGGCGGAAACGAACAGGCATGTTGACGAGGGCACTTTCACCGACTGTATAAGGACTGATATCGCGATTGGCGGTGTAGATGAATTGATCGTCTTCAGCGTGTAAATGAGAACCAATTTGGCGGGAGAGGGTTTCAAGTTCAAGATATTGGTCATGCGCAAGAGTGTGACGCACTAGAATTTCACCAGTTGCCGTATTTTGAACCAAAGCACCGTTGAACGTAATCACATAGTCAGTGGCTTCAGTTAAACCCAGTTCTTTTAGAAAAGGCGTGACCCCGGTGAGTGGTCGCCCAGTACATAGCACAACTTTAACGCCATGTTTTTTAGCAGCTTTGACAACTTTGATTGTTTTAGGGCTAAGGATGTTATTTTCATTTAATAGGGTGCCGTCCATATCGACAGCGACAAGTTTGATTGACATTATAAAAACTCCTTTTTAGTGGTTAGGATTGATTGCACCGTTACGCAAGTATGCTTTGAACTGGCGGTATATTGGTGCGAAGACTTCGATATCATTTTCGTTGAGCATTTCTTTAGGGAAATAGAAGCGTTCATCGCCGCTAAAACGGCCTGAGATGGCGGCCACCAAGTCACTTAATGATGATAACTCTTCAAGTTGACCATCAGATTGCATAATTTCAATCTGAGTTTTGGGTGATTTAGCGGAGGGATCATAGGCGTCATACGGCAAATCGAAACTGTTATTAACAGCAGTGTAATACTCACTGTTATAACCAGCTTGCTCGGTTAGCGCCCGTAATTCTGGTAAAACACATTGGGTCTGTTGGCTAAAGGCAACCGATTTGAGTGGGCGGCGGCTTAAAAAGCGGTCGGCCAAATCATTGAGCACTGAATCCGGATAGTCTAACCAGTATAGAAAATAGGTATTCAAAACGCCATCATCTAATTTTAAATAGTCTTGTAGGGTGAAGTTCTGTTCGAAAAATGGAATCAATAATTGCGGTGCGAGACTCTGATGATGGTCAGGCTGTTGATAAAGAACTTTCGCACGTTGCAAGAGCTTTTGCAAGACAACTTCCATGCCGCGTGAAACAGGATGGAAATAAACTTGTTGATACATCTGGAACCGACTGACGATGTAATCTTCAACGGCATGCATCCCGTTTGCTAAAAAGGCAATGCCCTTATCGTAAGGCCGCATGACTCGTAAAACACGCGTCAAATCGAATTCTCCGTATTTAGTCCCAGTATTGTAAGCATCCCGTAATAAGTAATCCATGCGATCAGCATCAATCTGGCTGGAAATCATCTGGACAACTTGTGGATTCGGATAAGAATGATCGATTACACTAGCGACTTTCGCAGGGAAATCATCCGCAACTTGGGTTAAGACGCGATTAATGGCTGTCTCCGGGTTGGTGATAATTTGGCGCGTAATCAATTCATGATCAGTATTGAAGATGTGTTCGAAGGTATGTGAATAAGCGCCATGGCCGATGTCGTGCAATAAAGCCGCACATAAGGCGACTAACCGTTCATCATCGTTCCAAAGTCCATCACCGGCAACTTGACTAGGGTAGTTAAGTTGGAATTGATCACAGATTTGGCGTGTGATTTCATAAACACCTAATGAGTGGGTGAAGCGGGAATGTTCAGCGCCTTGGAAAACAGAGGAAGTCGTGCCAAGCTGTTTAATCCGCCGAAGACGTTGAAATTCGGGGGTGTCAATTAAATCGAGAATCACTTGATACTCGACGCGAATGTAGTTATGCACAGGATCACGGAATACTTTTTCACGCGATAGTTTAATAGCGGTGTTAGTCACAATATAATCTCCTTTTTGAGGCCCGTTAAACTTGATAACGGTGGAGTGCTGTTTGGTTTTTAAGTAGTAGTTGTTGATAAGCTTTCGTTTGTAATTGTGGTGTGAGGTCAACTAGTTGTGGTTGTTGAACCAACCGGCTAAAAGCGGTCTGTAGGTGCGTAATGGCTGTTGCAACAGTCATTGGTTCGTTTAACAGATCAGATAGGTTGGCCATGGTGTCCGGGATGACCGCTGGGAAAGTCCACCGCGTTTGGCTTTGTGCTTGGCCAGCAGTGTAAAAACTGTGCATGAGTTTGCCACGCGCCTGTTGATTGCCTGTAATGCTGGCATATAAGAGTACGGCAATTCCGTTTTTGGCACGGCGTTGGGCAATACCGGAAAATTTTTGACCATTGATGCTGAGATCGTATTCGCCAGGGCAATAGGAGTGAGTGACTTCGAAATGGTCAATCGTGACGGGATAGTCTGCAAAGGCAGTTGTGAACAATTGGTGCATGAGCGCGTAAGCAGCATTAATGCTTAGGTGATCCGCCATATCAGGAAGATAGAAGCTGACGTTCAAAACGCCGGCATCCGTCACAATCCCCAAGCCACCAGCGTTACGCACGAAATGGGCATAGTGTGCAGCCTCTAATGTGGCAACCGCTTGTGGATAAGCAGGTAACTTTGTATCCATCATGCCCAAAATAACATTGTCAGCAAGCGTCCAAAAATGAATAATAGGTTGTTGTAATTCGCGGCTCAAAGCTAAGAGGCTATTAGCATGAGCAAAAGCGAGTGGTCCAGCCGCTTTTTCAAAATGTTGGGTTAAAATAGCCCATTCTTGATTGGCAGATAAAGTCGCTAAATCATCCATGGTAATCACCTCCGAAAATTAAAAACTCTTCTTAATTATAGCGTAAATTCTAGGCGCTGTCTGCAATCGGTACGTTGGTCAAAGAGAATTGGCGGATTATTCTGGCGCTCAAATTTTGAATGGCTTATAATAGAACTACTTAATTAAAATTAAAGGAAGTTATTTATGGCAAGTCAAAGCGGAATTCCGGTCAAGGTACACCTTGAAACGCAAATTCAACAAGATGGGCAACTTGAAAAACACGTTTTCGATGAGGATGGTCAAGTTGTCAAAATGGGAGAGTCACTTTACTTACGTTATCTGGAACACGGTGGTGAACAAGCCACCGCGGTACGGTTTAAATTGGCTGCTGACGGTCAAATTCAATTAACGCGGGGCACAGAAGAAGACGAGACGCAATTGCGGTTGTACTTTAAGCAAGGCGAAGACCTCGGATCAATTTACCAAACAAAATATGGCAACATGCCAGTGCTCACAACGACAACCCATTTATTATCGATGGTGAAGGAACAACCGTTATCAGGTGAAATTACGGTTCATTACCAACTTGCCATCAATAATCAAGCCGTGGGGGATTACAAATTACGATTGATTTTTACAGCTTAAGCTAGTATGATTAAGGATAGACTGTTGAAAGGACGTGTACTGGTTGAAATTAGACGTTTTTAAAGGCCAAAATAAAGAAGAACTATCAATGATTGAAGTCGCACATGCAATTTTAGAAGAAAAAGGCGACACGATTGCATTCGCTGACTTAACGAATGAAATTCAAAACTATTTAGGCAAAAGTGATGAAGAAGTGCGTGCACGCTTATCACAATTTTATACGGATTTAAATGAAGATGGTAGTTTCATTTCTTTAGGCGAAAACGTTTGGGGCCTCCGTTCTTGGTACCCATATGAATCTGTCGATGAAGAAGTTAACCATCCAGAAGATGAAGAAGACCAACCAACTAAGAAGAAACGTCGTAAGAAGGTTAATGCATTCTTAGCAGATGTTACCGACGATGACGATGTGATTGATTACAGTGACGATGATCCAGAAGACGAAGACTTAGATGCTGATGATGGTGTTGATTTAGCAGCTACAGATGACGTTGCTGGTGATGACTTAACTGAATACAAAGCTGACTTACAAAACATCGGTGACGATGACGATGATGAAGACGACGATGCCTTAGAAGACGGTATCGAAGGTCAATTATCTGAATTTAGCGATGATGAAGACGAAGAAGACGAAGATGACGAGCTTTAATTAGACGTTTCCGATTCGTTGCCATAAAAAAAGACGTCAAAGTTAACTTTGGCGTCTTTTTTTTGCGTTTAATATTTTTAAGCTAATCCTCGTCGGATACCCGACTTACGACACACTCTCGTTCAAGAAAATGGTAAACCGCGCCGATTAAGTTGGCGTCTTGGTTGAAGTGACAAATTTCGATGTGTGGCACAGGAATAGGGGTGGTTGCCCCTGCACGGCGTTGCCAGTAACGATTAATACTACTATTGTCATCGGCTAAAAGTGCGTCAATCGCAGCGTTTAATTTTGGTAGTAGGTCAGTTCGCTGACTAATGCCACCACCGACACCAATAATCTCGGGCGTGTAAGCAACGTTTAAAAAGAGCATGATTTCCGCAAGGGCAGCATACATCTGTGCGACTTCTAGGGTGGCAATCGGATCCCCTTGATCGGCAAGTTCGAAGACGGTTTTGCCGTCGATTGTATTGGGGAGTTTAAAATTACGGAGGGAGACAGTCTTGCCAATTTGGACGGGTGAGACTTTTGAATTATTGAGTGTTTTAATGGCATCTGCGATGAATTTTTCGAAGTTATCGATTTTATCAGCAGTCGTTTTGAGAATGGTCCCATTTTCGATAATGGATAAGCCAATCCCAGAACCAATTATTGTGAATAAGGCGCTCAGATGACCTTGACCAATCCCAGCTGTCATCTCGGCGAATGCTGCACTGTCGGCATCATTTTGGAGAGAGACGGGCAGACCAAGGCGCGTTGCAAATTCAGTTTGAAATTCACCGAGGTGCAAAAATGGCACATAACTCATGCCATGGATGATGCCAGTCTGTTCATCTGGATCACCAGGACAACTCACCGCAATTCCAGTTAAATGAAAGTCGGTCGCAAATTGATCACGTAATTGTTCAACTTCGGAATAGAAGCGATTGCGTGTTAGCGGTGTAGGGAATTGCGCTTGGTTAATTAGTTGGTGTTTCGTCCAAATCCCATATTTGACGGCAGAACCGCCGATATCTAAAGCTAGTAACGCGTCTTGTAGCATGGTGGGCCATCCTTTCAAAGTAGGTCATGCAAATAGTGTAGCATAGGCGATTTAAAATCGGCGCAGAAATGACTAATTTTTTTGCTTGACGCTAATTGCCATTTCTTGTATTATATTCTTTGGGCGCTTTGCAGTTACTTTAATTGCGAAGCCAGAATCGGTTAACAGGCTCCCTGTTCATTTTGAATAGGGAGCTTGTTTTTGTTTTTGGTTGTTTCCCAAAAGCATGAATGTTTAGCGTAATGCTAAGAAGAAAAGGAGAATATTTATATGACCAAATATGTTTTTGTAACAGGTGGCGTTGTTTCTTCACTTGGTAAAGGGATTGTTGCGGCTTCACTTGGTCGTTTGTTAAAGAATCGTGGATTAAAGGTGACGATTCAAAAATTCGATCCATATATCAACGTGGATCCCGGTACAATGAGTCCTTACCAACATGGTGAAGTTTTCGTAACAGATGATGGTACTGAAACTGATTTAGATCTTGGCCATTACGAACGTTTTATCGACAATAATTTAAATAAATATTCTAACGTGACGACAGGTAAAATTTATTCAGAAGTTTTACGTAAAGAACGTAAAGGTGAATACCTTGGCGCAACTGTTCAAGTCATTCCACACATCACAAACATGATTAAAGAAAAAATCATGCGTGCTGCTACAACGACTGATTCAGATATCGTGATTACTGAAATCGGTGGGACTGTTGGTGATATTGAATCACTACCATTCTTAGAAGCACTTCGTCAAATGAAGGCGGATGTTGGCGCAGAAAACTGCATCTACATTCATACGACATTAGTCCCTTACTTGAAGGCTGCCGGTGAAATGAAGACCAAACCAACACAACACAGTGTTAAAGAATTACGGAGCATCGGGATTCAACCAAACGTCTTGGTTTGTCGGACTGAAAAACCAATTCCTGATGACATGCGGAACAAGATTGCCCAATTCTGTGACGTTGAACCAGAAGCCGTTGTTGAATCGCGCGATGCTGAATCAATCTACGATATTCCATTGTTATTGAAGAACCAAGGCTTAGACGACTTTGTCTTGAACCACTTCAAGATGACAGCACCAGAAGCTGACATGACAGAATGGATTGATATGTTACACACCATCAAGAATCTTCAAGGTACAAAGAAGATTGCCTTGGTTGGTAAATATATCGAATTACAAGATGCTTATATCTCAGTGAACGAAGCATTACGTCATGCTGGTTATGCTTATAACACCGACGTTAAAGTAACACCAATCCAATCAGAAGACATTACGAAAGAAAATGTTGCTGAAACATTAGCTGGCTTTGATGGGATTATCGTCCCTGGTGGTTTCGGTGATCGTGGTTTAGAAGGGATGATCCTTTCAATTCAATATGCGCGTGAAAATGATGTACCATATCTTGGTATTTGTTTAGGGATGCAAATGGCAAGTATTGAATTTGCCCGCAACGTTGCTGGGATTACAGATGCCACAACTGGTGAAGTGCACCCAGAAGCAAAACATAAATTAATCGACATCATGTCAGATCAAAAAGATCTTGAAAACATGGGTGGGACACAACGTCTTGGCTTGTATCCATGTAAATTAAAACCAGGTACAAAGACTGCTGCTGCTTATGATAACCAAAGTGTTATCCAACAACGTCACCGTCACCGTTATGAATTCAATAACGAATACCGTGAATTGTTGACAGACAAAGGCTTAGTCTTTGCCGGGACTTCACCTGACAATCGTTTAGTTGAAGTGATCGAAATTCCAGAAAACAAATTCTTCGTGGCAGCTCAATATCACCCAGAATTCCTATCACGCCCAAACAAACCAGAAGGCTTGTTCAAGGCATTTATTGGCGCAACAATGTAGAGTGCTGACTCGAACGGGTTGGCTTTGAGGATTAGCCACATCAGGCGGATTATCGACAAGGTCGGTAGTATGACTGATGTGGCTAACCGGAATATGGAGCACGTCTCATAAAAGACGCTACTAGTCAGCACGACAAAGTAGCGTCTTTTTGTATGCCGAAAAATAGTTGTGAAAATGGAGATGATCCGTTTTGAAAAGCCTTACATTTTTAGACTTCTACAGCCCAATTGAATGCGATGATTAGCTTTTACTAAGTATGAAAATTAAAAAGTAAATGTTATCCCTAAATGCCTTGTAATTTATGTGCTGATTAATTATTATTATACATGTATGACTAATTATCAACGGCATTGAGTAGATTGGAGCCGTTTTTCAATTTTAAAAAATAAAACTAAAAAATTAAAAAACTTAAAAATATCAAAAGCGCCTTCTGGTTTAAACCACAGGAGAAGTGGGAAACTGAAGGCGGTTCTTTTGTTGCAGAGCGAACGGGGAAATCTAAAAATGAAAAAAATGTTAATTCAAGGTGGCAATCTCTTATCTGGAGAGGTCACAATTGGCGGTGCAAAGAATAGCACGGTTGCGATTATTCCCGCTGCTATTTTGGCGGAGTCGAAAGTCGTTTTAGACTGTGTGCCGCACATTAAAGACGTCAACAGCCTACTATCCATTCTAGAAGATATGTCTGTCTCATCTACTTTTGTTGATGACACGGTTGAAATTGATCCAACCCACATTATTTCGACACCACTTCCAAGCGGGAAGATTCAAAGTTTACGCGCCTCATATTATTTCATGGGGGCTTTATTAGGTCGTTTTGGGGAAGCAATCGTTGGGTTGCCAGGTGGCGATGATATTGGTCCACGACCAATTGATCAACATATTAAAGGGTTTGAAGCACTTGGTGCGACAGTGACTAATAACCACGGTGCTATCCTAATTAAGGCACCAAACGGCTTACACGGTGCTAAAATTTATCTTGATATGGCATCAGTTGGCGCAACGATTAATTTATTATTAGCCGCTGTCCGTGCTGAAGGACAAACTGTCATTGAAAATGCAGCACGCGAACCCGAAATTGTGGATATCGCGACATTCTTGAACAATATGGGTGCTAAGATCCGCGGTGCTGGGACTGACATTATCCGCATTGATGGGGTTGAACATCTGTATGGGCGCAATACACACACCATTATTCCTGATCGGATTGAAGCGGGAACTTATTTAAGTATGGCTGCAGCCATCGGGGATGGTGTGAACGTCAAGAACATCATCAGTGAACACATGGACGCTTACCTCGCTAAGTTAGAGGAAATGGGCGTTAAGATGGATGTTAAGGAAGATAGTATCTTCGTTTATCCATCACCTAATTTAAAAATGGTTCAAATTAAAACTATGCCATATCCTGGCTTTGCAACGGATTTGCAACAACCACTAACGCCGCTCTTATTAAAAGCGCAAGGTGAAGGCATTGTGGTTGATACCCTTTATCCTAAACGAACACGCCACGTCCCAGAATTAATTCGGATGGGTGCAGATATCTCAATCGAAAATGATGTGATTATTTTACATCATGCCGACAAGTTACAAGGTGCCGAAGTATCCGCCGATGAAATTCGGGGCGGTGCTTGTTTAATGATCGCTGGCTTAATGGCCAATGGTGTGACAACGATTGATAACGCAAGTAATATTTTGCGGGGCTATGACCGCGTTGTTGATAAACTAACGGGTCTGGGCGCAATCGTCAAAATGGTTGAAGAATAAGTTAACCATCTATTGTTTTTTGTTAGCATTCATGCTAATATTTAATGGTTATGTAAACAAATATCTCTGACATAGCAAATATCTCAGGGCAAGACTTAAGTTGTGCATCTGAATTGATGCAGATAACTTTAGCAAAAAGGAGCGGAAAAGACATGAAACAAGGTATTCATCCAGATTATCACAAGGTAGTATTTATGGATTCATCAACTGGCTTCAAGTTCATCTCAGGTTCAACTGCTAACTCAGCTGAAACTGTTGAATGGGAAGACGGTAACACATATCCATTAATCCGTGTTGAAATTTCATCAGATTCACATCCATTCTACACAGGTAAACAAAAGTTTACTCAAGCAGATGGTCGTGTCGATCGTTTCAACAAAAAATATGGTTTTGCAGACAAGAACGCTGCCAAATAATTATTTTGAAACCGGGGAATTTTTCCCTGGTTTTTTTTTGCCTTTTTTTCCATAAAAATAGCCAATTGCAAACGGCAATCAGCTATTTAATCAACATTTTTTGAATTCGATGACTAGCGAGACACGCTAGCAAAATGACTGGGAAAAATTGAATCGGGAAAAGAAAGAGTAACAAAGTAGCAGTGACGTACGGTTGTGCCACAATCACCGTACAACTGACAGCGACAACCGTGGCAACCAGGAGGCCGGGAGTGTATGGCAACACAACGGCGAGACTTAAACCGATTGCCGCACTTGCAAAAATGGCTGGGAAAATTTTACCGCCCCGCCAACCAAAGGCAAATAGCAGATTGGTTAGAACGGTTTTTCCAAGTCCGATTAAGAGTAAATAAATGAATGATTGATCTAAACCGGATTTGGTAAAGGTGAACAAGTAGTGTTCTCCAGAAAAGAGTAAATAAGGCGACAATAGACCACAAGCACCCAAGAACACACCAGCGACCATTGCAAGTAAGACCGGCCGCTGAATCGTATCAAAGAGCCACTGGCACCATTGTTCTATTTTTAAGAATAGATTGCCAAAAACTAAACCGACAATTAATGCTAAAATAAGAAGTGGCCAAACTATTAATGTCCAATGAATGATTGGTGTGTGCAGTGTAAATGGACTTTCTTTGGGGAAGAGTTGGTTGACCAAGGCGAAACCAAGAATCCCAGTTGCGGTTGTGAGAATGTATAATAGAACTTGATTGAAGTGTGATTTGAAATGATCGCGCAAGGAGGTTGTCTCAATCGCCTCACCAACACCGGCTAGCGGTGCGTGGAAGATGGCCGCTAGCATGGCACCAATCCCCATCGTCAAAAACGTTTCTTTTTGCTGAGCGGTTAGTTTAAGTCGATCGCCCAACCAAGTGATTAGGCCGCCGACGTTGGTCGAGAGCGCGGCTTCAGGGCCAAGGCTAGCGCCGCAGGCTAATACAACTAAGGCGGCGATAATGTTTTTACCGACTTGCTGTTGGTAGGCAACGGACCCGGTTTGTTTAAATTCGCTGAGTGTTTCATGCATTGTTTTAGGATAAGGCCCCCAATAACGTTGCATTAAGCCGACGAGTAATCCGCCAAATAGACCAACAAGCAACGGATAAAATGGCTGGTTGAAATGCGAATAACCGACTTGCCAAATTAAGTGTGTACTGAAATTAATGAGGGCTAAAAAGGCGGCCGCTATGCCACCAATCAACAATCCTAAAAGTAAGCTATATAAAACAAAAATAATTTTAAACTGCGTGGTTTTAGTGGTAGGTGATGACATAGAGCCTCCTAGTTAAGGGAATTATTTATGAACTATTATGCACTACCCACGCTAGTTTGACCATAGTCGAATTGTGAGGGAAAGAATAATGAAAATCGATCGATTACAAGCATTTAGCGATGGCGTTTTTGCCATTTTATTAACACTATTAGTGTTAGACTTTAAAGTGCCGGACTATCAAGCAGGGCATTTGAGTCAAGCGGTGATTGCACAGTGGCCAACTTTGGCTGCCTATGTACTATCCTTTTTTTATGTGGGGACATTATGGTTGTTTCATCACGATTATTTTGCGAAAATAAAACAAACTAACTGGCAGTTAAACGTGATCAATCTCAGTATTTTATTTGCAGTGACACTGATTAATTACCCAACTAGTTTGTTGTCGGAATCGATTGCTCAACAAAATGGCGCTGATATTCGATTTGCTTTTACATCGTATGCGATTGTTGCATTAGTCATCTCAGCTTTGTTTTGGGTATTATATCGGTATATGGCACTGCATCATGAACTAATGCGTCAGTATGAACAGCGACACGAGGAATTTTATCAAACGATTAAAAATGATCCCTTACGAAGTGTCTTGATTTACGCCATTGCCATTGTCGGAATTCAGATTAATAGCTGGCTAGGGGCACTGTTGATTTTGCTGGGCAATATCTTTCATTTCATCGCATACTTGCGACTTAGTCGGAGTGTCACGCTGTATCATTTGAATGGAAAGGATGAATAACATGGCAAAACAAAAAACAAATTGGCGGTGGGTAGATTGGCTTTATGTCTTCACCATTGTGAGTCAATTAATCTATATTGGTTATTACTTAGAACAAATGCTGACTAACCCCAAAGACAACGGAACATTGTCTTTTGCCGTTTTACAAGTGGTTGCAGGCCTGGTGATTGCGACCTTACCTATTATCATTGAACGCTTTATGCCATACCGGTTTCCAGAGATTCTATATGCAGTTTATTTAATCTTTGTATACTGTTCGATTTTATTGGGGACGGGATTACATTTTTATAGTCGCTTATACTACTGGGATAAATTCTTGCATGTCTTGAGTGCCGGGTTATTGGCGGGCTTAGGGTATACGGTCTTTAACGTATTGATTTCAAAACAACTCCGTCAAACCATTTCAGCCTTACTCATGAGTTTGTTTGCGGCAACGTTTGGGAGTACGATTGGTGTGTTGTGGGAATTCTATGAATTTACCGGCGATAGTTTGTTAGGCTTAAACATGCAACGTTATATGGCAAAAGGTCACCTTTTATTAGGCCAAGCAGCCTTGTTAGACACGATGGGGGACTTACTAGCGGATGTCTTGGGATCATGTTTAATCGCCATTATCGGCTATTTCTGTATTAAACATAACCGGGACTGGTTAGATAAACTGACGTTTACCAAAAAATAGAGTGCGTTTGTGGCGCTTATATTTTGAGCATTAACTGGATTTGACGAATTGGCGATTGTAATCACCGATTTGGCAAATTCTGTTAAGCGCAGAAATATGCCACAAAAAGCACGTTTCAACAAAAAAGTGGTGTCGCTCTGAAAATGAGCGACACCACTTTTTTGTATTATTTTTGTATTTCATGTTCTTCGCGTAAGACTTTTGTATTCTGACGCACCCAGAAGAGGTTGACGATTACTAAAACGGTTGTCGATAGGAAAACCCCGCTGTAACCGAATAGGCCAGAAACGCTGGAACCAATTAAAGGTCCGGCGACATTCCCCATTGCTTGGAAGGATTGGTTATAACTGAAAATCCGTCCGGCGGAACTATGGGGTGAGTACTTCGCAAGAATCGTTTGAACTTGCGGTAACAATGCGGCATCGGCGACCCCAACCAGCAGACGCAGGGCACCGAGTTGCCAAACATTTTGAACGAAAGCTTGCGGAACGTAAACGAAGACGGCGAAGATCAAGCCACCGAGTAAAATTTTCTCGGAACCGATCCGATCGCCAAGTGCACCAAAACGCGGCGCGGCAATTAAGGTTGCGATCCCTGGAGTAGCCGCGACAACTCCGCTGACTAACGCTACGTTATTGCCATGATGCATTAATTGACGGACATATAAACTCAACAGCGGGCTAATTGAGTTGTTGGAGGCTTGAATAATCATTGTGGTGACGAACATGCCGATAATTAAATGCGGGTATTTCAATTCATGAATCAGTTGCCGACCGGGTACTTGATCGCCTTTTTCTACTGGCGTGAAGTCTTCGTGAACGAAAACCAGACAGAGGATAAAGACGATGAACAAGATGGTACCGGTAATGAAGAAGGTTGTTCGATAGCCGGTTGCTTGGGCGATAATCCCACCCAACAACGGGCCTAATAAGGTTCCGGAAACACTTCCGGTGGTCAGGGTGCCTAAAGCTTGACCACTTTTTTCTTGTGGTGCTGAAGTGGCAATTAAGGCGTTTGAATTACTGATATAACCCGAGAAGAAGCCTTGTAATAGTCGCAAACCAATTAATTCATAAATATTTTGGACTAAGCCCATCGCACCCAGGACAATCGCTAGTCCTAATGAGGCGCGGAGTAACATTAATTTGCGACCACGGCGGTCAGCAATTTTGCCCCACCATGGTGAAATCAGAGCGGTAACCAAGAAGGTAATAGAATAGGTCACCCCACTCCATAAACTCAGTTGGGCCGTTGTAAAGTTGCCAAGTGTGTCAATGTATAACGACATAAATGGCATAATCAAACTAAAAGCAACCCCGGCCATGAAATTACCAAACCATAAAACGACGAGGTTCTGTTCCCATTGTGCGCGGCGTCTGAATAAACGTTGACGAATGTTAGTCAACATGGTGTCATCATCTCGATTCTAAAAAGTTAAAGCGGCGACCACGCTTGCTGATGTGCGTGGTAGGCGTCTTTTAAGTGTGGGAGTTGTTCAAAGAGGGCAGTCAGTTGCGCATCTTTAGCTCGTGGCAGCTGGCGTTTAAAGTACAACCGCTGAGTGTCGTAGGCAGTCAATGCGCTTGCTTGTTGGGCTGGTGTACCGTGTTCGGCAAAATAGAGTAGCCAATCAAACAGCCATTCTTTATCAGCATCGGCTTCATAACGGGCTAGCAAAGTGTCTAGCTGTGCTCCCTGTGCCACTAACAAGTAATGGTTACGCTGCAAAGGGGTTAACTCATTATCTGGATTTAGATCAATTACTTTGGGACCTAATTGTTCGAGAAAACTATCCAGCGAATCAGCAACGGTTAACCATTGATCGACCTCAGTATCTATGTAGCGAATCGGTGGTTCAGCTGAGGCTTGTTGGCAATCAAATACAAAGTACTGCTGTTGATGCTGACTAAAAGGGACTAAGTAATCGGGCAAGTCGGGGGCTTGGATGACTGCTTCACCGTTGTGAGCAATGCCAGCTAAATAATGACACTCAACGTCGGCGAGACCATCACTTGTTGGCTCACTCGTAGGAAGGCTAAAGTTAGTCAAAAAACCGCCATTGGTTGTTTGACAAAGTGCCTGATAACTCATGGGAATCCGAGGGTCATCGACAATCATCCGTGGTGCAGTTAAATCAACATTCGCAATTGCTGGCTGTGCAGTAAACATGCAAGTATCCCTCCCAAAATTGGTAACTCTTTAATTTTACCATTTATGTCAAACCAAGGTTTTGTTAAGGTTGGCAACCTATTCTTTATTTGTTGTAGCGAGTCTGATAATATGAAGACAACATTAAAGAAAAGAGGATACGCGTATGTTATGGTTTATTATTATCATTATTTTGTTAGTGGTTGGCGCAGTTGGCTTCTATATCAGCACCTACAATAACATGGTCAAGAGTCGGAACTGGACAGATGAAGCATGGAGCCAAATCGATGTACAACTCAAACGGCGGAATGACTTGATTCCAAACTTAGTATCGACCGTGAAAGGTTATGCTAAGCATGAACAAGACACGTTGGAAAAAGTCATCAAGATGCGGAATCAATTGGTTGAAATGCCAGCTGATAATCGGCAAGCAACAATGGAGGCTTCTAATCAATTAACGGATTCATTGAAAAGCGTTTTCGCCTTGTCAGAAAGCTATCCAGATTTAAAAGCGGACGCAGAATTTACGAAGTTAATGGAAGAATTGACGAATACGGAAAATAAAATTGCGTATGCACGTCAATTGTTTAACTCAAGTGCTACCCGTTACAACAACCAAATTCAAACTTTCCCTGGTAATATTTTGGCAGGTGCTCACAATTTCCAAAAGACAGCTTACTTAGAAACGCCAGTTGAGGAAAAAGTAGCACCTAAAGTTTCCTTTGAATAGGGTGTGATTGGGAATGTTATTTGAACAAATTCAACAGAACAAACGTAAAACGGTATATGTGATGATTGGCTTTTTTGCTTTAGTATTGGCAATTGGGGCTGCATTAGGGTATCTGTTTATGCGTAATTTGATTAGTGGTGTCGTGGTGGCGGCTATTTTAGCCGCCGTTTATATGGCGATGATGATTGGAAACTCAACCAACGTTGTTATGCAGATGAATCATGCGACCGAAGTCCATGATGCTAGCGAATATCCTGATTTATGGCACATTGTTGAAGACATGGCGATGGTCGCCCAAGTACCGATACCCCGGGTTTTCATTGTTGACGATCCTAGCCCAAACGCGTTTGCAACAGGCAATGATCCACAACACGCTGCGGTGGCGGTCACGACTGGCATCATGGCGCGTTTGAATCGGGAGGAACTCGAGGGGGTAATTGCTCACGAAGTCTCCCATATTCGCAATTACGATATTCGGTTACAAACGATTGCCTTGGCACTTTCTGCGGTGATTTCAATGCTCGTGAACATCGGCAGCAACATGTTATGGTGGGGCGGCGGCCGCAGTCGTGATAACGACCGTGAAGAAGGTGCAAGTAATATCATCGGTTTGGTTTTTTCGATCCTATTGTTGATATTGGGACCTTTGGCGGCTAGTATTGCACAGATGGCGTTGTCGCGAAATCGGGAATACTTGGCTGATGCATCTGGTGTCGAATTAACGCGGAACCCACAAGGTTTGATCAATGCGTTATTAAAGATTTCTGACAGTGAGCCAATGCAAGCTGCGGATCCATCAAGCGCAGCTTTGTATATCTCAGATCCATTTAAAGGACTTAGTCGGTCGGGTGCTCATTTATTTGATAGTCATCCACCGATTGAAGAACGAGTCGCTAAATTAAGAGCGATGTAATGTTTTAAAGACATAACGCATCAGCTGTAGGTAATAGTTGATAGAACACGTTTTATATAGAGGGAGGCAAAATTCATTTTTGTCCCTCTCTTTTTTTGTATAATAAAGGAAAAGAGGAGTGATCAGTGTGCGATTATCCCCAATCCAGCAGTTAATGGCGTTACAATCTACTCTAATAATGCAATTGAATGAGACACCGAGCAAACAGATTACCATGATTGATTTACCGGTTGTGCGTGGGCAATTATTATTGGCATTGCATGCGCGTCACCAGCTAACATTATCGACGCAACAACGCACAATGATTCAACGCGCCATCATCACAACGCTGGCAACTAAAACGGATGGCACTCAATTAATGGATCTTTGGCGGCAAACACTACCGCAGCGGTATCGGATTGTTGATCAGGTAGAGGTGGTGGCCCATTTTGAACAGTTAGAACGCGCTAATTGGGACGTTGCGAGTTTACGCGCTTATGCAACCCATTTAACGGGACAACTTGCTGCGCAACCAACAGCGCTTAAAAGGATTTTGCAACACAATTGGCAAGCATTACATCAAGTAGGCTCAGCACTTTATCAAATGCTTTTTGAAGCATACGGGGACCGAACTGCACAACCAGTAATTAATTACCAGCGGATCAATTTAGTGCTCACGCATTTAGGGGCGCAGTTGGATGAGCATGCGTTTTTGCAATTAACAGCACGTGATTATCAACTTGACCCGCAATTAGCACCAGATGCGCCTTTTTTAGCAACCTTTGCGCAAAGTGTGCAACGTGCATTTGTCGGTCGAGTTTTAACCGATAAACGGATTCATCAATTCAGAATGTATTTAGATCGGCAGAATCTACGCTATATCCGCCATTATTTTCAACACTCTGGTGAAACAGATGAACAAGCCTTAGCGCGGTTTGTGCGAAAACGACAAGCGACCCAGCCACATTATTGGCTGCGGCGTGAACCAGCTCGGCTCCATAATAAATACCGCAACGGACAGCGCCCAACAACGCATTGGAATCGAAAACGACTCACGCCGGATTTTCATAGTGAATTTATTCTAGCACCATCTGGAGCATTTATCAGTCAATGGCAAGTGCTTAAATTAAAGGCTGATGGTCTGATTGATAGTAATCCTGACCATTACCAGCTAGATGATGGCACACTCCGGCAACTACTAAACGGTGAATCGTTTAATTATGCTAATCGGAATGATCGGCAACACGCCCGGTTAGATAGCCAACCACCGCTGCAAAATGATCATGCACTACGCAAAACAGCTTTTAAAGGGTGGCGGAGTCCGACTAAGCAACAATATCGACCAAATGATAAACAGGTTGATGACTATTCACGGTGGTACTCTTAATTGGTGGTCAATCATTTTTGGGGCTTTTTTGAAACTATGGTACAATATTGCGTAGTATTTTAAGCCATAACTAAAAAAAGCGTGCGTAAAAATGCACACAGAGTAATAGGAGTTATTGAGATATGAAAATGCAGTTGGGTGAAATTGCACGAGTCACTGGGGCTAAAAACGATATTGAACAATGGGCAACCATTGAAGTGACGAATGTTGCGTTTGACGCACGTCAATTAAATGCGGGCGCTTTGTTTGTACCGTTAGCTGGTATGCGTGATGGTCACGACTTTGTTGGACAAGCTAAGGAAAATGGGGCAGTGGCAACTTTTTGGGCTGCCAATCATGATGCACAGCCAACTGATTTTCCTGTATTAGTGGTTACAGACCCACTAGCGGCTTATCAGAAGTTAGCCATGCATTATCTCCAAAAAATTAATCCCAAAGTGGTTGCGATTACCGGTAGTAATGGTAAAACAACGACGAAAGATATGACAGCTGCTGTTTTAGGTAGTCAGTACAATATGCACAAGACACAAGCTAACTTTAATAATGAAATTGGTGTGCCACAAACGATTTTATCGATGGAAGCTAATACTGAAATTTTAGTGATTGAGATGGGGATGGATCGCCCAGGTCAATTAAAAGCGCTCAGTGAATTAGCCATGCCAGATGTCGCAGTCATTACGATGATCGGGGAAGCCCATATCGAATTTTTCAAGACGCGTGATAAGATTGCCGATGCTAAGATGGAAATCACAGATGGGCTCAAAGAAGATGGTCTATTAATTTACGCTGGCGACGAACCGCTATTGACTGAACGGGTTGGCGAACTCACAACCGAGACATTCGGTAATTTGACGACCAATGACTTATATCCCTTACAAGTCCGTGCAGGTGAAACTGAAACGTCATTCAAGTTGAATGCTTGGCCAGAGATGACGTTTACGATTCCAATGATGGGTGCTTATAATGTCAATAATGCGTTGGCCGCAATTTTGGTTGGGCAACGGTTCCATATTAAACCAGAATTAATGAAAAAAGCCTTGGCGAATTTTGAAGTCACAAGTAATCGGACAGAGTGGCTTGTTGGTCAAAAGGGTGAACGGATGTTGAGTGATGTTTACAATTCAAACCCAACGGCTGCCAAAGAAGTTTTACACAATTTCAGCCATTTTGAGACTGACGGGCGGCGGATTGCCGTCTTAGGCGACATGTTGGAACTTGGTACTGCCAGCAAGAAATTACACGAAAGTTTGGCCCAAGAATTAGATCCCACGATGATTCAAGAGGTCTTCTTGTTCGGGGATGAAATTGAACCATTATATGTGACGTTAAAAGAGCGTTATGCACCAGAACGCCTCCATTACTTTAACCGCCATGAACAAACGCAATTAATTGCTGGCTTGCAAGCGCAGGTACAACCTGACGATTTAATCGTTTTAAAGGCAAGTCATGGCTTACATTTAGAAAAAGTAGTCGCTGCTTTACAAGATACTGAAGTTAATTAATGATTAGCAATTGACAGACAACTGCACAGGCACGCTGTTTAGCGATTGAAGCTATGGAATTAGATTAACAATTGGAGCAATTCCGTTTGCTAATTAAGTTGTGGCATGATAAGCTATTAAGGAGCTTTTTTAATGAAAAAGGCTTTTGAAAACAATTATATTACAAGACAGATTTTTGAAAATGGTGCAATTGACGAAGTGGACCTGTTTTGTAATGGCATGTTTTTTACAAAACAAGGAGGAACACTATTTGAAATTCGCAGAATTAGGTTTATCAGAACCAATTATGAAAGCCATCGAACGCGCTGGCTTTGAAGAAGCAACACCCATCCAAGGCGAAACAATCCCATTGGCATTAGCTGGTAAGGATGTTATCGGTCAAGCACAAACTGGTACCGGTAAGACAGCCGCTTTTGGTTTACCAATCTTACAAAACTTAGACTTAGACAATCCTAACATTCAAGCATTGATCATTTCACCAACGCGTGAATTGGCAATCCAAACACAAGAAGAACTCTATCGCTTAGGTCGCGACCGTAAAGCGAAAGTACAAGTTGTATACGGTGGGGCTGACATTCGTCGCCAAATCCGCTCATTAAAAGATCACCCACAAATTCTTGTTGGGACACCGGGTCGTTTATTGGATCATATCAACCGTCGCACAGTTAAATTAGACCACGTGAAAACATTGGTCTTAGATGAAGCTGACGAAATGTTAGACATGGGCTTCGTTGATGATATCGAAAGCATCATCAAACAAGTGCCAGACCAACGTCAAACACTTTTATTCTCAGCAACATTACCAGCACCAATCATGAAAATCGGTAAGAGCTTCATGACTAACCCTGAAATGATCAAAGTGAAGTCAAAAGAATTAACGGCTGACTTAATTGATCAATACTATGTGCGGGCAAAGGACTTCGAAAAATTCGACATTATGACGCGTTTATTCGATGTTCAATCACCTGAATTAACATTAATCTTTGGTCGGACAAAACGGCGTGTTGATGAATTAACACGCGGTTTGAAGGCTCGTGGTTACAATGCTGAAGGGATTCACGGTGATTTATCACAACAAAAACGGATGAGCGTCTTGAAATCATTTAAGGCTGGCCGTTTAGATATCTTAGTGGCAACAGACGTTGCTGCTCGTGGTCTTGATATCTCAGGTGTGACCCATGTTTATAACTACGATATTCCTCAAGATCCTGATAGTTATGTTCACCGGATTGGCCGGACAGGTCGTGCCGGTAAGTCAGGCGTTTCAGTTACTTTTGTAACACCAAACGAAATGGAATACTTACACATCATCGAAAACTTAACGAAGAAACGGATGTTACCATTACAACCACCTACAGAAAAAGAAGCCTTCAAGGGCCAATTAGCTGCAGCGGTTGCAGACATCAACTCAATGATTGAAAAAGGCCAATTGGCTAAATTCAGCGAAGAAGCTGAAGAATTATTGAAACAATTCTCTGACGTTGAATTAGCTTCAGTGCTTTTGAAGACAATCAGCAAGGAATCAGTTCCTGTTAAGATAACACCAGAACGTCCATTGCCTTCACGTAAAAAAGGTGGCAATCGTAGCGGCAACCGGAATGGCGGCGGCAATCGTCGTGGCGGTAACGGTGGCGGCTATCGCGGTGGCAATCGTCGTGGTAATGGCGATGGCAAACGTCGTGGTAATGACAACAAAGACGGTCGTCGCAACAGTGGCAACGGCGATAGCAGCAAACGTCGTAGCAATGACAATCGTGACAACCGTAAGAAGACTGATGGCCGTTCAAAACGGAACTTCACAATTCGTACAAACGATAAATAAGACTTTTTAAAAACAGCGGGCGGCCAACTTGGTCGGCCGCTGTTTTCATATAGTCAATTGTGACAGAGATGTAAGTTCAGTCTCTGTCTTTTTTGTGGTAAACTAATTAAAAATAGGGTACTAGGGGCGAAGACGATGATTGCTGGATTAGGCATTGATTTAGCCGAAATTGATCGATTTGAAAAAGCACAGAGTAAGAATAGTCATTTTGCTGAAAAAGTATTAACAGCTAAGGAATATGAACTGTTTAAACGGTATACGGGGCGCCGTGCGTTAGAATTTTTAGCGGGGCGCTTTGCAGTGAAGGAAGCTTTTAGTAAAGCTTATGGGACTGGTATTGGACAGGTACAACTGCAAGCGATTGAAACGTTAAATGATGCAAAGGGCAAACCCTACATCAAACAAGATTTATTTGAGGGAACTGTCCACGTATCACTTTCGCATACAACGACGTTAGTGATGGCAGAAGTTATTTTGGAAAGAGGTTGAGACGATGACAGTCGGCTACTTACGACCAACACGCATTCTAGTTGATCAAAACGCAATTTATGAAAATATTCAAAATGAACTAAAGGATTTAAAAGGCACAGATGCAGTGATTTTCCCTGTCTTAAAAGCAAATGCTTATGGGCATGGCATGATTCCTGTTGCAGAAGCGGCCCAAGCGGCTGGTGCTGCAGGATTTTGTGTGGCTATTTTAGATGAGGCCTTAGCTTTACGGCGTGCTAACTTTACGGAACCCATTTTGGTGCTAGGGATTACACAGCCCACCGAAATCGAATTGGTGATTGCCAACCAAATCTCCATTACGGTCGGATCACTCGAATGGTTGCAAGCTGCTTACGAAATTGCCCAACAAATACCTTATCCACAACCAATGCACATTCATTTGAGTGTGGATAGTGGTATGGGGCGAATTGGTTTTAGAAATGCGACTGAATTACTAGCAGCAGCCACATTTATCAAAGCACATGCGAAATATTTTGATTTAGAAGGGATTTTTACCCATTTCGCAACTGCGGATGATCCCGATGATACTTATTTTAAAGAACAAAGTGCCCGGTTTAATGAACTAGTAGCCGTGTTACCAGAATGTCCACGATTTGTGCATGTTTCGAATTCAGCCACGAGTTTATGGCACTCAGCTTGCAATGAGAATTTAATTCGAATGGGAATTAGTATGTACGGATTGAATCCTTCAGGGAATGCGATTCCTGAATTGCCTTATGCATTGAAACCGGCGCTAAGTCTTGAATCAGAATTGGTCTTTGTTAAGCAAGTTGAAGCCGGAAGTAAGATTGGTTACGGTGCGACTTATGAAGCGAGTGAATCTGAATGGATTGGGACGATTCCAATCGGTTACGCCGATGGTTGGTCTAGACGGATGCAAGGCTCAACCGTTTTGGTGGATGGACATCGGTGTGAAATTGTCGGTCGGGTCTGCATGGATCAATTGATGATTCGGTTACCTAAGCAATATCCAGTGGGGACCAAAGTAGTTTTTGTTGGTAAAAGTGGTGATGACGAAATTACTTTACAAGAGATCGCAGATTATGCAGGGACGATTCACTATGAAATTATCTGTGGTTTATCTGATCGGTTACCACGGGTTTACAGTGGAATTGATGAACATTAAGGATTAAGAATTTGATTATCGCCAGTTCTGTGGTAGGATGAATAAAGGTTAAAGTGTTGATTCGGAGGTTGATGCAGATGAAAGCTAACCGTGAACAACTATCCGTTAAATTAGACGTTGAGTTGGTCCAAGCAATTAAGCAGTATTGTGAGGTGTATGCCCTTGATGAGAGTGATTTGATTCAAGATGCGCTTCACGAATTCATGGCGACCAGACAGTCAAAAGTAGATAACGTCATTAACGGGTACGCTGAGATGGCTAGCATCAACAGTCAAATTGCGGCTGAATTTAACGCTTGCGAAAGTGAGGCGTACGCACACATTCGCGTAGTTGATTGATCCTAATTGGAGGGAGAACAAGTGGGAGAATTAATACAGCGTGGCGATATTTTTTATGCGGATTTATCACCAGTGGTCGGTTCAGAACAAGGGGGCATGCGTCCTGTTTTAATCATTCAAAATGATGTGGGTAATCACCATAGTCCAACCGTAATCGTTGCCGCGATTACAGCAAAGATTCAAAAACCGAAATTACCAACACACGTTGGGATTACGGCCAAGGATAATGGTGTCGAACGCGACTCCGTGATTTTATTAGAACAGGTACGAACGATTGATAAACAACGCTTGAAAGATCGCGTCACACATTTAGTGGCGGATAAGATGGCACAAGTCGATCGGGCGCTCACCATTAGTGTTGGACTTAAAGCGGTCTTAAATCCTTAATACATAAATACCAAAAAGAAAGAATGAAGAGAACCCGCTTATAAAAGCGGGTTCTCTTTTTTTTGACCTTTATCAACAGCCGGTAAATATGATATGATGGTAGCTGTTCGAAAAAACGTGGTTCGTAACCATCCCACGCAAAAAAACTAGGAGGATTCAAAGATGACGAATCAAAGTCGATTAAAAACGGTGATTCTAAACGGGTTAGTGGCAGCATTATACGTTGTTTTATCGTTATTCCCAGGTATGTTGGGATTTGCTTCAGGAGCCATTCAATTTAGAATTTCGGAAGGCTTAAACCATTTAGTGGTCTTCAATAAGAAATATCTATGGGGTGTTTTCGGTGGGGTATTAGTGTTCAATTTCTTTTTCAGTTCTGAAAACAAGTTACTCGATACGCTTTTTGGTGGCGGGCAAACTTTATTGGCGCTGCTTGTATTAACGCTTGTGATGCCCTATTTAAAACAAACTTGGCAAAAAATGGTGGTCAATATTCTCTTGTTCACCGTTTCGATGTGTATGATTGCGTGGATGATTGTGTTAACCGGTTCTACTGCTAGCACACACATTCCATTCTGGCCAACGTATATTTCGTTGGCACTTTCAGAAGCAGTCATCATGGTGATTACCGCACCAGTAATGTATGCTGTGGATAAAGTTGTGCACTTTGATGCACAAATGAAATCATAAAGATTAAAAAGGGCAGTCCTAATTAGGACTGCCCTTTTTTGCGTTAAACTAAATCATCAAGTTTGGAGTCATCACGGAGCGCCTTATCAGATTGTAAATCATCGATTTCAGGAACACGATAGCCTTTTTTCTCGAGCTTATAAACAATCTTTTTCAAAATCTCAAGATCAAGTCCAGCAGGCAAGGTGAAAAGGGTGCGTCGTACGAATTCATCTTGCTTAGCATCTAAGGTGATGCAGCTGGCGATTGAGGTATATTTAGCGATAATCTTCGACATGGCAACCAAATCACCTTGTTCACCAGAAGAAAGCACAGTGAGTACATAGCTACTTAATTCGAGATTCCACGCTTCAGAAAGCATATTTAATAACGTGCTATGCGTGAGAATTCCGTAAAAATTGCTATCTTCGTCTAATACGGCGATGTATGGCAAATCTTTAATGTTGAAGAATACTTTGAAAAACGGTGCGTCAACTGGAATATACTTGGTCATATTCTTCAATAAGCTGGTCACGGGAAGCTGCATATCGCCCCCTTGAGACTTATGACGGTAGATGTGCATCTTATAGATGTTACCGCGGAAAATCTTGCCGCTAGCATCTAGGACGGGCACACAACGGTAACCAGACTCTTCTAGTAGCTGTAATGCTTCTTCTAAGGTCACCGATTCAACAATTGTGGTGAGACGTTCTTTAGGTAAAACTAGGGATTTAATGAGCATAGGCTTTCTCCTTAGATTAAAATTCTCTCATATACTAATGTAATCATAGCATACCACCAAGCAGATTAAAATAACTAGTTTTTCGACTCAGCGAAAACTTGATTAGTAATCGATGAGAAAGAACGTGAAATCTAAGCAATAAAAAAGCAGGGATAAAAGTTAATTTTATTCCTACTTTGTATTTAATCGTTGAGCTTACTTTTTCTAAACGAATTCTGTAGGTCAGCTACCTCTGGTTAATCCGTAGAGGAGAGGTGTTGCTAGTACACTACGTCTAAATCACTACAACTGGAATGCCTTCGCTAACAGTATCGTAGAGTTTAGCCATTGTGCCAGGTGGGGTATTGATACAGCCGTGTGAGCCGTGTTCTTTATACCAGTCACCACCGTACTTAGGTTGCCATGGCGAATCATGAATCCCAACGCCAGTTTCATCGATTGGCATCCAGTAATTAACTGGGCTTGCGTATTCGCTGACCCCATCAAAGTTCTTCCCCTTCAATGTGGCATTGCGTTCTTTCTTCCAAACGCTCCAAACACCGGTTGGGGTGACTTGTGGTGGACGTGCTGAAACGATATCAGTGTCAATTGTGACCTTACCATCTTGATAGAGCCACATATGTTGGGCTTTTAAATCAATTTCGATGTAGGTTGAACCGACACTACGCGTTTTCTGATCAGTTCCGGAACCACGGATAACAGCTGTTCTTGAGAAATCTTTGCCCTTAGGCACTTCTGTCATTAAGGCGTGGATTTCATCGGCAGGAGAGATACTCCACCCATAAATTCCAGCTGGGACAGCGACTGTGCCTTCTTTTGTAGAATTGAAGGTCAAATCTTTGTCAAAAGTATCATACTTTGCCTTTAATTGATAAACGTATTTGGTAACGGCAGCTTTATCTAGACTAATTGTACCGTTGTTATACGTTAACCAACTTTGGATGTCTTCTTTAGGAACTTGGAAATCATTACCATTAACTGAATAGCTGATTTTTTCATTAGCAATCGTCTTCAATTGATCGGCAGTTTTTTTCAATTGCTTGTCCGTAGATTTCACTTCAGGTTGCGCATAATCGTTTTTTAAGTCGATTGTTGCTTGACCTTGGTTAATACCGTGGGCAACTGCTTTTTTGAACTTAGCGGCATCAATTGTGTTCCCGTAGACTTCTTTTACGAGATCGAACTGATGATTCTCGAGGTTAATATGGGCATTCTCTGAAGGTTTGCGATCAGCGTTGACCTTTTCGAGGGTTTCCGTTGAGAATTTGTCAAAATCAGCGGCATTTAAAATGAGTGCGTCTTCTGATTTAGTTGTTTGTTCACTGGCAAAAACGTGGCCTAGCCAAGACCAACCGTTTTGGCTTTTTTCAATCTTTTCCAATAACGGTTTAAAATTATGGCTAAAGCCAGCTTCTTGACCGCTAAAAGTTAGCAATGTTTGATTGTTATCCTTTAGCGTATATTTTTGACGATTCACTTTTTTTAAGAGTTCTGTGTTAGCGTCTGCGACTGATTGGCCACTAATGTTGACACCGGCAACGGTCGTATGTGGCAAGAATGCTTTTTGATAATGAAGACTGACTGCCGAGTAACCTCCAACAAGGATAACGGCTGCTACGCCAAGGGCGACGTAGGCTTTCTTCGTAAGTTTCACAACCTCAACTCCAATCTCTGCATAGGTTAATCATACCCCAGTATCACATAAAATACAAAGGCGTTAACTAATAGTTAGCATACAAGATATGCACCCAAAAAGAAATAAAAAAGTATTATTTTTAATAAAAAATATGTAGTTGATAATATTAACACCATAAAAAAACGACTCTCATTAAATGAGAGTCGTTTGACCAACAGCAAAGAGCTTATTGGCGAGTTTCGATATCTAATTCAGCAAATGCTTTTGTAACGATATCTTTTAATTGTTTTGCAGAACTGTGCATGCTTTCCATTTCGTGGTCTGTCAATGGAATTTCAAGGATGCTTGTGATACCTGAGCGGTTAATAACAGCAGGTGAACCGATAAAGATATCGTTCAAGCCGTATTGGCCTTCCATGTATACAGATAATGGTAAGACAGCATTTTCGTCGTCTAAGATAGCCTTAGTAATACGAGCTAATGCAGTACCGATACCGTAGAATGTAGCACCTTTTAAGTTAATGATTGTGTAAGCAGCGTCACGAACACTTTCGAAGATCTTAACAAGTTCTTCTTCTTTAATTTCTGGATGAGCTTTAACCCATTCAGAAATCTTGATACCACCGATGTTAGCGTGTGACCATACAGGGAATTCTGTATCACCATGTTCACCCATGATATAAGCATGGACCGAACGTGCGTCAACGTTAACCATTTCAGCGATGTCTTTACGGAAACGAGCTGAGTCAAGTGATGTACCTGAACCGATAACGCGTTCTTTAGGGAAACCTGATAATTTCCATGTAGCGTATGTCAAGATATCAACTGGGTTAGCAGCAACTAAGAAGATACCGTTAAAGCCAGATTCAACGATTGGGTCAACGATTGTCTTCAAGATTTTAAGGTTTTTACTTACTAAGTCTAAACGTGTCTCACCTGGTTTTTGTGGTGCGCCAGCTGTGATAACAACAACGTCAGCATCTTTTGCATCTGAGTATTCAGCAGCATAGATTTTCTTAGGAGAAGTGAAAGCTAATGCATCAGATAAATCGATTGCATCACCTTGTGTTTTTTCTTTAAAGATATCTACGATACCAACTTCTTGTGCAATACCTTGTAAAGTTAATGCATAAGCGTAACTAGAACCTACAGCGCCGTCGCCGACGAGGATAACTTTTTGGTGATCTTTTTCAATGTTTGCCAATATAATGACGTCCTTTCTGTAAATCAATTCTTCATTTCGAAAACCAGTATAGCATAATTTACACCAAAGTTCGCGATTTTTGGTTAAATTTTCAGAAAACTATTTCTTTCACAAAGAGAGAAATAAACTGAATATGGTATAATGGTTCTTAATATCAACTGGCGACTGGGGAGAATTAACTGCTCAGAATTTTTGCGTGATAGCGCCAGTCAAAAAGAGGACGTTAATAATGAAAATGATTGTTGGCTTGGGAAACCCAGGCAGTAAGTATGCAAAGACAAAACACAACATTGGTTTTATGGTGATTGATCAATTATGCGAACGGTTTAATGTGACCTTAAACAAGCATGATTTTGAAGCTGAATACGGGAGCTTTAAATATGAAGGGGAAACGATTTTCTTAGTGAAACCACTAACGTTTATGAATGATTCCGGTCGTTCAGTCGGGCCTTTAATGAAATACTACCAAGTTAACCTAGATGAATTAGTAGTTATCCAAGATGATATGGACTTAACGCTAGGCAAGTTGCGCTTACGGCAAAAAGGTTCAGCGGGAGGCCACAACGGCATTAAGAGTATCATCGCAAGTGTCCAAAGCTCAGAATTTAAGCGTGTCAAAGTTGGGATTCAACATCCACAAAAAAGTACAGTCGTTAACTGGGTCTTAACGCCGTTTGACAAAGACAGCGCACCAATTATCAATCAAGCACTAGACCAGGCATGCGAAGCACTAGAAGACTGGTGCCAAAACGACGACTTCATGAAAACGATGAATAAATTTAATTAGAGTGTCGTTGGCAGTTGGTCAGATTCTGAGCATTTGCCTAACTTGGCGAATTGACGCTGCAAGCGGCGATTTGAAAAGTGTAGCAAAGCGCAGGAATCTACTGCCAATGACACGTTTCAAAAACAGAGTGCGTTTGGTTGCGGTTAGCAACAGAGCACGTTTCTTCGCGCCATCATAATAAGAAAGTAAAGGAACTTTTACATGGATTTAATGACAATGCTGGGGCAGACCAAACAGGTGCAATTCGTTTTAAAGAATCAACGACCAGGGATTAAACAACTACTTACAGGGCTTTCGGGATCAGCGAAAACCCTGTTTTTGGCGACGATTTATAAACAACAACCCTTATTGATTATTGAGAGTAATACGTTCCAAGCCAATCAAGTTGCTGATGATTTGAGTAATTTACTCAATAGTGATCAGATTTACACTTTCCCAGTTGAAGAAGTGATGGCGGCTGAAATGGCAGTTAGTTCACCTGAGTCCAGAGCGGAACGTGTGCGAACGTTGAGTTTTTTAGCAACAGGCAAAAAAGGAATTGTGATTACATCGGTCGCGGGCATGCGGCGGTTATTACCTACAGCGCGTCAGTGGCAAGATAGTCAACTCACAATCAATACAGATAGTGAAGTTGATCCCCAGGCACTTGCTGCGCAACTTGGTGAAATGGGTTATTTCCGAGATAAGTTGGTTGGTAAACCTGGTGAGTTCGCAATGCGGGGGGATATTATTGACATTTTTCCACTGGACGCGGAAAATCCGGTCCGGATTGAACTCTTTGATACTGAAGTGGATTCACTGCGTTCTTTTGAAGCAGATACGCAACGGAGTATTGAGAATTTAGATAGTGTTCAAATTATGCCGGCGACTGACTTATTGGCCAACACAGCACAATTGGAAATGGCTGGTGAGGCATTACAAGCAGCTTATGAGGCGGTTGCGGCCAAAATAACGGATAAAACTGAACAAAAACAATTGGCGACAAACTTTGAAACACCGATTGAACGGTTGTTGGCCGGTGAACGCGTTGAGAATTTAGCGTTGTTTGTTGATTATCTGTATCCAGATCAATCAAGTCTGATTGATTACTTTAAAAAGAGTGGCTTAGTGATTTTTGATGACTATCCGCGCATTTTAGAAACGCAGCGGATTTTGACTGAAGAAGCGGCCAACTGGCAAACCGATATGTTGGAAACCCACCGCATGTTGCCAGACCAACGACTCATGATGGATGCCCAAGCGCTCATCAAAAAAGATACACATGCGCATCTCTATCTATCACTGTTCCAAAAGGGAATGGGGAAGTTAAAACTCGATGCACTCAACAATTTACCCACGCGGACGGTGCAACAATTCTTTAGCCAAATGCCGCTTTTGAAAACCGAGATTGCGCATTGGCAAAAGCAAAAACAAACGGTCATTGTGCTCGTGTCTGATCCTAAACGGGTCAAGAAGATTGATCAGACGTTCCACGACTTTGAAATTGATGCCGTCATCGCCAATAAGACTCAGTTGGAGACGGGGCGGACACAAATCATTCAAGGGTCACTTCAAAATGGCTTTGAATTACCGGATTTAAAACTGGTGGTCTTAACTGAAAAGGAACTGTTCAATACGGCGCCGAAGAAAAAAGTCCGGCGGCAAACCTTGGCCAATGCAGAACGGTTAAAGAGTTATAACGAATTAAAACCAGGTGATTACGTGGTCCACGTCAATCATGGGATTGGCGAATACGTCGGCATGGAAACCTTGGAAGTCGATGGGGTTCATCAAGACTACATCACCATCTTGTATCGGGATAATGGGAAGTTATTTATCCCAGTCACTCAACTCAATATGGTGCAAAAATACGTCTCTGCCGAGGCCAAAACACCGAAGATTAATAAGCTTGGCGGTGGCGAGTGGCAAAAGACTAAGAGTAAAGTTTCGGCAAAGATTGAAGATATCGCCGATGATTTAATCGAACTTTATGCGCAACGGGAGGCTGAAAAGGGATTTGCCTTTCCAAAAGATGATCGATTACAGGCTGAATTTGAAGGCCAGTTCCCCTATCCTGAAACAGATGATCAATTACGCAGTACCGCTGAAATCAAGCATGATATGGAACGCGTCCGTCCAATGGATCGATTATTAGTCGGCGACGTTGGCTTTGGGAAAACGGAAGTCGCCTTGCGGGCGGCTTTTAAGGCTGTTGAAGCCGGTAAACAGGTGGCCTTTTTAGTGCCAACAACGATTCTGGCGCAACAACATTATGAAAACATGCTGACACGCTTCGCGGATTTTGCGGTCGAAATTGGTTTACTGTCACGGTTTAAAACGCGCAAAGAAGTGACGGCAACGCTCAAAGGCTTAGCAGAGGGCAAAGTCGACATCGTGATTGGCACCCACCGCTTGTTATCGCAAGACATCAAGTTTAAAGATCTTGGCTTGTTGATTGTCGATGAAGAGCAACGCTTTGGTGTAAAACACAAAGAACGACTTAAGCAGTTGAAGGCACAAGTTGACGTGTTAACGTTGACGGCAACGCCGATTCCACGGACGTTACACATGTCGATGCTCGGTGTGCGTGATTTATCTGTGATTGAAACGCCACCGACTAACCGCTATCCTATCCAAACGTATGTCATGGAACAAAATGCCGGTGCGATGCGCGAAGCGATTGAACGGGAATTAGAACGGAATGGTCAAGTGTTTTACCTCCATAATCGAGTGAGTGACATTGAACGCACGGTCGATGAGATTCAAGCGCTGGTTCCTGAAGCAACGGTTGGGTTCGCACATGGTCAGATGACCGAGGCACAACTAGAAGGTGTCATCTACGACTTTGTCCAAGGTAAATACGACGTCTTGGTGACAACCACGATTATTGAAACCGGGGTTGACATGCCTAACGTCAATACGATGATTGTTGAAGATGCTGATCATTACGGTCTTTCACAGCTCTATCAATTACGCGGCCGGATTGGACGTAGTAGCCGGATTGCTTACGGTTACTTTATGTATAAACCCGATAAGGTTTTAACGGAAGTTAGTGAGAAACGACTTCAGGCCATCAAGGACTTTACCGAATTAGGGTCCGGGTTTAAAATTGCGATGCGTGATTTATCGATTCGGGGAGCTGGTAATTTATTAGGTAAGCAACAACATGGTTTTATCGATTCTGTTGGGTTTGACCTATACTCGCAAATGTTGGGTGAGGCCGTCGCTAAGAAACAAGGGAAGCAAGTCGTTGCTAAAACGAATGCCGAAATTGATCTTAAACTGGAAGCTTACTTACCAGACGCGTATATTAATGATCAACGCCAAAAAATTGAAATTTATAAACGGATTCGCCAGATGGATTCAGAAGCGGCCTTTGATGAAATTCAGGCCGATTTAATTGACCGGTTCGGTGATTATCCAGATCAAGTCGCTAATTTATTAGCGATTGGTCAGTTGAAGATGAATGCAGATGACGCGTTAATCGAAACCATCAAACAAACGAAAGAAATCATTCAAGTCACCTTATCGGCGAAGGGCAGTCGCCTTGTTTCAGGTGAACAAATTTTTGAAGCGTTATCGACAACCCGCTTGAAAGCAACGGTCGGGTTTGAACAAGAACAATTAAGCGTGAAACTCGTAATCCAGCCGAAGATGCAACCGGCAGATTGGTTGAGTGAAGTGGCAACTTTTGTTACAAGTCTCTTGAAGATAGAACAAAAGCACACGGAACAACCAACGGATTAGGCACGCTAAGTGGAGGCCAGGCATGCAAAATAAACAGATGCAACATCTGATGAAAGGCGCGGTCATTTTATCAATTGCGTCGTTTATCGCGAAGGTATTAAGTGCCGTTTATCGGATTCCATTTCAAAATATGGTCGGTAACACCGGCTTTTACGTGTATCAACAAGTCTATCCAATCTATGGCATTGGCATGACGTTTGCACTTAGTGGCTTTCCAGTTTATATTTCGAAACTGGTTGCTGAACAAGTCAATCCGGAGGAACAAACGCAGCTGTTAAGACGCTCATTTGCACTGTTAGGCATCTTTGGTGCTGCAATCTTCATTTATTTACAGTATCAAGCGCCGAAAATTGCGGGGGCGATGGCGGATCCAGCATTAACACCGCTGATTGAAATGGTATCGTTTATGTTTTTATTGATGCCGTTTCTAGCGGTGACGCGGGGGTACTTCCAAGGAATTTTCAATATGGTACCGACGGCGGTTTCACAAGTTGCTGAGCAACTCGTGCGGGTCGTGGTCATCTTGGCGGCAGCGTGGCTATCTTTGAAACTGCACTGGTCAGTGTATGAAATGGGCACATGGGCGATGTCAGGCGCCTTCTTTGGCGGCTTGGTTGCAACCTATATTTTATTACGGCCAGCAGAAACCGCCTTTCAACTCAAGGCGCCACACCGTGGTGGCATCGATTTTAAGGCGTATCAACAATTGGCAAAACGCTTAGCGATTGAAGGCGGGTCAATTTGCCTCTTTGCTTCATTAATTGTGTTATTACAGCTGGTTGATTCCTTCACAGTTAAAAAAGGGTTGGTCCTCAGTGGATTATCGGAAGAACTTGCTAAGAATATGAAGGGGATTTTTGACCGTGGGCAACCACTTGTCCAGCTGGGATTAGTCGTGTCACTTGCCTTCTCATCAACGTTGATTCCGAGTCTGTCACAAGCGCGGCAACGGCGGCAACAATATCAATTTCAACAAGTTGCTGAAGCGCTGATTCATATCAGTTTAGGTTTATCGGCAGCAGCAACCACCGGCCTAATGGTTTTGATGCCGCAGATTAATTATTTCTTATTCGGGGATGCTGATGGTAATCAGGCATTGGTTTGGTATATGTTGAGTATCGCAATCATCGCGCTGATCAATGCTTGCAACTCGGTGCTCCAAAGTCTTGATCAGTTCCATAAAACAACGGCAGCCTTAATTGTTGGGTTAATCGTTAAAGTAGCAATCAATCAATGGCTTGTGCAACACTATCAAATTGTTGGCGCGAGTGTCGGGACTGTTATCAGCCTCGGTGTTGTGTTAGCCTTAATTTTACGGCAATCACCAGTGATTGTACGGCAAGCGCTTGGTTTGCAACGCTTTACCGGTAAGTTACTTGCGATTTGTGCAGTGATGTGGCTGGGTGTTAAGATTGCGCTACAGTTTGCACCACAATCACTTAGTTCCAGAGGACATGCGATTTTAGGGACGGGCCTTGGCGTACTCGTTGGTGTGCTCCTATTTGGCGGATTAGCATTACGGTGGCAATTATTCTCGATTCGAGAATGGCTGACGATGCCAGGTGGCCGGCAACTATTGCGCCTTTCGAAAAAAATAAAAGGTAGGACAAAATAATGCGCTTAGATAAATTTTTGAAAGTATCACGAATCATTAAACGACGTTCAGTTGCGAAAGAAATTGCAGACAAGGGTCGAATCATGATTAATGATCGCCCTGCAAAATCTTCAAGCAATGTCATCGTGGGTGATAAACTGGAAATCGGATTTGGTAATAAAACGATGGTCGTACGCATCACACAGATCATCGAAACTACGAAGAAAAGCGATGCAGCTGAAATGTATGAAATTTTGGAAACAAGACAAGCTGAAAACTTTGATTAAGGAAAAAGCGCTGGCCGAATTAATATGGGCCGGTGCTTTTTTTTGTGACTTTGTTGAGCATCTTAATAAAAGTCATTAAGAATCTGGGATCTTAGTTGACGACCTTTTTGTGAAATTGCTATAATGAACTTAATTCCGAGATGGGGGGCTTCTAAGTGAGTCGAAAAATTGCGAAAATCGAGAATGCATTTACCCAGCAACAAGCAGCCCAGAAAATCGTGCAAGACAAGGCAGCCCATGTTAAGCGTGTTCATAAACGCCGCTTATGTGGCTTGGGGATTGTTGCAGTATTAGTCGTCTTAATTTGTGGTGTGCAGATTTTCCAAACCCATCATTCATTGGCCGAGATTAGAGAAACAACGGCAGCTAAAGAAAAGACATTAAAAAAAGCTAAAGCAACTGAATCTGATTTAAAGATTCAAGTGCAACAGCTGCATGATAATGATTACTTGGCCAAATACATTCGGTACAAGTATTACTATTCTAAAGACGGTGAAACCATCTTCAGTTTGCCCCAGGACAAGGCGCCTAATTTAAATTAGCAACAAAAATAATTCAGAATACGACCTTGTTTCAAGGGCAAAGCGTGCTATACTTATTTTATTAAATATCACGCTTAAGTGATTAAAAGTTTGACGAGTTCAAACGACCATTTAGGAGGACGTAGTTTTATATGGCAGTTGAAGTTGGTTCAAAAGTTGCTGGTAAAGTAACGGGCATTACGAATTTTGGTGCTTTTGTAGATTTAGGTGAAGGCAAAACCGGGTTGGTACATATTAGTGAAGTGTCCGATAGTTATATCAAAGATATTCATGATGTTTTAACCGTTGGTGATGAAGTCACGGTGAAGGTTATGTCAGATCAAAACGGTAAGATTGGTTTATCAATCCGCAAAGCCGTTGATCAACCTAAAGTGCAAGAACATCCGCGCCCTCAAAGTCGTCCAAATAATAATCGCGGTGGATATCGCAAACCAGAGCATTCAAGCGCACCTAAAAAAGAAGGCTTTGATGATTTATTATCAGGGTTCTTAAAAGATAGTGAAGATCGCTTATCAACGATTAAACGGAATACAGAAGGTAAACGTGGTGGCCGTGGCGGCCGTCGCAGTTAATAGAACAAATTGATAAAGGTTGGCTTGAAAGTTTAGTGATAGACTTTCGGGGCAACCTTTATTTCATTTCAAGTCTGTGTTGGAGAGGAATCGGTATGTTAGAACAAGCATTTCAAATACATCTTCAAAAAGAGCAGTTCTGGCAAGCCGGCGACAAGGTTGTGGTGGCAACGTCAACGGGAGTCGATTCAATGGTTTTATTGTGGTTATTGACTCATCTGCCCCAAAAACAACGACCCCAAGTCGTTGTGGCTCACGTTAATCATGAATTGCGTGCGCAAAGTACGGCTGAAGAAAAATATTTAACCCAGTTTTGCCGATTGCATGCCATCCCGTTACGCATTCAACATTGGCCAAAAGCGAGTCATCCTGAAACAGGGGTTGAAGCGGCGGCACGTCAATTTCGCTATGCTTTTTTTGATCAAGTCATGCGAACCGAATCGGCGCATTACTTGGTGACCGCGCATCACGGCGACGATCAACTAGAAACCTTGCTCATGAAATTAGTTCGTAGCGGTGAATTGCATGAAATGCGGGGGATTCGGCAAGTCAGACCGTTTAAAACGGGGACGTTAATTCGCCCGCTATTACCTTTTAGTAAGCAACAACTGCGTGATTACGCTGATCAGATTGGTTTGAGGTATTACGAAGATCAAACCAATCAGGAACAAACTGTTCTTCGTAATCGGATGCGACATGCGGTGGTGCCACTTTTAAAACGAGAAAATCCACACTTGATTCAAAATGCCAATCGGTTCAGTCAAAGTCTGACCCAAATGGTGGCACACCAAGATGATCTAACCGCGGCGTTACTGCCATTGTTGGCAATCAAAAAACAGCCGGCGGCAATTGAAGGGCGTTTAGACCAACTCGATGGCTTGAACCAGACACAACAAAGGGCGCTCTGGCAATTGGTGTGGCAACGATATTTCAAGACTTTACCGGCGTTAAAGGCAGCCCAGTTAATGCAAGTGCAACAATTGTTGGCGAACCCGCAGAAACCGCAAGGCCAAGTGGCATTGAACAATGGCATCATTTTTGAAAAGCAGTATCGGTGTTTTCGGATTGGTGTCCACCAAATAGTGGATTCTTTGGTCAAAACACGAACATTAGCGATTAATGAATGGCTGCGGTTAAAAAATGGCGAACAAGTTGGTGTTTTCGATATCGACCATCTACCTAATCAAGTTCAACGGCAACAGGTCGTTTGGTTAGCACCAGAGGAATGGCCACTGCAACTCAGGGCGCTACAAGCAACAGATCGAATAATGCTTGATAAGGCACACCACAAAACCATTCAACGGTTATGGATTGATACTAAAACCCCACAGGCAAAGCGCCAAAATGCATGGGCGGTTTGGACCCCAAATCAATTGCTTGGCCGGCCGGATTTACGGATTTCGGCGTTGTTTAATCGCGAACAAACTGGTAAAATACGGTACATACTATGTTATTTAGATGATTAAGCAAATTACGGAGGCTGGCACAATGTTAGAAAAAGATATTGAACGCGTATTATATTCAAGAGAAGACATTCAAAAGGTTAATCAGCGCTTAGGAAAACAAATTACAGCGGATTATCAAGGTAAAAACCCGTTATTAATTGGTATTTTAAAGGGTGCGATCGTCTTCATGACAGATTTGATTCGCGAAATTGACCTCCATGTTGAAATCGACTTTATGGATGTGTCAAGTTATGGTGCTGAGACCATCTCGTCAGGTGAAGTTAAAATCATCAAAGATTTAGATACGAGTGTTAAAGGCCGCGACATTATCATTATCGAAGATATTGTAGATACTGGGCGCACGTTGAATTACTTAATGGCAATTCTTAAAACACGTCAAGCAAACTCAATTAAAGTCTGCACGTTAATGGACAAACCAAGCCGTCGAATTGTGCCAGTTCATTCGGATTATGTTGGGATGGAAGTCCCAAATGAATTCGTTGTGGGGTACGGATTGGACTATGCCGAACGATACAGAAATATGGGAACAATTGGCGTTTTGAAACCTGAAATTTATTCGGGTAAATAAATGGTCAATAAAAGTCAGATATGTTATAGTTTAACAGTGTCAAAAGGACACTGTGTCACAAATGATGAGAAGCTTCAGGAGGTCACGTATGAACAACAAAAAGAATGGACTGTTTAGTAATAGTCTGTTTTACATTATTATCTTAGTGGCTTTAGTCGGTGTGTTCTCGTTCTTCATGAACGGTAACGCTGGATCAGAGTCTAAGGAAGTTCAATCAAGTACATTTTTAAGTGAATTGAAGACCAATAAGGTCAAGTCATTCTCAATTCAACCAACGAATGGTATTTATAAAATTTCTGGAGAATATCGTAAAGCACAAAAAACAGAACAGCCTAAAAAGAATCTTTTAGGACAAAAAACAAAAGCAAGATCAGTTAAACACTTCACAACAACCTTATTACAAAGTGATTCACAAGTTGGGGCAATGACCAAGTTAGCTGACAAATCAGCAACCAAGGTTGAAACCCTTCAAGAACCACAATCTGGTTGGTGGGTAAGTATTTTAAGTCTTGTATTGCCATTGATCATCATGTTTGGTTTATTCTACATGATGATGGGCCAAGCGGGTCAAGGTGGCGGTCAAGGCGGTCGGATGATGAACTTTGGTAAGTCCAAAGCTCAAAAAGCCGACAAGAAAGCTAATAAAGTACGTTTCTCTGATGTCGCTGGTGCGGAAGAAGAAAAACAAGAATTAGTCGAAGTTGTTGAATTCTTAAAAGATCCACGGAAGTTTGCTGCATTAGGGGCTAGAATTCCAGCGGGTGTTCTTTTAGAAGGACCTCCAGGTACTGGTAAAACCTTATTAGCTAAAGCCGTTGCCGGAGAAGCAGGTGTGCCATTCTTCTCAATCTCTGGTTCTGACTTCGTTGAAATGTTTGTCGGTGTCGGTGCAAGCCGTGTCCGTGATTTATTCGAACAAGCCAAAAAAGCAGCCCCATCAATTATCTTTATTGATGAAATTGATGCTGTTGGTCGCCAACGTGGTGCCGGCATGGGCGGTGGGCACGATGAACGTGAACAAACATTGAACCAAATGTTAGTTGAAATGGATGGGTTTACGGGGAACGAAGGCGTCATCGTCATCGCTGCTACTAACCGTTCAGATGTCTTAGATCCAGCGCTTTTACGTCCAGGTCGTTTTGACCGGAAGATCCTAGTTGGTCGTCCAGATGTTAAGGGCCGTGAAGCCATCTTGAAAGTCCATGCTAAGAACAAACCTTTAGCCGATGATGTTGATTTGAAAGAAATTGCGCAACAAACCCCAGGGTTCGTTGGTGCTGATCTTGAAAACTTATTGAACGAAGCTGCTCTAGTAGCCGCTCGTCGTAGCAAGACCGATATCGATGCTTCTGATGTTGATGAAGCTGAAGATCGTGTGATTGCGGGTCCTGCTAAGCGGGATCGCGTGATTAATCCTAAAGAACGTGAAACCGTGGCTTACCACGAAGCTGGTCATGCGATCATTGGTTTAGTTCTTAGTGATTCTCGTGTTGTTCGGAAGGTAACAATTGTCCCTCGTGGCCGTGCTGGCGGATATGCCATCATGTTACCGAAGAATGATCAGTTCTTAATGAGTAAGAAAGAATTAACAGAACAAATTGTTGGGTTACTTGGTGGTCGGACAGCTGAAGAAATTATTTTCAACTCTCAATCAACTGGTGCTTCTAACGATTTCGAACAAGCAACGGATATTGCCCGCGGGATGGTTACTCAATATGGGATGACTGATAAGCTCGGGACAGTGGCCCTTGAAAAAGAAGGTCAACCATTCGTTGGGGCAGCTTACGGTCAAGGCCCAGCCTTCTCCGAAACAACTGCGGCTGCAATTGATAGTGAAATTCGTCGGATTATTGACGAAGCACATCAACAAGCACACGAAATTATTGAAGCGCACCGTGAACAACATAAGTTAATTGCGGAAATGCTCTTGAAGTACGAAACATTAAACGAAAAAGAAATCTTGAGCTTGTTCAATGATGGTAAGATGCCAGAAAAGAACGCTGAAGAATTCCCAAGCGAAAAAGCAGCTACTTTTGAAGAAGCTAAGAAGGCGCTTGAAGCAAAAGAAGCCGCAAAAGAAGATTCAGAAAAAGAAACTGATAAAAAGGATGTGACAATCACACCTGATGAAGATGATCAATCGACACCAGCTGAGGATAATCAACATCCAGACGATGAAGCATAAATTGTTACACCAAAAAGGTCGACACGATTAGTGGTCGACCTTTTTGCATCAATCCATAAAAGAGGTTATTTAGATGACAGATTATTTAATTAAACAAATTTCAGAAGATGGCCAACTTCGTGCTTATGCAGTGAACGCAACTGATGTTGTAACGGATGCGCAAGAAAAACATGACACATGGTCAACTTCATCAGCAGCGTTTGGGCGGACGATTGTCGGCACCCTTTTATTGAGTGCCGCTGGCTTAAAAGGTGATACGAAGATGACAGTCAGAGTTGAAGGTGACGGCCCAGTCGGGAAGATTGTTGTCGATGGGAATGCGCAAGGCACAGTTAAAGGGTATGTGACGAATCCACACGTTAACCTACCATTGAACGACAAAAATAAAATTGACGTTAAAGGTGGCGTTGGGACAACTGGTACGTTGAGTGTCACGAAAGATCTTGGCTTAAAAGAACCGTTTACCGGTCAAGTACCATTGGTATCAGGAGAATTAGGTGAAGACTTTACTTACTACCTTGCTAAATCAGAACAAACACCATCTGCAGTTGGCGTTTCAGTCTTCGTTAATGAAGATAACTCAATTGGTGTCGCTGGGGGCTTCATGATTCAAATTCTCCCAGGGGCGGATGACCGGTTAATCGATATCTTAGAAGCGCGGCTGAAAGAAATGCCGCTGGTGTCTGAATTACTCCAACAAGGGATGAGCCCAGAGGAAATTATCACTGAAATTGTGGGCGAACTCCCAATGAAGACGTTAGAAAAAATACCTGTTAAATACGAATGTGATTGTTCAAAGGATCGGTTTGCAAAGGCACTCAGTTCTGTTGCGCCAGCGGATTTACAACAATTAATCGATGAAGACCACGGTGCTGAAGCGGTTTGTCGTTTCTGTGGCAAGCAATATCAATTTACAGAAGCAGAACTAAAGGCAATTTTAGCCGCGCAATAGAATAGTCGCAAATTTTTGCCTGAATACTATTTTTTTGCTATGATAATTTGGATATTGTCGGAAGACACGAAGGGAATGGGTTGGCATTATGACATGGCAAATAGGAGACGTGACGATTCCAAATCAAGTAGTCGTCGCACCAATGGCTGGTATTACAAACGCAGCATTTCGCGTAACTGCAAAGGAATTTGGCGCAGGTTTAGTGGTCTGTGAAATGATCAGTGATCGCGGAATTATGCACAATAATCAAAAGACAATGGGGATGATGTTTGTTGATCCGAACGAACATCCAGTTAGCATCCAAATTTTTGGTGGTTCAAAAGACACCTTAGTGGAAGCCGCTAAATTTGTGGATCAACATACACAAGCTGATATTATTGATATCAACATGGGTTGTCCAGTGAATAAAGTCGTTAAGACAGATGCTGGCGCGCGTTGGTTATTAGATCCAAATAAGGTTTATGAAATGGTCTCATACGTGACAGACGCCGTGAAGAAGCCAGTAACGGTTAAGATGCGGACAGGCTGGGATGAAGATCATATTTTCGCTGTTGAAAATGCACTTGCTGCCGAACGTGCTGGTGCTTCAGCACTTGCAATGCACGGTCGGACACGGAAACAAATGTACACCGGGCAAGCAGACTGGGACATTTTAAAACAGGTTAAATCTGAATTAACGATTCCATTTATGGGTAACGGTGATGTCCGGACACCACAAGATGCTAAACGTATGCTAGACGAAGTGGGTGCTGATGCTGTCATGATTGGCCGGGCTGCGCTCGGTAATCCATGGATTTTAAGCCAAGTGGAAACCTACTTACGAACAGGTGAATTGATTGCTGAACCAACCCCATGGGAAAAAATTGCAACGGCCAAGTTACAATTACACCGTTTAGTCGAACTTAAAGGTGAAAATGTGGCTTGTCGTGAATTCAGACAACAAGCTGCCTATTACTTGAAAGGGATTCCTCGTGCGGCTAAGACCAAAGCGGCGGTTAACGAAGTGGAAACGGAACAAGCCGTTGGCGATATTTTAGACCGCTTTGTAGAAGAAACCGAAGCGAGAATGGCAAATTAGGTTCCTTATGTTGGTGTTTTCGTGTTAAAATCAACATTAGTAGATAATTGAATGTATGGAGGAATTGTCAGTTGGGACAAAAAGATAATCAAAGAGAAATGAACGACCAACTAAAGGTCCGGCGTGAAAAGTTACAATTGTTAAAAGATGAAGGAATTGATCCTTTTGGTAGTCGTTTTGATAGAACACATATGGCTGCGGAATTACACAGTGAATTCGAAGCAATTGAAAAAGACGATTTAGATGCTAAGAATCTAGAAGTCACAATTGCAGGGCGGATGATGTCTAAACGGGGGAAAGGGAAAGTTGGCTTTGCTGACATCCGTGACCGTTCAGGTAAAATCCAAATTTACGTGCGTAAAGATGAAGTTGGCGAAGAAAACTATTTAATTTTCAAAAAGGCTGACTTAGGTGATCATTTAGGGATTACTGGGCAAATTATGAAGACTGACATGGGTGAGTTAACTGTTAAAGCAACGCACCTGACTTTCCTATCAAAAGCATTACGACCATTGCCAGATAAGTTCCATGGTTTAACCAACGTGGAACAAATCTATCGTCAACGTTACTTAGATTTAATCGCAAATCCAGAGAGCTTGGATCGGTTCACGAAACGCAGCAAGATTATTTCTGCTGTCCGTGAATATTTAGATAACAATGGCTTTACTGAAGTTGAAACACCTGTCTTGCATGGTCAAGCTGGTGGTGCATCAGCACGGCCATTTATTACCCATCACAATGCGCTAGACATAAACTTGTACTTGCGGATTGCGCTTGAACTTCATTTGAAACGATTAATCGTTGGTGGGATGGAACGTGTCTATGAAATTGGCCGCGTATTCCGGAATGAGGGGATTGATACGAAACACAATCCTGAATTTACGATGCTAGAAACATATGCTGCATACTTTGATTATAAAGACGTTATGGATGAAACAGAAGGGATCATCCGATTTGCAGCGCACAAGGTTTTAGGAACTGGTCAGATTTCATATCAAGGACAAGCGATTGATCTTGATGGTGATTTTGGACGGGTTCACATGGTCGATGCAATTAAGGAAAAGACGGGTGTCGATTTCTGGCAACCAATGACGGTTGAAGCAGCGCGTGAATTAGCTGATCAACACCACGTGAAGTATGAATCATACTGGCAAGTGGGGCACATCATTAATGCGTTCTTTGAAGAATTCGTGGAAGATACATTGGTACAACCAACCTTCATCTATGGTCATCCAGTTGAAATCTCACCATTGGCTAAGAAGAATGCTGAAGATGATCGTTTCACAGACCGTTGGGAATTATTTATGCACGGTAACGAATATGCAAATGCCTTTACTGAATTAAACGACCCTATCGATCAACGTGAACGGTTTGAAGCACAAGCTAAAGAACGTGAAAATGGGAACGATGAAGCCGAAGGAATCGATGAAGATTACATCGAAGCATTGGAATACGGAATGCCACCGACTGGCGGACTTGGAATTGGGATTGATCGGTTAGTCATGTTACTGACAGATGCCGCATCAATTCGAGATGTCTTATTATTCCCAACAATGCGTCCAGACAACAATAATAACGATTAAGATTAACTAAAGCCCGCAAACAGACGATTTGCTTGCGGGCTTTTTTTATTGAAAAAAATTGGGATTATAAAAAGTTTTTTTAGTGTATTTTGTGGGTGAATAAGCTTCAACTTTCGGTATATTATGTTGTTTGCGCGAGTTGTTCGTTTAATAGTTCATTTATTTGCATAAATTGCGGATACTAGCGACTGTTTAGATTATGAAAGTTCATAAATAACAGTTGAGATTAATAGTTGACGAAAGGCTGTAGAGCTGATATAGTAGTCTATGTTGTCAGCGAGATAAAACATTGTTGCTAACGAGTCAGGTAATTAAATCAGTTTGAATATTTATTCAAAAAGTATTTAAAAACGCTTGACAGTGTTCGTTAGAAATGGTATATTAATTAAGCTGTTTCAACACAGTAGATCTTTGAAAACTGAACAAAGTTTCGACAAACCAAATGTGTAGGGTCGCCCTTCGGGGCACAAAACATATTTGCAAAGTCAATTTCGCTAGCAAATAAATTAAGTAACAAAACAAGAGCTACAAACTTTTAATCGAGAGTTTGATCCTGGCTCAGGACGAACGCTGGCGGCGTGCCTAATACATGCAAGTCGAACGCACTCTCGTTAGATTGAAGAAGCTTGCTTCTGATTGATAACATTTGAGTGAGTGGCGGACGGGTGAGTAACACGTGGGTAACCTGCCCTAAAGTGGGGGATAACATTTGGAAACAGATGCTAATACCGCATAAAACCTAGCACCGCATGGTGCAAGGTTGAAAGATGGTTTCGGCTATCACTTTAGGATGGACCCGCGGTGCATTAGTTAGTTGGTGAGGTAAAGGCTCACCAAGACCGTGATGCATAGCCGACCTGAGAGGGTAATCGGCCACACTGGGACTGAGACACGGCCCAGACTCCTACGGGAGGCAGCAGTAGGGAATCTTCCACAATGGACGAAAGTCTGATGGAGCAACGCCGCGTGAGTGAAGAAGGTTTTCGGATCGTAAAACTCTGTTGTTGGAGAAGAACGTATTTGATAGTAACTGATCAGGTAGTGACGGTATCCAACCAGAAAGCCACGGCTAACTACGTGCCAGCAGCCGCGGTAATACGTAGGTGGCAAGCGTTGTCCGGATTTATTGGGCGTAAAGCGAGCGCAGGCGGTTTCTTAAGTCTGATGTGAAAGCCTTCGGCTCAACCGAAGAAGTGCATCGGAAACTGGGAAACTTGAGTGCAGAAGAGGACAGTGGAACTCCATGTGTAGCGGTGAAATGCGTAGATATATGGAAGAACACCAGTGGCGAAGGCGGCTGTCTGGTCTGTAACTGACGCTGAGGCTCGAAAGCATGGGTAGCAAACAGGATTAGATACCCTGGTAGTCCATGCCGTAAACGATGAGTGCTAGGTGTTGGAGGGTTTCCGCCCTTCAGTGCCGCAGCTAACGCATTAAGCACTCCGCCTGGGGAGTACGACCGCAAGGTTGAAACTCAAAGGAATTGACGGGGGCCCGCACAAGCGGTGGAGCATGTGGTTTAATTCGAAGCAACGCGAAGAACCTTACCAGGTCTTGACATCCTTTGACCACTCTAGAGATAGAGCTTTCCCTTCGGGGACAAAGTGACAGGTGGTGCATGGTTGTCGTCAGCTCGTGTCGTGAGATGTTGGGTTAAGTCCCGCAACGAGCGCAACCCTTATTACTAGTTGCCAGCATTTAGTTGGGCACTCTAGTGAGACTGCCGGTGACAAACCGGAGGAAGGTGGGGACGACGTCAAATCATCATGCCCCTTATGACCTGGGCTACACACGTGCTACAATGGATGGTACAACGAGTCGCGAGACCGCGAGGTTTAGCTAATCTCTTAAAACCATTCTCAGTTCGGATTGTAGGCTGCAACTCGCCTACATGAAGCCGGAATCGCTAGTAATCGCGGATCAGCATGCCGCGGTGAATACGTTCCCGGGCCTTGTACACACCGCCCGTCACACCATGAGAGTTTGTAACACCCAAAGCCGGTGAGGTAACCTTCGGGAGCCAGCCGTCTAAGGTGGGACAGATGATTAGGGTGAAGTCGTAACAAGGTAGCCGTAGGAGAACCTGCGGCTGGATCACCTCCTTTCTAAGGAATAATACGGAAAACCTTGTACATTTGCGAAGTCGAAACTTTGTTTAGTTTTGAGAGGTCTACTCTCAAACTTTGTTCTTTGAAAACTGGATAATAAGTAATATATTAGTTTTAAAAGCCGAGAAAACATTGCGTTTTAAAGAGTTTTTTAATAGAAATATGAATTAGTTCATATCGCTAAACTCAAATAATAACCCTTTACCGTAGGTAAAGTTAGGTTAAGTTATAAAGGGCGCACGGTGGATGCCTTGGCACTAGGAGCCGATGAAGGACGGTACTAACACCGATATGCTTCGGGGAGCTGTAAGTAAGCTTTGATCCGGAGATTTCCGAATGGGGGAACCCAATACCTTTAGTCGGGTATTATCATTAAGTGAATACATAGCTTAATGAAGGTAGACGCGGGGAACTGAAACATCTAAGTACCTGCAGGAAGAGAAAGAAAAATCGATTCCCTAAGTAGCGGCGAGCGAACGGGGAAGAGCCCAAACCAAGAAGCTTGCTTCTTGGGGTTGTAGGACAGAACATTGGAGTTACCAAGTTAAGTTGTAATCGAATCAGCTGGGAAGCTGAGTCAAAGAGTGTGATAACCACGTAGATTAAACAACTTAACCTCCGTTCTGGATCCTGAGTACGGCGGAACACGTGAAATTCCGTCGGAATCCGGGAGGACCATCTCCCAAGGCTAAATACTCCCTAGTGACCGATAGTGAACCAGTACCGTGAGGGAAAGGTGAAAAGCACCCCGGAAGGGGAGTGAAATAGATCCTGAAACCGTGTGCCTACAATTAGTCAAAGCTCGTTAATGAGTGATGGCGTGCCTTTTGTAGAATGAACCGGCGAGTTACGTTTATATGCGAGGTTAAAGTGAAAAGCTGGAGCCGTAGCGAAAGCGAGTCTGAAATGGGCGAGTGAGTATATAGATGTAGACCCGAAACCAAGTGACCTACCCATGTCCAGGTTGAAGGTGTGGTAAAACACACTGGAGGACCGAACCCACGTCAGTTGAAAATGGCGGGGATGAGGTGTGGGTAGCGGTGAAATTCCAATCGAACTTGGAGATAGCTGGTTCTCTCCGAAATAGCTTTAGGGCTAGCCTCGGAATATTGGATCATGGAGGTAGAGCACTGTTTGGACTAGGGGCCCGTCATGGGTTACTGAATTCAGATAAACTCCGAATACCATTGATTTAGTTCCGGGAGTCAGACTGCGAGTGATAAGATCCGTAGTCGAAAGGGAAACAGCCCAGATCACCAGTTAAGGTCCCAAAATTTATGTTAAGTGGAAAAGGATGTGGCGGTGCACAGACAACTAGGATGTTGGCTCAGAAGCAGCCACCATTTAAAGAGTGCGTAATAGCTCACTAGTCGAGTGCCGCTGCGCCGAAAATGTACCGGGGCTAAACATAATACCGAAACTGTGGGTGGACACGTAAGTGTCCGCGGTAGGAGAGCGTTCTAAGGGCGATGAAGCTAGATCGTAAGGACTAGTGGAGCGCTTAGAAGTGAGAATGCCGGCATGAGTAGCGAAAGATCAGTGAGAATCTGATCCACCGTATGACTAAGGTTTCCTGGGGAAGGCTCGTCCTCCCAGGGTTAGTCGGGACCTAAGGCGAGGCCGAAAGGCGTAGTCGATGGCCAACAGGTTGAGATTCCTGTACTAGTTTATTTTGTTTGAACGATGGAGGGACGCAGGAAGCTAAGGAATGCACACGACTGGAAATGTGTGTCTAAGCAACAAGTCTTGAGTTGAGTGAAATGCTTGATTCTTTAAGGACAAGTTGTGATGGGGAGCGAAATTAAGTAGCGAAGTTCCTGATGTTACACTGCCAAGAAAAGCTTCTAGTGAGAAATAAACTACCCGTACCGTAAACCGACACAGGTGGTCGAGGAGAATATCCTAAGGTGAGCGAGTGAACTCTCGTTAAGGAACTCGGCAAAATGACCCCGTAACTTCGGGAGAAGGGGTGCTGACCGTCAGGTCAGCCGCAGTGAATAGGCCCAAACAACTGTTTATCAAAAACACAGGTCTCTGCAAAATCGAAAGATGACGTATAGGGGCTGACGCCTGCCCGGTGCTGGAAGGTTAAGAGGATGAGTTAGCGTAAGCGAAGCCCAGAATTGAAGCCCCAGTAAACGGCGGCCGTAACTATAACGGTCCTAAGGTAGCGAAATTCCTTGTCGGGTAAGTTCCGACCCGCACGAAAGGCGTAATGATTTGGGCACTGTCTCAACGAGAGACTCGGTGAAATTATAATACCCGTGAAGATGCGGGTTACCCGCGACAGGACGGAAAGACCCCATGGAGCTTTACTGTAGCTTGATATTGAGTGTTTGTACAGTTTGTACAGGATAGGTAGGAGCCGTAGAAATCGGAACGCTAGTTTCGATGGAGGCGTTGGTGGGATACTACCCTAACTGTATGACCACTCTAACCCGCGCCACTTAGCGTGGCGGGAGACAGTGTCAGGTGGGCAGTTTGACTGGGGCGGTCGCCTCCTAAAGTGTAACGGAGGCGCTCAAAGGTTCTCTCAGAATGGTTGGAAATCATTCGTAGAGTGTAAAGGTATAAGAGAGCTTGACTGTGAGATTGACAAATCGAGCAGGGACGAAAGTCGGACTTAGTGATCCGGTGGTTCCGTATGGAAGGGCCATCGCTCAACGGATAAAAGCTACCCTGGGGATAACAGGCTTATCTCCCCCAAGAGTCCACATCGACGGGGAGGTTTGGCACCTCGATGTCGGCTCATCGCATCCTGGGGCTGTAGTCGGTCCCAAGGGTTGGGCTGTTCGCCCATTAAAGCGGTACGCGAGCTGGGTTCAGAACGTCGTGAGACAGTTCGGTCCCTATCCGTCGCGGGCGCAGGAAATTTGAGAGGAGCTGTCCTTAGTACGAGAGGACCGGGATGGACATACCTCTGGTGTACCAGTTGTGCCGCCAGGCGCATCGCTGGGTAGCTATGTATGGACGGGATAAACGCTGAAAGCATCTAAGTGTGAAGCCCCCCTCGAGATGAGATTTCCCATTCCTTTATGGAAGTAAGACCCCTGAAAGATGATCAGGTAGATAGGCTAGGAGTGGAAGTACAGCGATGTATGGAGCGGACTAGTACTAATCGGTCGAGGACTTAACCAAAGGTGCAATGTTAGGCTTTTGAAATGAAATATTACTTATTATGCAGTTTTGAGAGAACGAAGTTCTTCTCAGTGCGCAAGCACAAAATAGTGTGGTGGCGATAGCAAGAAGGATACACCTGTTCCCATGTCGAACACAGAAGTTAAGCTTCTTAGCGCCGATAGTAGTTGGTGGGAAACTACCTGCGAGGATAGGACGTTGCCGCGCTTTTTCATTCCGGTTTAGCTCAGTTGGTAGAGCGCATGACTGTTAATCATGATGTCGTCAGTTCGAGCCTGACAACCGGAGTCATTGAACGGTTGAGAATTTTCAATCGTTTTTTATTTCGGCCCGTTGGTCAAGTGGTTAAGACACCGCCCTTTCACGGCGGTATCATGGGTTCAAATCCCGTACGGGTCATCAATAATGCCGGCTTAGCTCAGTTGGTAGAGCATCGGTATCGTAAACCGAGGGTCACAGGTTCGACTCCTGCAGCCGGCATCAATAGCATGTTTCTACCAAGTGCTAATCGGGATAATCAGCATTGTACTGACGTTTTGTTAGTATAATGCTTTTTTAATATTCAATTTGATTGAAAAGCAACCACTAAAATAGCCAGTTACGATTTTCGTAACTGGCTATTACTTATTGTTCATTTGCCCATTGCCATAATAGAATCTGAGTGCGTCCAGTCATTTTTTCATTGGCTAAGATCGTCTGTGCTTCAGCACGATTAACCCACAGGATACTTAAGGCTTCATCCACTTCAAGTGTACGGTCTGTTTGTTTAGCTTGATCAAGAGTACAGATTGCTAGACTAACGGCGCCATCAGTAAGGCCTGGTGAGGAATAACTTGGCGCAAAGCAATGTTCAACCTCAATAAGAGAGTAACCTGTTTCCGCCATTAACTCACGGGAAATGGCTTGTTTAATCGACTCAGTTGGTTCAACTAAACCGGCGGGATTACCATAGACAAAATCATTAAGGGGCTGTCTAAATTGTTTAGTCAGTAAGACCTGTGAGTGATTTTGATTGTAGCAGAACATTGCAACCGCTGAGGCATTAGCTGGTCGTTTTAAAGTCTCGATGGTTAAGTTAGAGTCACGACTGACAAAATGATAAGGCATTAAATCGCCGTGTTCATTTTGATACATTGCTTCGTAGTAAGTTAGCCAACGATCAGGTCGTAATGGAATAAGAGATGTTAGTGTAAAAGGGTTCATCGGAATCAGCTCGCTTTCTATTAGTTCATTGTACTACTGTTTAAAGGCAACAAACCAGTTTTCTAAGAACATGTTAGGTATCATGAGCATTTTCTCATTTAAGAATAAGCATTAGTCATTTTGAATCATAAAATAACTTATTTTAATGAAAAAATCAGTGCAAACAATGCAGTTAATGTTGAAAAAAGAATTGATTTAAGATTAAAATAAGATTATAATAGCCCTTATAGATTCTAAGCGAATGATAAGAGACTTCTTGTATAGATGAGTCGATTCAATTTAATAACTATCAAATTCTTAGTTTCCGTAATAATAAAGTTTTAAAGTGGGGTATTACAATGGAAGAGAAACAAGAAAAAACATTCTTTGGGCAACCGCATGGGCTATCAACACTGTTCTTCACTGAAATGTGGGAACGGTTTAGCTACTACGGGATGCGTGCAATTCTATTATTCTATATGTATTTTGCTTTAGATAAGGGTGGTCTTGGCTTTGACAAGACGACTGCAATGTCTGTGATGGCAATCTATGGTTCGATGGTTTACCTAGCCAGCGTTGTTGGTGGTTGGTTAAGTGATCGGATCTGGGGGAGCTTCAAAACCGTCTTCATCGGTGGTGTCTTGATTATGTTAGGCCATATTGCCTTAGCAATGCCGATGGGTGCGACAGCTTTATTTATTTCAATTGCTTTGATTGTTGCAGGGACTGGGTTATTAAAACCTAACGTTTCTGAAATGGTTGGTAGTTTGTATAGTGAAAATGATCGTCGCCGTGATGCTGGTTTCAGTATGTTCGTCTTCGGGATTAACTTGGGCTCATTTGTCGCTCCAATTCTTGTTGGGGCTGTCGGTCAAAAAATTGATTTTCACTTAGGCTTCTCATTAGCCGCTGTCGGGATGTTCTTTGGTTTAATCCAATACTACCGCGGTCGTTCTCAATTCAGTAAAGAAAATTCAAAACCTAATGATCCAATTGCGCCAGAAGAATTATCAAGCGTTATTCGTAAAATTGTGATTGGTGTTGTGGTCGTCGTTGCCGTAGTATTAGGTATGCAATTTACAGGCAACTTAAACATTGATAACATTGTCTTGATGATTTCAATCATTGCGATTGCATTACCAATTGTGTACTTCTCACGGATGTTGGGCAGCAAGAAAGTGACTAAGAAGGAACGTTCACGCGTTATAGCTTATATTCCACTCTTTATTGCAGCTGCTATTTTCTGGGGAATTGAAGAATCTGGCTCCGTTGTTCTGGCTTTATTTGCAGAAGATCGGACAATTCTAAACATTGGTGGGCATAGCTTAGCTGCATCAAATTTCCAATCATTGAATCCATTATTTATTATGCTTCTAACGCCATTCTTTGTATGGTTATGGAGTGCTTGGAAGAAACAACCATCTGCACCTGGTAAGTTTGCTGTTGGTTTAATCTTCGCTGGTTTATCATACATGTTTATGGCACTTCCTGGATTATTACACGGTACCGCTGGCCGAGTTAGCCCATTCTGGTTAATCGGTTCATGGTTCATCGTTGAAATTGCTGAAATGTTAATTTCACCAATTGGGTTGTCAATTACAACAAAATTAGCGCCAAAGGCATTCCAATCACAAATGATGAGTATGTGGTTCTTAGCAGATGCTGCGGGCCAAGCAATTAATGCACAGCTTGTGCGTTTATATTCACCACAAACAGAAATTAGATATTTCTTAGGGATTGGGATTGTGAGTGCAATCTTCGGGATCGTCTTAATCTTCTTCGTTAAACCAATTCATAAGTTAATGGAAGGCGTTAACTAAATATTAGAAAAAATCTTGATTATTTATGCAATAATCAAGATTTTTTTTGCATTTTGGGGTTGATTTTTCTGTCAGAATTTTGTAAACTAATATAGTTGAATCGATGAGATGAAACGTATGGAGGAGTAGCGAAGTGGCTAAACGCGGCGGACTGTAAATCCGCTCCTTCGGGTTCGGTGGTTCGAATCCACTCTCCTCCACTTGATTGGGCTATGGCCAAGCGGTAAGGCAACAGGTTTTGATCCTGTCATGCGCTGGTTCGAATCCAGCTAGCCCAATACTTTAAAGACATCTTGCTAAGATGTCTTTTTTTGTGTCCTGGATTGACTTTCCTCCGCTCGTTCGGTATCCTTGGATAAATAAAAAAAGGGGTGGCAGAATGAAAATTGGATTTATTGGTGTCGGTAACATGGCACAAGCAATGATTAAAGGCTTAGTGAAAGCTAATCAAGTCGCAACAACGGATATTTTAGTGCATGGCGGACATCCGGCGAACTATGCGGATTTTGTGGCTGAACAACGGATTACAGCTGTTGCGGATAACAATTCAGTGGTTGAACAAGCCGATATCGTTTTTTTAGCGGTAAAACCATATATTGTGCCACAGGTTTTAGCAGAAACAAATGCAGCCTTTAAAGCACATCAACCATTGATGGTTTCAATGGCAGCAGGTTTATCACTTGATAAATTAGCAGAACAATCTGCCGCAGATTTACCAATTCTACGCATCATGCCAAATGTTAACGTGGCCAACCGTGCAGGGATTGCAGCTGTTGTTGGTAACGAACAAGTCAATGCAGACCAATTGGCTCGTGTGAAAGATGTCCTTGCACAACTGGGGGGCGTGGTTGAAATCGGCGAAAAAGATTTCACAACTTTCAGTGCGCTTGCCGGTAGTTCACCAGCATTTGTTTACCTATTCATTGATTCAATGGCGCGGGCCGGCGTTAAACACGGTTTAACAAAGAAAGCCGCAACTGAAATTGCAGCCCAAGCTGTTTTAGGGAGTGCCCAAAACGTGCTTATGAGTGATGATTCACCTTGGGACTTAGTGGATCAAGTTTCATCACCAGGTGGCACAACCGTTGCTGGCTTGTTAGCAATGGAAGAAGCCGGCTTAATGACAGCAGTGGTTAAAGGCATCGACGCAACAATTGCGAAGGATTTAGAAAGCCAAAAATAGAGTGCTCTCAAGCATGTAAAAAGCGTAACCTGATACAAATACTGTATTGGGTTACGCTTTTTTATATTATTTTGTAAAGTGGACCATCTCATGACAGAGTTGGTGGGTGAGTAAGCTACTTTCTAGTGGGATAGGATTTGCGCCGTTAGTTTCAAGGGCAGTAATAAACGCATCAATCATTGGCGCAAAGCCCCGCGTTTCAAGCGTAGGCGTCCAGTCAGCTGCAGTTTGAATACGACTGTCTTCTGCCGCTTGTGTTGTGTAGCGCGTTAGATTATCGACAGTGAATAACCCGTGTGGTGTCTGGAGACTTGCAATTTCTTGATTGGTACCACTTTGCATATTTAAAGTCGCGCTGATTAATTGGCGCGGTGTTTCAATGGTTAATTGCGCGAGTTGTAAATTGCCGTTTGCATCCTGCTGACAGTATGGACGGATTTTGTAATTGGTACCTAGTGAATCAGCCAAGAAAAGCGCCGTATCAATGGTATGAATCATCAGGTCATAAATGGCAAAGGGCGTTGGTTGGCTCGTTGCCACGCGTGTTTTAGTGATGTTGATCAGTTGTTTATCGGGTAAGTGATTTAATTTTTGCAAAAATGGGGCAAAACGGCGGTTGAAGCCGACCGTTAAGAGCCGTTCTTTGCTAGCCGCGAGTTTGTATAATTCGGCGACTTCCAGTGGATTTTCACTTAAGGGTTTATCGACAAAAACGTGTAAACCATGGAGCAAGGCCTGTTTAACATATTGATAGTGGGTTGCAGTTGGGGTGTGAATGAAAACTGCGTCGAGTGGTTGTTCGAGTAATGTGTCAAATGATAGGCAGCCACTTTCTAAATGATATTGCGCTTGAAGCTGCGCTAATTTAGCCGGTTGGCGCGTACATAAGACCCAATCGACCCGGTCTTGCATCTGCGCCATTACAGGTAAATATGCTTTTTGTGCAATGTTTCCTAGTCCAATAACACCGATTTTTAACATCGTTAAACTCCTTAATATGAATGGATAAATATAGTATAGCAAATTAACAAGAAAACGGTTCAAAGTTTAGTCGGAATCCCTTGTTATTTTGGTCTATACCATTTATACTAGAGGTAATTTAAAGATAGAGGTGGATGGATAATGGCAGTAAAAGTATTAAAACATGCGGTAATCTATACAGGTGACGACGTTATCGAAGACGGTTATATTCGTTTCGATGATAAAATTTTGGCAGTGGGCCCAATGTTCGACTACAAGGCACAAGCTGGCGAAGAAATTCAAGACGTTAAAGGCAAGACAATCATTCCTGGCTTTATTGACGTTCACTGTCACGGTGGTTATGGTTTTGATGCAATGGACGGCGATGCTGACCAAATCGACGAAATGGCAACTAAGATGATGCAAAATGAAGGGGTCACAACCTTATTTGCAACAACGATGACGCAATCAAACGAAAACATTGCTAATGCTATGCGCGGTGTTAAAGCAGCGGCTGAAAAGAACCCATTAATTCAAGGTGTTCATTTGGAAGGCCCATTCATCGCACCAATCTTCAAGGGTGCTCAACCAGAACAATTCATTAAAGATCCAGACGTTGACTTATTGGACGAATGGAATAAGTTATCAGGTAACCGCGTGCGTTTAATTACTTATGCACCAGAAGATCCTGGTTCAAAAGCATTCGAAGACTACTGCTTAGCACACAACATCGTGCCTTCAGTTGGTCATAGTAATGCAACGCGTGAACAAATGCTTGAAAGTAAAGCAACGCATGTTACCCATTTATACAATGCCCAACGTGAATTCAAGCACCGCGAACCTGGTGTTACAGGTCACGCAATGTTAGAAGACAACATGTACGCTGAATTAATCGCTGATGGTTTCCATATCGTGCCTGACATGATTAAATTAGCTTACGAACAAAAAGGTGCAGAACGGATCGACCTTGTGACTGATTCAATGCGGGCTAAAGGGATTGCTGAAGGCGAAAGTGAATTAGGCGGCCAAAAAGTCATTGTTAAAGACAAACAAGCTCGCTTAGAAGATGGCACTTTAGCCGGATCAGTGTTAACATATATCGATGCCTTCAAGAACATCCAAACATTCACAGGTTGTGAAACGTTTGAAGCCGTTATGATGTCAAGTGTCAACCAAGCCGAAGAATTTGGCTTAACACAAAAAGGTAAATTAGAAGAAGGTCGGGATGCTGATTTCAACATCTTAGATCATCAACAAAACTTAGTCGCAACTTACAGCTTTGGGAACGGCTATCAACATTAATATTTAGGAGTGTGTCCCATGGAATCACCTGTTTATATTCAAATTCATAATCAACTCAAAAAGGATATTGAAGCCGGCAAGTGGTCGATTGGAGATCGAATTCCTTCAGAACGGGAGCTTGCTTTAAATTTCGAAGTGTCGCGAATGACGTTACGACAAGCCGTTCAAACATTAGTCGACGAAGGAATTTTGGAACGCCGCATCGGGGCCGGGACATATGTCGCTAACCAAAAGGTGCAAGAAAAAATGTCCGGCGTCACTAGTTTTACCGATCTAATGACTGCCCAAGGTAAGCAGCCATCTAGTAAAACCATTTCGTTCCACATTGCCAACCCATCACTTAGCGAAGCTGAAAAGCTCCAGTTAAAAGATGGCGAGCAGGTGCTCCGCATGGAACGGATTCGCTATGCCGACAATGTGCCCATCTGTTTTGAAGTGGCAACCGTGCCACAAAGCTTAGTTGCAGATTTCAGTAAAGCTGAAATCACGTCTTCCTTCTATAAAGCATTAGCCGAAAAAGGGGGCTACGAAATGGGCGGCGCACAACAAACCGTCTCAGCCCAACTCGCCTCAGAACGAATTGCCGAATATCTCGACATTAAGCGTAATGGCCCAATCTTGAAATTACGACAAGTTTCCTTCTTATCAAACGGCGAACCTTTCGAGTATGTCCGCACCCAATATGTGGGCGAACGATTTGAATTTTATTTGGAAAGATAACTACGGAAAAGCACAAGATGTTACCCATTAAATCGGGGTGCATTTTGTGCTTTTTTTGGGTATAATTAGACTGAAAATAAATTGGTAGATAAAAAAAGGTGACTGAATGGTTAAAGTTATTAAGAAAAATAATAAATTAATAGGTATTATCATTTTATTCGTTGTACTAAGTATTTTTTATACTTATTTGATGGCACCCCAGCATACATTAATTGCTCGCGATAGTTTAGATGGTTATTTTCATCTGAATCGCGCTTTATCATTAAGACATATTTGGTATTCTCCAATCAATTTTAATGATTGGGGCGGTGTTGGAAATGCCACAGCATTATTCTATCCATGGTTGACAATTTACCCGATGCATTTATTGACAGTAATATTCGGACCGGTGTCTGGATTTTTACTATTTCTAACCTTAGTAACTTTTTTAACACTAGTTTCTAGTTATATATCAGCAATTAAATTCTCAGGGGAACAGTTATTTGGCATATTATTTGCATTGATTTATACTTTTTCTTTCATTCGTAATTCTAGTGTAATGTACCGTTGGGGGTTAGGTGAATACATTGCTTACATATTTATACCGCCGTTATTTTTGTGCTTTTATAATTTATTACGACAACAGCCAAAACAGTTACGTTGGGTGATTATTTTCTTTAGTCTTATTTTGTATTCTCATGTACTTTCTATTGTAACGACTAGTTTTGGTTTATGCTGTGTTTTATTCAGCTTTTTAGTTCAAAAAAAATTTAATCGTACTTACTTAATCTATATAACGAAAAAATTTTTGTTATTTGTAGCTGGTTGTTTGACTATGACAATGGCTTATTGGGGACCAATGTTGGAACAAAAAAGATTTCAAACGATTAATATGCCTCAACCATTTGATTTTAAGCAAGTAACCAAGAGCTTAGAACAATTAATTAGGTATTCATTTTCATTAGATTTTAGAACCTATACGATAGGGATTGTTTTTCTGAGCACGGTGGTAATAATACTTATGACAGTCTGGTTAGAAAAAACATTATATCGAACGATAGGGATAATTTCACTAGTGATTTTAATAATGACTACGACGGTTATACCGTGGTGGGCATTGCAGCAAACACCAGTCAGCATTATTCAATATCCTGGTCGTTTTTTAAATATTTTTTGCTTTTTTGTAGCACTTTATTTAGCGCATTTATGTTCAGTTGGGGCTAAATATATGGGAAAGTTCTGGAGATTAGTTCCGTCGTTAGTCATAATCATTTTGATGATAACGTTGATTTCAGGTGCTAGAATTCTTTGGCATGCCCAGACATCAGTTCCCCCTGAATTATCAGTAATCAGAAATAATGATTTAAATAAAATCAAACGCTTTAGACAAAAAGATTACTATCCTAAAGCGGCTCTTTTAAATACAGAACATCTAATAGTTAAAAAAGAATACAATGGTGGTCAGATTAAACCAATGAGAATCATTAGTAAGGATCATTTTAAAATGACGGTTAAGTCAACTAAGAATAGTAAAATTAAATTACCAATTCTTTATTATAAAGGAATTATTACTAGAATTAATAATCAAAATACCGTACCTGATAGAACAAAATTTGGGACAGTAAGTCTTAATTTGAAAAAAGGGATTAATCAAATTGATGTCAGTTATGGATATACAGTGGTCGCTAAAATTAGTTTTTTAATCAGTTTTTTGACAGTATTTTGTTTATTTTCAAACCAGTTTATTATCGAAGAGTAACTGCCTAAATAATTAAAGATGTGAAGGAAAATATTTAAATATTTCTTAAGATATGCTATATTTTTATAGGAACTGAAAAAGTGGGGGGATTTATTTGAAGAAAAGAAGCGTGGGGGTCACTATTATTTTAATGAGCTTACTGTTGGTTGCTTGTGGGAATAAAACTGATCAGGCCAAGGTAAGTTCTAGTAAAAAAAGTGTAACGGTACAAAAAAACGAAAAGAGCAGTACTAAAAAATCGGCGACAAGTTCAAGTGCTCAATCGACAACTTCTGGGAAAAATACGGATGGAAAATTTCAATATTCAATACTTGGTACCTGGTATAGTAACGATACTAAAGTTACATATAATGAAGATGGCACAATTGTTCAGGTATCGGATGCGAGTGGTATGACTAACCGGGGGACCTATCAAATTTTAAAGGAAACGAAAGATAGTTTGATTATTGAACAAATACTTAAGGTTAAAAATGCTGGTAAAGACAAGCAGCAAGAAACATTTAAGTTTACCGATAAAAATCATTTTAATGACGGGCTAGTCGATTGGAAAAAATAGGGAGTTTACGTATTGAATAAAAAGAAAATTTCACTAATAATGGTCAGTTCCATTGCTTTATTGCAGGTGATCAGTGCGCATTCTGCTGAAGCAGCTACTCAAAATGTGAGTCAAGCCAACGTTGTATCTAAGCAGCTGACGAGTACAAGTCAATCAGAGCTTACTACGAGTGCTAGTAATCAAGTATCAAGTTCAGACCAGTCGAGTGCTTTAACTCAGTCTGACACACAGAGTAACACTCAAGCTGCTAGTAGTAGCTCTGCTCAATCGGTACAGGAGACCCTAAAGGGTGAAACAAAAGCGGCACAAGTGTCTGGATTGACGCAGATTACAAATATTCAAGGTAAAATTAGAGTTAAGAATAAACAGGGAACAACATTAATGGATGAGAAAACCGGTGCTAGAACTAGAGTACTGGGATTTAAGTCAGCCTGGTTAATCAGTAAAAAAGCAATCGATAAATCTGGTCAGGTTTGGTATAAAGTTAGTGGCACAGAATATATTTTAGCAAAAGATGTCTTTTTATACGGAACCAATATGATGGTTTCAACCTCAAATATTAAAGGCATTGTAAAAGTCAAAGCAGCCCAGGGAACTGCTATGGTTTCTAATTCTGGCGAGATGTTCCGCTACTTAGGCATGAATTCCAGATGGCAAACTTTCCGAAAAGGGACTGATGTCTTTGGGGATGTTTGGTATATGGTCTCAACAAATGCTTATATCCGTGCTAGTGACTGTTATTTAGAGGGTCAATCAGTATTTCATAATCCCCAAAAAATTGGAACGGTAACGCTGTCAATCACTAACGGTGCTGGTGGTAATCTTATGACAAATAATGGACAAATCACTCGTAAGTTACCTTATAAGTCCAATTGGTTAGCTTCTTCAACAGTCCAAGCCGCTGATGGGACAGTTTATTATAAGGTTAGCGGAGAAGAATATCTTTCTTCAAAAGATGTGAGAGTGTTAGATGGTACCGAAAAACACATTAATAACATTCAAGACCAAAAGGGAATTGTTACTGTTTTAAATAATAAAGGAACAGATACTAGAAATTCAGTTGGTAAAGTCAATGGTCATTTGAAGTATCAAACCCGCTGGCAAGTTAGCGGTATTGGTACAGATGGTTATGGAACTAAGTGGTACAAAGTTAGTTCAGATCAATTTGTCAATGCTAACGAAGTCACAAATCAACAAGAAAGTATGTTTCAACGTTTTGAAGGATATTCTGGTGTGCTGATGGTTTCAAACTATAATGGCGCTGTTACGCGCGATAGCCTCAATAATAAAGTTAAAAATCTACCAGTATATTCTAGTTGGGTGATCACTCAAAAGGCAATTGATAAGACTGGTGCCATTTGGTATAGAGTTGGAACTAATCAATACGTTTCAGCTGCTGATATGCATGCTAAAACGATTACAGTTAATAAAGATATGATTAGTGGACTACCTAATAATACTAGTTCCAATGAATTTATTGTTGCACATGAATCTGGTACACCAGCTGAAGCAAGTAACCCTAATGCATTAGAAAATGAAGTTGCTTACATGAAAGATCACTGGACCAGTGCATACGTTACTCATTGGGTTGGTCACGGTGGTCGGATTATTCAGACAGCACCAGTAGGACGGATGAGCTGGGGATGTGGTCCAACAGGAAATGGTAAGGCTTTTGCTCAAGTAGAGTTAGCGAGAACTAACGACCAAGCAACGTTTGCAAAGGATTATCAGGCATATGTACGGTTGCTAAGATTCCTGGCTGACCAAGCAGGAATATCATATAAGCTTGACCAAGATGGAAAAGGCATTAAAACACATCTTTGGATTTCTAATGCTTATCATGAAGTTGATCATGTTGATCCTTATGGGTATCTGCAATCTATGGGTGTTTCTAAGGCAAAATTCGCACGTGATTTAGCTAATGGTATTTAAGTAAATATCATGTTAATGTATTTTAGAAATATCAATAGAGCTTGAAGTTAAAGGGCCTCATAATTGTTGGACAAAGAGTCTAATAATTATGAGGTTTTTTTTGCAAGTTCTAAAATTAATTCGAACAGAAAAAGCCCAAAGTAATCTCTTAGTAATGATTGTAATTTAATCCAATCATAAAGGAGGATATTACTTTGGGCACTCTTAACACAATTCTAACGTGGACGATTAGGACAACTTGACTTTGAAGGTAGTATTAAGTTATGGGCGCTGCTAAATCAACTATTCACTATGAATTACAACGTATTCACTCTTATAATGCTGAATTAGGCAGCTTGATGTCAAATTAAAACGAAAAGCTTACGGTCGCTATCCAATTTTAAACCCTGATAAACAACACTTGATTGAAAATTAAGATTTACCTGATCACTTGAAATGATTGCTAATATGTTTAATTTTGGATTGGTTTCATTTATCATCGGCTTAATACTGATCAACTCAAATTTGACTTAACCAATTTACCGAACCGTAATATTTATCAGAAACTCACTAAAGAAAAACGATTGATATTTATGACTGGTAAATCAATTAAATAACGTCCAATCAATGTTAATAATCGTTATGATTTTGGGTATTGAGAAGTTGACACTGTTTTATAAAGACGAGGTGAGTCTAAAGCTTATTTGGGCACATTTATTGAATGTAAATCATGTTTATTACGGCACTTAAAGTGACAAATCCTACTTCAGAGGCATCAAATACTGTATTTGATAGTATTATGGAAGTCTTTGGTTCGCAAGTGAAATCGATCACCGTTGACCATGGAAAAGAGTTTTCAAACCACCAAGTACTTGAGGATAAATGTAACGTGATGTTTATTTCTGGCATGCCTATTTACCATGGAACGTGGTTGTAACCGGTATTTTAACTGTAGGTTACGCTGGTTCTTGTCAAAGTGTACAAACTTCAGTTACTTTACTGGACTTGATTAATAATTACCCATTAAAGATTAACCAGAGACAAAATGTTATTGAGAAATTCCGAGCTTGTTCGGATTAAACTTGTAATTTACCTTATGATTAAATATAAATCCAACTTTAAATAATTTAGACTATCAGTGAAGGCCTGAGGACTTTTTTTTAAACAGTAGGATTAATAACGACATAGAAATCAATACTAATTAATACATTTAGAAAGTGTTAAAAAGAGAGAGATTCTCGAAAAATATAAAAGGTTCCAATGATTATTGGTATAATGGTGGATATATAGTCAATTATTTGATAGGGAGACAGGTTAATGAATTTTGAAAAAATAAACCAACTTATTACAAATAAAGTGTTGGTAATAATTACCCTAGTGTTGTGGGGAAGTGTAGCATTGGGTGCAATATGGTTTGAGGGAAAGGAAGTTGCAAGTCGGTCCCTTAAGCTCAATATATTTGTAATTACAATGGTAATTATTGGAATAGTAATCATTTTTCTACTACAGCGCTTTTTTACGATTAAGCAGGCGATGTTAATTGTTTTGGTAGCCAGCTTTATTATTAAGTTGATTTGGGTTCTAAGAATCGATACCCAACCAACATCTGATTTTTTGGTATTACATAATGCTGCATTAAAAGCTGCCAGTGGTGATTTTTCATTCATGAAGAATAATTATTTTTTGAATTGGCCTTATCAATTAGGTTTTGTATTATATGAAGCAGGTATTATTCGAATATTTGGAACCAGTGTTATGATCATCAAATTTATAAATATTATATTGTCATTGTTCATAGCCCTAATAATCTATCTGCTGGGTAAGCAATTGTTTAATCAGAAAATTGGTCTGATTGGATTAACCCTAGTTGCGTTTTATCCGCCGTTTATTTTTTACACTAATGTACTGACAAACCAGTATATTGCGACTCTATTTTTTTATATTGGTTTTTATTTACTGATTAAATATGATACCTGGGGAATGGTATTTTGTAGCGGGTTATTCTTAGGGTTAGGGAATATTGTCCGACCATTAGGGCCATTTATAATCCTTGCGGTTTTATTATTTATTATTTTTTATAAAAACCATGCTAAATATCATAGTCACTGGCTAACTAAATTAATATTGATAATTGCAATTTTAAGTGGTTATCAGTTAGTTGTTAGTGGTGTAAATGTCAGTGTTCAAGCAACACAGATTAGTCAATATAAATTAGAAAACCGGTCAAATACTTGGAAATTCGTAACGGGGCTTAATTATGAAACCAACGGAATGTATTCGAATAAAGACTTACAATTATTGGATAAATACCCGATTGGTCGGCAACGCGATAAGGTTGGGAGAAAAATAATTAAGGAGCGGCTTTCTGATGAGACACAATTAATGAAATTATTTGTAAAAAAGAGTTTTATCATGTGGTCCTATCAGGATTCTGCATTAAGTTGGAGTGGTGCACGGCAAAAAGTGACAGAAAAAAATTATCAAGTGTTACTAGCCGTGCAGATGCTTTTTTATACGTTGATGATTTGTCTATCGGTAGTGGGCGTATTTAGGTTATTATTTCAGAAACGGCAATCAGGACAACTTTTTATGATTTTAATGATTGGTTATTTTCTAGTTCATTTATTGATTGAGATTCAAACGCGGTATCGATTCTTTATTGTACCAACTTTATTATTATTTAGCGCAATTGAATTAAACAGTATTCTTAGTCGAAATAATCGAAAAAGAAGTAGCATAAGTAATGAAGGGGAAAAGTAAAAATCATCAAAAATTGATAGTGTTAATGATTGTTTTTTTAATCGTTTTGGGTAACTTAATTATGTTTTCTGGGTGGGTTATCCCTAATAAACTAGTACCAAGTACGCTAGGAATAATGGCATTGGGAAGTACTAAGGAGCTAGGAATCGATTTGCTAGTGATCGTTAGTGCTCATTTTCTAATTAACAAGTCGTTAGAGTTAAAGTATTTAAAGAAATTATGGTTAAAATCATGGATTTATTCATTTTCACTAACGCTATTGGCGATAGCGCTACTAATTTCGGTATATAGTAATCGAGTGCTGTTTCAATCATTATTACCTAACCTATTAAATAGTAACCCAATTATGACCACTATTTTATTATTAGTTCTCTTAAATCCAGTTTTAAAAAAGGGCTTGGGAGCGGTTGACGAGAGTAACCTACTGATAATAAATGGTAGATTGTAAAGATAAATTGGCTTATACGAATAAAATTCAAAACTCAAATTATATTTCCGATGATTCTGCTTTTAAAGAGACATTGAAGCAGGTTGATCGAACCAAAAAAGGGCAATTTATTCAGTTAACAACAATGCAAAATCACATGCCTTATTTGACAAACGACTATCAAAACACAATAAAAGTTTCAGGGGATCTAACGAAGAATAGCAAGTCAGAATTAGAAACCTATACACAAGGAATTAATTTTACTGATAAAGCTTTAAAAAGGTTTATCAGTGAAATTAATAAAATAGATAAAAAAATCACGGTTGTTTTTTAGGGGGATCATCTACCATCCGTTTATGATTTCAAAACAGATAATGATGTAAAACAGGCAAAATATGATCAAATATTGCATCAAACAGATTTCTTTATCTATAGTAATTTTAAAAGCTCAGTAGTATCTCAAAATAAAGTAGTGAGTCCATATATGTTTACACCGATGATGTTGGCTCAAACTAATAGTCAGGTTTCACCATATTATGCATTATTAACTGATGTTTGGGAGGAGACACCGGCAGCAGAACGAGAAAAAATTATGGGTGACGATGGCAATTATTTATCGACTAAGACTTTAAATAAAAATACTAAGCAAATAATGTCGGATTATAAAATGATCCAGTATGATATTACGAGTGGTAATCAATATACGTATCAAACCGATTTTTATAAAACTAAATAACACATAAAAAAACCTAAATCAAAAAATTAGAGAACAGACCTCTAATTTTCATAATTTAGGTTTTTTGGATGGATGCATTATTAATTATTTTCTAAATCTGTCTTAATTTGGGTAGTAGAAATACCACTTGTTCTAGGGAGGTAGATAACTTCACAGTAACTCTTTAAAAAGTCGAATTTTCCTGCCCAATCATCACCCATAACAAAAATATCAATATCGTACTTTTGGACATCTTCAATTTTTTGATTCCAATCACTTTCAGGGATGACTTGATCAACATAACGAATAGCTTCTAAGATATATTTCCGATGTTCGTAACTATGATAAGATTCTTTATGTTTGATAGCGTTAAATTCGTCGGTTGAAAGACCAACGATTAGTTCGTCACCTAGCGATTTAGCGCGTTCCAAGAGTCGGATATGACCCCAATGTAGTAAATCAAAAGTACCATACGTTAAAATTCGTGTCATTAGAAATCTCCTCGTTAGTAGTAATGGTAAAAGCATAGTTGATTTTATATACGAATTCAAGTAAATAGTAACTTTTATTAAAAATATGAAATAAGATAACGAAGTTTTATAATATTTGCTATAATTAGGAACATATCAATAGAATGGGGTGAGTGGTGCTTGTGTTGAAAAATAAACTTTTTACATTATACATAAAAATTTTAAGTACTCTTTTAAAGTTAATACCTGTAAAAAAAGGTAGAATATGCATTCTGAATGGTTCGGGATACTCAGGCTCAAATGGCTTAGCTATGTACAAATATTTAAAAGAGGAACAAGATTATGAAGATGTATGGTTGATTGAAAACTTTCCAAGCAGCCACTTACCATTTAAAGTATGGTTCAAAATTGCCTCGGCAGAAGTAATTTTAGGAACGCATGATCCGTATAAGGTTTCAAAAAAACAGGCCTATATTCAACTATGGCATGGTGTACCTTTAAAAAGAATGGGTTTCTTAGCTAAAAATATTGAGAAAAGTTCAATAGAAGTCAGCCATAAGCACTGGGGTAAAACAGTTAATTATATCACTTCATCTTCAGATACTTATGATACTTTAATGAGTGCGTGTGAGGGGATAACTAATGATAAGTTTATTCATCTCGGCTTTCCAAGAAATGACTTTTTTAATATTGATGAAGCCAAAAAAACAAGACGCCGACAAGAACTTGAACGTTTATTTGAACCAATAATTATAGAAAATAAGCCACGAATCTTATTTTATTTACCAACATTTAGAATGGAAGATAACAATGAGCTGTTATCAGAAATGTTAAAAGCTGGTAATATTTTCGGCTTGTCTGATTTTGATCAAGACGATTTTGAAGCGGTCCTTGAACGAGAGAATATCATTATTGTAGCTAAGTTACATCCTGTTGAAGAGAAAAAAGTTAATACCGAAGCGTTAAATAAGCTAAAGCATATGAAAATTATCGATGGCGATTGGTTACGAGGGAACGAGCACGATTTATATGAATATTTAGCTGTAACTGATGCTTTAATTACAGATTATTCAAGTGTTTACTTTGACTACCTATTAATGAACAAGCCATTATTATTTTTAGTTAATGATTTACAAAACTATAACACAAATCGGGGTTTCTTATTGAATCCCTATAGAACTTTTGCACCTGGGTTAGTTGCTGAAGATTGGCATACCTTTGAGAGGGCACTTATACAAGTATTCAGAGTGAATTTACAAGATGAGCGTAATCGTGTAAAAGAAATCATTTATCAAGATGAATACTTAGAAAGCAGTGCCTCTGAGCAAATCTGGGAACAACTGATTCAAAAATTAATTTAAGATAGTAAATAATGAGGTTGAAATGCGAAAATTATTTAAAGATTTCTTTTATAATGCAATCTATCAGGTTTTCTTAGTAATTATCCCCTTAATTACAGCACCATACTTATCTCGAGTGCTAGGTCCGGGGCCACTAGGGATTAACAGTTCGGTTAATTTTACAATTCAATTTATTATGGTATTTTGTGCATCCGCAATGGGACAAATTGGGACAAGAACGATTGCTAGAGCGCGGGCAGCGAAGAATCAGTCAGAGTTTGAATCTGCATTTTGGGGGTTATGGTTAATTCAAGTAACTCTTAGTGCAATAACAATCGTTTTATTCATTACAGTTTGTTTAGTTTTTAAACCAAAGTATTATATTTATTTCTTATTACAATTACCATTTCTTTTAGGCACAATGATAGATATTTCGTGGTTCTTCCAAGGAATCGCTGAATTTGGAAAGGTTGTTGTCCGTAATACAATTATTAAATTATTTAGTGTGGTCTTAATTTTTATTTTTGTCCATCGTCCAGAGGATTTAGGATTGTACATGCTGATAATGTCTATGGGTAATCTATTAGGAAATTCAGTATTTTGGTTACAAATACGAAAATATGTCCCACACTTCGTAGGACACTACTACCATTTTAAAGCTTCTATTGTTATGATTGCGACGTTAATATTGCCACAGATAGCAACTCAAGTGTACACTTCTTTAGATAAACCAATTTTGGGATTGTTTCACAGTACAACGCAAGTTTCATATTATGACCAATCGCAGCGAATTGCGAATATTATTTTAGGGGTAATTACATCGATTACTATTGTTATGATGCCTAAGATGGCTGCCAGTTCGGAAAAAAATCAACAATTATTTCTAAAAAAATCTTATGAAACGACACTTGCTTTAGGCTTAGCATTCATGATAACGGTAATGTGTAACACAAATCAGTTTGTGCCGTGGTTCTTTGGAGAGAAATTTATTCCAATGGAACATTTAATGTTTCTAATCAGCTTTTCGATTATTCTTATTCCAATCGGTGGTGTTTTTTCGAATCAGTTTGCATTGGCAATTCGAAAAGATAAAGAATTTGCAATTCCGTTACTAATTGGGGCTATTTTGAGTTTGATTTTAAACTTTACAATAGATCCTATTCTCGGTGCGCTTGGCGCGACGATTAATATTCTGACAGTTGAAGCAGTTGTTTGCTTATTACGAATCTGGATCGTCAGGGAGTATTACGATGCGCGTTATATTTTCAAAGATACACCGAAGTATTTTATTCTTGCAGCAATAACTTTTATTATCGGATTCTTGATGCCAAATTTGATACCAAATGTGTTTATCAATATGGTATTTAAATCAATTCTGATTTTAGCAATCTATATTGGGTTGTTTTTACTAGGCAGATTCGAATTAGCGACTGACGTAAAACAGATAGCCAGAAATATGATAAATAGAGGGAGAAAATAACGAGTGAAAGTAAATATTTTAAATATGGCGTTTGATAATTATACAAAGGCTGAGTTTATTGAGAAATTTGAGAATAGAATTCATCAACAAGAGAAGACATTAGTTGTGACGGCTAATCCTGAAATTGTGATGTATGCAAAGGATAATCCAAAATACAAAACATTACTGTCAAATGAAGCGGATTACATTACAGCTGATGGTATCGGTGTTGTTAAGGCAGGAGAAATATTAAAGACGCCAATTAAAGAACGCGTAACAGGATATGATTTATTTTTAGATTTACTCAACATGGCGAATCAAAAGCACCTTAGTATATATTTAATTGGGGCTAAACAGGAAATTATTGAATTAGCTGTCAAAAGAGTTCAAGAAGAATATCCTAATATCAGTTTAGTAGGGTACCGCAATGGTTATTTTGATTTGGATGATCAAACGGTACAACAAGCGATTATTGATAAAGCACCAGATATGGTTTTTGCAGCATTAGGATTCCCAAGACAGGAATATTTCTTAGCTGATTTAAAGCATAAGTTAAATAAAGGCTATTTAATGGGTATTGGTGGGAGTTTTGACGTATTTTCAGGGATAACGAAACGTGCACCAGTATGGATGCAAGATTTACATTTAGAATGGTTTTATAGACTTTTAAAAGAACCAACAAGATTTAAGCGAATGTTGGTATTACCAAAATTTATCCAAGAAGTTAAAAGAGTTGGAAAGAGGTAAGACTTGTGAAAGTACTACATATTAATGCCGGATTGGAAAACGGTGGTGGATTAAGCCATATTATTGGACTGTTAAGTCACTTACCTGAAGATGATGTTGAATTATTGACGTTTGCAGACGGACCGGTTGCTAAAGCTGCGAAGGACAAAGGCATTAAAGTTAAGATTCTTGGTAAAAATAGTCGGTATGATTTTAGCTTATTGAAGGTACTAGCGAAATATATTAATGATGGAAATTTTGATTTAGTGCATACACATGGTGCTCGCGCCAATCTGTTCATTAGTTTGATCAAGCGTAAAATTAAAGCAAGATGGATAATAACCGTGCATAGTGATCCAAGGTTAGATTTTATGAATAGGGGAATGCTGGGCCGAATTTTTACTAATCTAAACGTTAAAAGTTTGAAGAAGTCCGATGGTATTTTTGCGGTCACTAATAACTTTAAAGAGATTTTATTGGCATTAGGCCTTCCAGATAGTAAAATTAAGGTCATTTATAACGGTATTGCGTTCAGCAAAAAGGCACCTCAACTACAAGAACATAAAAACTTTGAAATCGTAATTGTTGGTCGCTTGCATCCCATTAAGGGACATGCGGTATTACTTGAAGCTTTTCAGGCCGCTAATATGACCAGTGCGCACTTAACAATTATTGGTGACGGCGAATTAAAATCAGAATTGCAGGCCGATGTTAAGAAATTAGGTTTGGATAATCAGGTTCTGTTTACTGGATTACTAACACAAGATGAGATTAACCTACGCTATCTAAAAACAGATTTGGCAGTTCTTAGTTCCTTTAGTGAGAGTTTTCCGTTAGTCTTGCTAGAAGCTGCAAACTTTGCAATCCCAGTTATCGCTACTGATGTTGGTGATATGCGGCAATTAATTCCCAATAGTTCTTATGGCTGGATAGTACCGACCCACAATGTTAAGGCAATGAGTTTAGCGCTAGAAGAAGCATATGGTAAATGGCAATCTGGGGATTTGAAAAAGACAGGCTTTGCGTTAGAAACACATGCAAAAAAATATTTTTCAATAGATAGACTTTGTAAAACAACGATGGATGGTTATCGATATTTCTTGAGTAAATAATGCAATAATGGGAGGAAGTACTGTGTATTCAAAATTAAAAACAACTATTCTTTGGTTTATTATTATCCAACCTTTTTTAGATATTTTTTATTTGTATCAACCGCCAATATCGACAATTCTAAAGTTTTCACCAGCGACTATGCTTAGAATAATCTTAGTAGGAATTATAAGCATTTTATTTTTATGGTCTAATAAAAATAAAAAAATGAAACTCTTTCTTGGAATTTATATGGGTTTACTGATAGTGTATTTCATTGGGCATCATTTAAATGCAATGCAATTTCATTCATTAGTTGATGGCAACTTTGGTTATTCAATTACAGGAGAAATTTTTTATCTGATTAGAATGGTGCTACCATTAATTATTCTAGTTGTTTCTTATAATGTTAAATTCACCGATAATCAATTGGAATCAATTATTTCATGGTTAGTTGCCTTAATATCAGGGAGTATTGTGGTAACCAACTTATTCAAAATTAGTTTAGCTTCATATACAAATCAACGAATTACGGGTAGCATCATTAATTGGTTCTTTGACAATAGACATGGTAGTTATTTTCAGTTAGCATCGAAAGGATTCTTTAACTTTGCTAATTCAACAGCAGCTGTAGAGGTTCTATTGCTACCAGTAATGTTGTATTACTTAATTAAACATACAAACGTGAAGAATTTCATCTTAAGTTTAGTACAAGTCTTAGCGATGTTTATGTTAGGGACAAAGGTATCGACGTTAGGCTGTATTGGGATGGTTATTTTAATGACAGGGATGTACTTATTCTTCACACTTATTAAGCAAGATCTTGTTTTAAAAAAATCGGTGCTAGGTATTTTATTACTATTTATTGTGCTATGTGGCATTATTTATCCCGTCTCACCAGCAATTAATAGAACCAACTTTGATGCACAGATTCAACAAGAACGTGATGGGGATAAAGCGGAGGTAGAGAAACGTGAAAAGAAATTAGAGGAAAAAAGTAAAAAAGGCGATTCAAAGAAAGAAATAAATAAGCATGAAACACCATTAATCCGGTATATTAGAAAACATTATAGCGAATACTCGATTAATGCCAGATTTATTGAGGTTTCGTACCCATACTATGATGATCCTGGATTTTGGAAAGAGATTATGAAGTGGCCTATTCAAGATCGGATTAGTTTCCGGAAAATCGAAATTGCGATGCTTAATCGTGTCAAAGAAGTGAACGACAATCCAAAAGATGAGTTATTTGGAATTACGTATACACGAATGAATAATATCTTTAATGTTGAAAGAGATTTTATTTCTCAATACTATTCAATGGGGATACTGGGCGTTATATTATTAGTATTGCCTTACATTCTAGGTGTTATCTATTTAATTTATACAATATTAAGATATTTTAGAACAAAATTTACTTTTAGAAATATGTCATTTTTATTAGGCATTCTTGGTATTCTAAGTGTGTCATTGTATAGTGGTAATGTGATGGATTTTCTAACAGCAACTTTTATTTTAGCTTTTATTGAAGGCCAGTTATTAGCAAGAGTTAAGACTCAAACATTTAGTGAACAGGAAAAAATCAGTTTATTGATGCCAACCTACAATGATCAAGAAACAATTTTAGAGTCACTAGAATCAATTAGAAATCAAACCTACACAAACTGGGAATTAATAATTATTGATGATGGTTCAACTGATAATACCAAACAAGTTGTCAATGATTATATTAATTGCTTTAATTTAGAGCATAAGGTGCGGTATCTCTACGAATCAAATAGCGATCAATTGAACGCATTGAAATTAGGGGTAAAATACTTATCGGGAACAATTGTCTATATTATTCATTCCGACGATATTTTTAGTAATAGAAAAGTATTATCGCGTGCAATTCATATTTTGGAGAGTGATGATATTGATGGGATTTTGGCAGATATTAGTATTGATAATGGTAACCATACAAAAATAAGGAAACAGTCCACACTAGATTATCTGGGTAATAGTAGGCAGTTAAAAATACAGACCTTATGGTTGGGCCGTAACTTATATTTAGATTTTGCTTTTTGGCGAACGCCAGTTTTTGAAAATCAAGTTCATCGTAATTATTTATCTTGGAATACGCCTAACTGGATCAATCTACAGGATGAATTAATAAATTCATTAAATCTTGAGAATGCTAATTTTAGTGTCATAAATTATCGTGTTCATGATGGGAATTATATTAACTCCGAAGTAGGAAATTTAAATGTATTGAATGGCGAGTTACGAACACTGGTTAGTCTGTTGAGTCGGTATCAAATTCCTAATTATCAATTTCAGTATCGTATTTTCAGGATATTTAATAAGCTTAACTTACTATCAATTTATTGGCCAGTTGCTTTTAAAGGGCAAACGGCGAAAAAAGCGGTTGGTGAGATTGTAGGATTCGCCATCAGTAAAAGAGTGCCTGATTTTAATAATCAGCCTTACTTAAAAGCATTGATTGCATTTTATAAAGCGGACCAAGATCGTACTGTAGATTTGAAGATACCGGTAGAATTGCCAATTTATTACGGCTCTGATATGCGCCAGTTTAACCAAAAAATGATTAATGGTACTTTAGAACCGTTTTATGGTGAGCTTTTTGAAGAAATGCAAAAGGGATTTACTAAGATTAAGGTTTCAAAGGAGGATCTTGTTAAATGGCAAGTAATCATCCAATTCTTGAATATAAAACCATATGTTGACTTAGAGGTGAGAAATTAATTATGATTCCAAAAAAAATTCATTATGTATGGGTAGGCGGCCACGAAAAAACAGCGGATATTGAGCGATGTATGAAAACGTGGCGATCAAATCTTAAGGATTATGAAATTATTGAGTGGAATGAAGAAAATTTTGATATGAACATGAATGAATATATCAAAGTTGCATATGAACAAAAAAAATGGGCTTATGTGAGTGATTATATTCGAGCATATGTTATCTATCATGAAGGCGGTATTTATTTAGATACCGATGTGCTTGTTTTAGATAATTTAGATCAATTCTTGGATAATCGCGCGTTTGTAGGATTTGAAAATCCACAATATCCTTTTACAGCTGCATTTGGTGCAGAACCTAAGCATCCGTTTGTGAAAGACATGTTAGATTTTTTTGAAGGCGAATCATTTACATTTGATAGAGAAAATCAAATGAAAAACGTAAATACTAAAACAGTTTCCGATATTTTAATTGACAAATATCATTGTCAATTAGGTAATAAGGAACAAATATTAGATGAGGGTATTCATGTTTACCCATCCGGTATTTTATGTAATCCATCGGGAGATTCATCAACTATCCATGTTTTTACTGGTACTTGGATGGAAGGGCAAAAGCCACTAAAACGAAAGTTAAATAAATGGTTCAAAATACGAACAACTTCTAAGAAAAAAGCTAAGTTGTATCAAAAGTTATTTGGATAGTAGTAAAAAGGACGGTAAAAACCGTCTTTTTTTGATTGCTTGTTTTATTTTATGATATAGTTATACCAAATATATCTCTAATTAGGAGTGCGACATGCAAAAATTATATCCTGATGATAGTTTGTTGTTACATACAGACTTGTATCAGCTCAATATGATGTTAACTTATTTTAAAAAGGGACTCCATAATCGGACAGCGGTTTTCGAATGCTATTTCAGAAAACTACCTTTTGAAAATGGGTATGCTATTTTTGCTGGCTTAGAACATATCGTTAATTATCTTGAGAATCTCCGCTTTACCGAGAGTGATTTAGCTTATTTACGGGATGAAGTCGGCTATCCTGAGGATTTTTTGACGTATCTAGCAGAATTAGATTTTGATTTAACGATTCGTTCAGCCGTTGAAGGTGAGCTTGTTTTTGGTAATGAACCGATTATTCAAGTAGAAGGCCCATTAGCTCAATGTCAGTTAATCGAAACGGCGCTATTAAACATTGTTAATTATCAAACCTTAATTGCAACTAAGGCTGCGCGGATTAAATCAGTCGTTGGCAAAGATCCAGTGCTAGAATTTGGCACGCGCCGGGCACAAGAATTAGATGCGGCATTATGGGGCACCCGGGCGGCTTATATTGGTGGTTTTGATGCGACGAGTAATGTGCGAGCTTCTAAAATTTTTGGAATCCCAGCAAGTGGGACGCATGCGCATTCATTAGTCCAAGCCTATCGTAACGATTACGAATCGTTCCGGGCCTATGCTGAAACACATCGGGACTGTGTCTTCCTTGTGGATACTTATGATACTTTGAAAAGTGGTGTGCCGAGTGCGATTCGGGTTGCGCGCGAATTCGGTAGCCGGATTAATTTCCAAGGCGTGCGGATTGATAGTGGCGATATGGCCTATATTTCTAAGCGTGTGCGCCAACAATTGGATGAAGCGGGCTTCACGGATGCTAAAATCTACGCTTCTAACGATTTAGATGAAAAGACAATCCAAAACTTGAAGATGCAAGAAGCTAAAATCGATGTTTGGGGCGTTGGGACGAAGTTAATTACCGCTTACGACCAACCAGCTTTGGGCGCGGTTTATAAACTCGTTTCAATTGAAAATTCAGATGGCAAGATGGTCGATACGATTAAATTATCAAGTAATGCTGAAAAAGTCTCAACACCAGGCCGCAAGCAAGTTTGGCGAATTACCAAACAAGTTGACGGTAAATCAGAAGGGGACTACATCACGTTATGGGATGAAGATCCACTTGAACAAGATACGATTTACATGTTCCACCCTAATTACACGTACATCAATAAGACCGTGACCGACTTCAATGCCCGACCAATTTTACGGACTATTTTTGAAAATGGTAAACGGGTCTATACGTTGCCTGAATTAGCGGCGATTAAGAAGTTCTGTGCTGAAAACCTTGATTCACTCTGGGATGAATACAAACGGGACTTGAATCCACAAGATTATCCAGTCGATTTATCACAACGGACTTGGGATAATAAGATGAATTCAATTCGCAAAGTCAGAGAAGACGTTAATTTAATGCACTAGAATCGATTATTTTTGAAGGAGTATCTGGCAAATGAACGCTTTACAAGCAGAAATTATTGCAGCCTTAAAAACACAACCAACGATTGACCCCGCCAAAGAGATCCGCCGCTCGGTTGATTTTATGAAGGCTTATCTAAAGAAAAATACATTTTTAAAAACCTATGTCTTAGGCATTTCAGGCGGCCAAGATTCAACTTTAGTGGGCGCACTTGCTGAAAAAGCCATGCAAGAAATGCGGGCTGAAACTGGCGATGAAAGTTATCAATTTATCGCAATGCGATTGCCTTACGGCGAACAAGCTGATGAATCGGATGCAATGGCGGCGATTGAATTTATGGCAGCTGATCAAGTCAAACGGGTCAACATTAAAGGCTCAGTGGATGCAATGGTCCAATCCCTTGCGGAAACCGGTGTAACCGTTAGCGATTTTAATAAGGGTAATATTAAAGCCCGCGTGCGGATGATTGCCCAATATGGGATTGCTGGTGAAAATAGTGGCGCTGTTTTAGGAACGGATCACTCAGCCGAATCCATCACTGGTTTTTATACGAAGTTTGGGGATGGCGGCGCAGATTTAGTGCCAATCTTCAGACTTAATAAGCGTCAAGGCAAGGCCATGTTAGCCGAACTCGGTGCGCCTAAACACCTCTATAAAAAAGTACCAACGGCGGATCTTGAAGAAGACCGTCCAGCATTACCAGATGAATTAGCATTGGGCGTCACGTACGATCAAATTGACGACTATTTAGAAGGTCGTCAGGTCAGTGAAGAAGCCGCAACGAAGATTGAAAACTGGTACAAGAAAACGGCCCACAAGCGTCATTTACCAATAACAATCTACGATACGTTCTGGCAATAAAACCGAGTGCGTTTCAGGCGGTTATATTGTGGCGGCTTAGCCTAGGCTCGTGAAATAAGCGACGCAGTCGATTGTTTGCTAGACGTAGCTAACTGCAACAATATACCTGAAAGAGCACGTTTAAAAAACAGAGTGCGTTGTCAGTGGTTAGCTTTCGAGCCTAGTTTCGTAAACTAATTTAGTTATTAAAATAACTATTTACTTGCCTTTTAGATTGTCTATACCTTATAATGAGGTTAACGATAAGGGAGTAACTGGCAGCTTGTCTGCGATAACGCCACCAACAAGGCAATATTCTGGTGTTATCTTAATTAGTGAGACTTATGGGGGATTCTTTGAATTCTCTATAGGTCTCTTTTTTTACCCCGAAATCTATCTATAGGAGGCACGACAATGACAGATCAACCAAGTTCATTCTTTACCCAATCAACGGATGAGACTTTAAAAAGTTTAGCCACAACAACTGATGGGCTAACGCAAGACCAAGTTGCTGAACGACTCGCTAAATACGGGCGTAATCAGTTGACTGAGACTAAACGAAAAAGCTTGTTCGTTCGTTTTTTAGAACAGTTCAAAGATTTCATGATTATCGTCTTATTAGTAGCGGCAATGATTGCCGGCTTTTTAGCACATGAATGGCCAGATGCGATTATTATTCTCGCCGTTGTTATCTTGAATGCCGTTTTTGGTGTTTTCCAAGAAGCCAAAGCGGAACAAGCAATTGATGCTTTAAAAGAGATGGCAACCCCGGACGCACATGTACGCCGTAACGGGCAGATTGTTAAAATCAAGAGTGAAGAACTGGTTGTCGGTGATATCGTGCTATTAGAAGCGGGCGATATCGTCCCAGCTGATTTACGCTTGTTAGAATCAGCGGCTTTGAAGATTGAGGAATCGGCTTTGACGGGTGAATCGGTACCGGTTGATAAGACTGTTGCAACGTTAACCGATCCTGAAAGTGGGATTGGCGATCGGACCAACATGGCATTCATGAATAGTAATGTGACTTACGGTCGTGGTGTCGGGGTTGTGACGGGCACTGGGATGCAAACTGAAGTTGGTAAAATTGCTGGGATGTTAAATCAAGCTGGTGAAACCACAACACCATTGCAAATGAATTTAAGTCAACTTGGTAAGAGTTTAACGATTATGATTTTAATCATTGCGGCTGTTGTATTTGTGGTCGGCTACTTACGCCACGCGCAATCACCAATTAACATGTTATTAACCTCAATCTCATTAGCGGTTGCCGCAATTCCAGAAGGATTACCGGCAATTGTGACGGTTATTTTAGCCCTTGGGACACAGAAGATGGTTAAACGAAATGCGTTGGTACGGAAGTTACCTGCTGTGGAAACACTGGGGAGTACCGACATTATTGCGTCCGATAAAACTGGGACGTTAACGATGAATCAAATGACGGTAGAAAAGATTTTTACCAATAATCAGTTGCAAGAAGCATCAGCCGACTTGGCAGGCGATGATTTAGCGTTAAGCATTATGAACCTTGCCAACGATACGAAAATCACAGAGGATGGCCAGTTAATTGGTGATCCAACGGAAACGGCTTTAATTGCTTATGGGCGTGATAAAGGTTTCGTGATCCAAGATGCCCTAGCAGCAGCACCACGCGTGGGTGAAGTACCGTTTGATTCAGAACGGAAGCTGATGACAACGATTCATCAAGCCAAAGATGGTCAATTATTAATGACCACTAAGGGTGCACCGGATGAATTACTCAAACGCGTGAGTCATTTTATTGATGCCAATGGCGATGTTCAACCGTTAGATGAAGATGAACGGCAATTTTTACTCAAAACAAACCACGATTTAGCTAAACAAGCGTTACGTGTCTTGGCATTAGCGTATAAACCGTTAGATAGCTTACCAGCAACAATTGATCCGACGATTGAAGATGAGTTAATCTTTGCTGGTTTAGTCGGGATGATTGATCCAGAACGACCAGAAGCCAAACAAGCTGTAACTGATGCGCATTCAGCAGGGATTCGGACGTTAATGATTACCGGTGATCACCGGGATACTGCAGAAGCCATCGCCCTTCGTTTAGGGATTATTACACCTGAACAAGATGCGGATGCGGCCGTTGTGACAGGTGCCGAACTGGATCAAATGGATGACGAGACATTTGCTAAAAAAGTCAGTCAGTACGCAGTTTATGCGCGAGTTGCGCCAGAACATAAGGTGCGGATTGTTAAAGCTTGGCAAAAACATGGTAAAGTCGTTGCGATGACCGGGGATGGTGTCAATGATGCGCCAGCCTTGAAGTCCGCAGATATCGGGATTGGGATGGGGATTACCGGGACAGAAGTATCAAAAGGCGCCAGTGATATGGTGCTTGCCGATGATAACTTCTCAACGATTGTCGTGGCTGTTAAAGAAGGTCGTAAAGTCTTTGCCAACATTCAAAAATCAATTCAATATTTATTGTCAGCTAACCTAGGTGAAGTCCTTACCTTATTCATGATGACGATTTTAGGCTGGCAAATTCTGCAACCGGTGCACATCTTATGGATTAACTTAGTGACGGATACATTCCCAGCGATTGCGTTGGGGGTTGAGCCCACTGAACCGGGGATTATGAATCAAAAACCACGTGGGCGCAAGTCAAACTTCTTCTCCGGCGGTGTCTTCCAAGCGATTATCTATCAAGGTCTCTTAGAAGGTGGGATTACGCTTGGTGTGTATGCCTTAGCGATTACGTACCCAGTGCATCAAGCGAGCGGCTTAGCACATGCTGATGCGTTAACGATGGCCTATGCAACGTTAGGGATGATTCAACTCTTCCACGCGTTTAACGTGAAGTCAGTGCACCAATCAATCTTTACAGTTGGTTTTTTCAAGAATAAAGCTTTCAACTGGGCTGTCTTAGCTTCATTCCTCCTGTTAGCCGCAACGATTATGGTACCTGGCTTAAACGGCCTATTCCACGTGTCACATCTCGATATTCACCAATGGGGAATTGTCCTAGCAGCCTCATTCTCATTGATTGTGATTGTGGAAATTGTGAAGTTCTTCCAGCGGAGAATGGCTAAATAATTTGTTGCCGACCTTGTAAAGTGCTTGTCAATTAAACTATAATAAAGGTGATTAAATAACTTTTATGTTAGTGAGTTTTGTAGGGAGGATTACGTATGCAAATATTCTTACAGTTTCTGATATCACTTTTCATCTTTGGTGGTCTGGAACGGATTACTCACGTTCAAAATAATTAGTTGTTGAGTTTCTTACTTTATTTAGTTATTTTCGCTTGTATCGACTTATTGACAAAGTTAATGTTTGGTCAGTCGTGGACGAGTAGAATGTTGAAGAGAAGATAGGTAATAATCGACGCTAGTGACAAACGAGATTTTGTCGCTAGCGTTTTTTTAATGAGGTAAATGTCCTTTGATGAACTAAGCATGCCTTTTCGCTTTAATATTTTAATTGCAAGCCGATTGGGAAATTAGTATACTAAACCATAGGAAACTAGGAGGATGGACATGAATAAAACGCAACAAAAGCTTGCCAAATACGGCCAAGCTGTCAACGATTTAATCGATAATACTGAAAAAGTACAAGAAGGGATGAGTAAGTATTTCACCCCTTTAAAAGCAGCCGTTGCTGATGGTAAGTTAGCCGAAATGAGCGAACAAGACTATCAAAAGACAGCACAAATCTTCAGAGATGGTGTTGATCAATATCACGAATTCTTAGCACAATTCAAAACAGTTGTTGCGCCCGCTCGTTTGATGGGGAACAACCAACGTTTAATCGGTGCTTACGCTGATTTCATTCAAGGCTGTGAAGATTTAATTACAAGCATGCATGATGATGAAACCGTTGATATGCAAGCTTTTGCAGCTTCAGAAATGAATCAAGACAAAGCAACGGAACGGATTTCTAAATACATCCAAAATATTTCAAGAATCGCTTAGGGCGAAAGTTGACAGTTCCCAAGTCGGGGGCTGTTTTTTTAATTGAAGCAAAAGGAGTGCAATCAGATGCCTGATATTCAAAATCTTGTGATTCAACAATTAACACAGTATCGACCACAACAAATCAAAGCAACGTTAGGTCTTTTAGAAGAAGGCAATACCGTACCGTTTGTTGCGCGGTATCGAAAAGAACGAACGGGAAGCCTCGATGAAGTTCAAATTCGTGAAATTGAAAGCACATTTCAATACTTAACGACGCTCGAAAAACGTAAAACCGATATTTTGAAAAATATCGCTGAACAAGAAAAATTAACGCCAAAACTCAAACAACAAATTGAAACGGCAACGCAACTGCAAGCTTTAGAGGATCTGTACTTACCCTATAAACAAAAACGACGGACCAAAGCAACCATCGCTAAAGAAGCCGGCTTGGAACCTTTTGCGCAGTTTATCGCAGGGTTACCTAGCTTAACCGAACAAGCATTATTGGCAAAAGCTGAAGCTTACCTCAATCCAGATCAAAAAATCAATGATACAGCTGCTGTTTTAGCTGGTGTTCATGAAATATTGGCGGAAAATATTAGTGAAACAGCAAAATATCGGAATTGGGTGCGCCAATATACTTGGCAAAATGGTCAGTTGGCCAGTCAAGTTAAAGACGAAGCAGCCGATGAGAAGCAAGTTTATCAAATCTATTATGATTTCACTGCCGATTTAACGAAGGTAGCGGAACATCAATATTTAGCGATTAATCGTGGTGAAAACGAAGGTATTTTGAAAGCTAAAATTATGATTGACGATCAAGTAATTGCCAGTCGGATCAGCCAAGATCTGTTGTATGGACAAGATTCAGCGTCAGCAATGGTCATCAAGTCTGCGGTTGAAGATGCCTATAAGCGGTTTATTGGACCGGCAATTGAGCGTGAATTACGCAAGCAATTAAAGGAAAAAGCTGATCAACAAGCGATTAGTGTCTTTGGTGATAACTTGAAGCATCTCTTGTTGCAACCACCATTGAAGGGTAAAGTTGTATTAGGCTTTGATCCCGCTTATCGGACTGGGTGTAAATTAGCCGTTGTCGATGGTACTGGAAAATTCTTGGATAAGTTAGTCATTTACCCACACAAACCAGCTTCAGCTGACAAACGATCAAAAGCGGCGGATGAATTCACTGCTTTACTCGAGAAATATCAAGTTGAAATGATTGCAATCGGTAATGGGACTGCGAGTCGTGAATCAGAAGAATTCGTAACGACGTGTTTGAAATCTATTTCCCGGGAAATTTTCTATGTGATTGTCAATGAAGCGGGGGCTTCTGTTTATTCTGCGAGTGATGCAGCACGGGCAGAATTTCCAGATTTACACGTTGAAGAACGAAGTGCGATTAGTATTGCCCGTCGTTTGCAAGATCCGTTAGCTGAATTGATCAAGATTGATCCACAAGCAGTGGGGGTTGGACAATATCAACACGATGTGGCGCAAAAAGAGCTCACTGTGCAACTCGATACAGTGATTGAGGATGTCGTGAATAGTGTGGGAGTCAACCTGAATACGGCTAGCCCTCAGCTGCTACAACATATCTCAGGGTTGTCAGCAACTACTGCTCAAAACATTGTGCAATATCGCAATGAAAACGGCCTTTATCAAAAGCGGAGTGCTTTGAAGAAAGTACCACGCTTAGGGCCTAAAGCTTATGAACAATCGGTCGGATTCTTGCGGATTATTAATGGGGACAATCCACTCGATAATACTGATATTCATCCAGAAAGTTATCCAACGGCTAAAGCCATTTTGAAATCATTTGGGTTAACCGTTGCTGCTTTAGGAAGCGATGCGTTGAAGACGGCGATTGCACAAATGCAAGTACCGGCTCTAGCGGCTGAATTAGAGGTCGGGATTGAAACAATCACCGACATCTTAAGTAGTTTGCAAAAACCAGGGCGTGATTTACGGGATCAGATGACGGCGCCATTGTTACGTCATGATGTCTTAACCTTGGCGGATTTGAAACCGAATATGGCGTTAGAAGGCACAGTCCGCAACGTGATTGATTTTGGGGCCTTTGTCGATATTGGTGTGAAACACGATGGCTTAGTGCACATTTCTCAACTGGCAAACCACTTTGTTAAACATCCTTCTGATGAAGTGGCAGTTGGCGACGTCGTTCAGGTTTGGGTGATGAGTGTTGATCAAGAACGTGAACGCGTACAACTGACAATGAAAGCGCCAAAGGCAAATGACTGATCAAGCCTTAACTGAATTGATTGAACGGTTATCGTTGCAGTTTTTTAATCGGCCGTTTGTGCATCAAGCAAATCTCAATCGGCGTTTAAAAACAACCGGCGGGCGCTATCATTTACAGGATCATCATATCGATATCAATCCAAAGATGTTGACCGAACATGATACACAGACCTTAGAAGGGGTGATTAAGCATGAGCTTTGCCATTATCACCTGCATCTGTTGCATCGCGGTTACCGTCATCGAGACGCAGAGTTTAAACAATTACTTGCACAAGTCGGGGGTGCGCGCTATGCACCAGCTGCACAAAAGACAGCTAAATCGAGCAAAATTGTGATTTATAAATGTTCAGACTGTGGACAAGTCTATCCACGTCGCCGTCGAATGAATACGGCTCGCTATGTTTGTCGGCGGTGTCATGGACGACTGATTTATCAAACCACACAAATTCAATGAAAAAAGGCCACCCCTATGTTTAGGGGTGGCCTTTTTTTAGTTGGCGCGTAAAGTTTGATTCTGAGTGGTGTAGCCCAGCTTCTGATAGAGGGCCAACGCAGCCGGATTATTCCCTAACACGGTTAGTTCTAAATAATCGAGCGCTTGTGTTTGTTGCCATTGCTTTGCGGACGATAGCAGTTGTGTAGCGACGTGGTGGCGGCGTGCCTCTGGTGCAACATACAGTGTTGTGAGATAAGCAAAGCGGTGTGCGATAAACAAGGGTGAGGGACTTGTTTGGGCTGTTGTAACGTGACAAAAGGCATCGATTTGCGCATCTTGGTTTTGATGAACAAAGACTGCTTGTAGTGGATCAGTTATCATTTGTTGCCAGTCAAAGAACTCAGGCGTGTAATCAGCTTGGTAATTAGTGGGTTGTAGCACATGCATTTCAGTCGTTAATTGTTGATACAGGGTGGTTAATTTGGCAATATCGGTTAGTTTAGCGGGGATAATGGGCATGTAATCGTCTCCAAAGTAAAATTTTAATTGACTTCAATCATCGTTTCTCTTATACTAATGTACGTGGCTTAAAGTGATAAAGCAAGTTACGCGGGTGTGGCGGAATGGCAGACGCGCAAGATTAAGGATCTTGTCGGGAATTTTCCCGGTGGAAGTTCGAGTCTTCTCACCCGCATCATAATTCAGTTAGGTAATTCCAATTGGAATTACCTTTTTTTGTCCCTTGATGTAAATGATTGAAACTAGGGTGACAAATCGCTATAATGAGCAATAAATTCAGTTTAGGAGTCAGTTAGGATGACACATAAAAATTCAGCAGCTTATACGATTAGTATTATGGCGATTTTAACCGCTTTTTTAATCATTCAAAGTTTTATTCCGATGGTCGGTTATATTAATATCATTCCTGGGCTACCAGCCGTAACAACAATTCATTTAACGGTCATTATTGGGGCCGTGATCCTGGGCACACGCCAAGGGGCGATTCTAGGATTAATTTGGGGTTTGATTTCATTATTTAGAGCCTATACCTCTCCAGGCGATCCGCTTTCACTTTTAATCTTTCAAAATCCAATTATCGCTATTTTACCGCGGTTGATGGCTGGGATGATTGCTGGCTTTACGTTCCAACACTTATATCAAACTAAAATTCGTAAAACCGGTGCAATGGCTTTAGCTGGGATTTTCGGGGCTTTAATCAATACCATTTTAGTGATTGGCTTAACGCGTGTGCTTTACGGACACCAAGCGGCAGGGATGTATCATACTGATCCGACCCATTTAATCATCGTGATGCTTGGCGTTGTTGCGTTAAATGCTGTAATGGAAGCAACCTTAGCAGCTGTGGTGACACCACTAGTCGCAACACCACTCATGCGGTTTAAACGGACGCAATAACAAGTGCGGGTAGCTACAGCCGACGATTGTGGTCCGCCACGGGTTGAATAATTAAAGATTGAAAAAAGGAGTTGGACAAACGTGACTTTGTCCAACTCCTTTTTTGTTTATTCCAGTTGTTTTTGCACTTTCTTAGCATGCGCAGCAACTGTGTTCATGTTGACCTTAGCAATTTCGGCTTGTTGATAAACTGAACTGTAATATTGATTTAAACGATTGATTGGTGATTTAAGACTGTCTTCGTCTGCATCAGCATCTGTATGGTCGCTGTAAAATTCATCAGATGCTTTAGTGGCCGCGTTGTAGAAGGTGGCCAAGGTTGTATAATCAAGTGTCGAAATCTTAAGACTTTGATTTAAATCTTTGACTTGTTCAATCGGCAATTCATCGTTTTCTTGCTTGACCAGTTTGGTGAGGCGTTTAATGACCGGTTTGAGCACAGCTTGTTGTTCTTTAAGACTTTGAAAGGCTGCTTCGCGCTTGGCCGCAGTCGTCGCAATCTTAGTATCTTCAATCGTTAATAGATTTTCGTCGGGATATTTTTTTTGAATCGTGAGATAGTTATCAGGAACTGGATCGCCGATTGTTTCGAGGGTTGAAAGAGCTGTTCGTTGTTGCTTAGTCGCATCTTCAACGGTTTGCATATCGGCTTGGAGTTGATGTTTAGTATCCATCGGTTTTTGGCAAGCGGCTAGGCTCACCCCGATGAAGATAATTGGTAATAGCCGTTTCAATAGTTTTAGCATAAGCAAGTACTCCAATGAGAAAAAGTTATACTGCTATCTTAACGTAATTAAAGCAAAAAGCCAAATCATTTGGGGCATGATTCAACATATAAAATAACACTTGTCTAAAAACACGGATGCTGATTGTCCGTGATAGAAAACGGTTTATTTTTATTGCCAAATGGTTGCCAATGGTTGTTGCCTGTGTTACACTATGTTTGTACTTTTTGAATGGTTGCGGTACGAATGTTTCCAAAAGAACTTTCTTCCATCGGACCACCAGAAATACACAAATTTATAATGTGTCATCGACACAAGGAGGATTTTTCTCATGGAAAACGGAACTGTAAAATGGTTTAACGCAGAAAAAGGTTACGGCTTTGTAACTCGCGAAGATGGTAGTGATGTATTCGTACATTTCTCAGCTATCCAAGGTGAAGGCTACAAGACTCTTGAAGAAGGTCAAAGCGTTTCTTTCGATATCGAAGAAAGCGACCGCGGCCCACAAGCTGTTAACGTAAACAAAAACTAATTTAAAAATTAACCTAGGGGTCGCGGCAAAAGCAATTTTGTCGCGACCCCTTTTTTTGATTGGGTGGTGAGCTGGAGATGTTAACGTATCAATTGATTGAGGGCGCAGCACGGCGACAGTGGCTGGATGATCTATTGTTAGCGGATGAAGAAGTCGGCATGATTGAACGCTATTTGATGCATGGGCAATTTTACACCGTAAGCGATCAGCAGCAAGTCATCGGGGTCTTCCATCTGATGGCACTCAACAATCAGCAGGTAGAACTTAAAAATATTGCGGTACGGCCAGAATGGCAGCATCGAGGATTCGGTGGGCAAATGATGACTCAAATTCAGACGATTGCAATTGACCAAGGGTTTCAATCATTGCTAGTTGGCACTGGGGACGGCAGTTTGGCAGCAATTGGTTGTTATTTGCGTCAAGGCTTTCGGTTCGAACAAATTCGCAAAAACTTCTTCGACCAATATCAAACGCCAATCTATGAAAATGGGATTCGCCTAAAAGATATGGTGGTTCTCGCTAAAATACTCTAAAAAAACCTGACCAAATTGGCCAGGTTTTTTGAATGGATTAATCGAGATCAGTGCGTTTTTCAAATGGATAGACAAAGCCCCATTCAGCACGTGCGTCTGACATGATGTCCATGACATCGCTTGATAATTCGAGGGTATCGTTTGATTGATTTCCGCGCACTGTTTCTTGGAAATCATGGAGTTCATAGTTCATTGCGTTGGTTGCGTCACCCGCTTGAATGGTCTCAACGCGACCATCTGGGAAAGTGAGGGTGGCTTTGTCAGGCCGTGGATAATCGTCAACGGTGACATAGCCATTTTCATAAACGAGAACACCTTGTTTAGGCATCTTCGCATGAATGTTTAAGGTAACAGTCACCATTTCATGCTTGGCATTATTTAAAAGTAATGTTGATTGCTGATCAACACCGGATTCTGATGGCACCCATTGCGTCGCTACAAGTTCTGGTTTAGCAGTTAACATCCGACGTGCAAATGAGAGGGCATAAACACCAATATCAAGCATTGCACCGCCGGCAAGTGCGGGACTGAAGAAGCGATTGTTTGGATCAAGCTCTTTATAACTTCCAAAAGAGACTTGAATTGATTTTAAAGCGCCCAAGTGATTAGCGACTTGTTGGCGTTCAATCTCAGCAAACAATGGCATGTGATAAATGGTCATTGCTTCAGCTAATATCAAGTGCTTTTCGTTAGCAAGAGCCTTTGCTACATTGAGTTCGCGGCGGTTCATCGTAATCGCTTTTTCACAGAAGACGTGTTTACCGGCTTCAAGACTCGCCATAATGCTTTCGAAGTGATAATTGTGGGGGGTTGCAATGTAGACGATGTCGATGTTGTCATCACCGAGCATGTCGGCATAACTACCGAATGCATGTGGAATATTGTATTGGTCGGCAAAGGCTTGTGCCTTATCGAGTGAACGAGAAGCAGCCCCATAAATGTGACCATCAGGTTGGTTAAAATAAGTTGCGAAACTATTGGCGATATTGCCTAAGCCGATAATTCCCCAGTTAAGCGTTGTCAATAAAATCAGTCCTTTACTATCGTAATCGGTTACAGCCAATATTATAGCAATAAAAGCGCTAAATAGAAATTAAAGGGGGGTTACAAATTAAAGATTGGTGTTCTGAATGAATTTGTGTACAATATAGAATAGATTCAGATAAAGTTGAGGCAGAGGATTGGCAAAAAAACGTAAACGCAAGACGACAAAACGCAAACCAACAGCTAACTACTATTCTAAGAAGAGACGCCACCCAACCGATTGGCTAGTGGTCGTTTTAGTGAGTCTATTTATTCTCGGAATTGGGCTCGTTTTATTAGTTCGGTATAATGGACAAAAGGCCCAAGAAGAACTTGCCGATCAAGCCAGACAGGAACAACAATCGCGCCAAGCTAAGAAGCAAGCGTTTATTAAAAAAATGGTGCCATATGCCCAAGAATTACAGACGAAATATCATGTTTTACCAAGTATTACTTTAGCGCAAGCTATTTTAGAAAGTGATTGGGGGAAGAGCTCACTTGCTGCGCAATACCATAATTATTTCGGTATTAAGGGTGATAATGAGGCCAACACTAAGGAAATGACGACCAAGGAATATTTAAATGGTCAGTGGGTAACGACAACAGCGCGTTTTAGAGTATATAACAATTATCAAGAATCGATGCTTGACCATGTACAATTGTTTGCTTATGGGACCTCTTGGAACCGGACGCAGTATGCACACGTAATCGCGGCCACTAATTATGAGCAAGCTGCCCATGCTTTACAGCAAGACGGCTATGCGACTGACCCTGATTATCCAGCGAAGTTAATTGAGCTCGTTAAGGCTTACCACCTCGACCAATATGATCAATAAAGAATGCTATGAAACAAATCATGGGAAATCTGCTACTAATTAATCTCAAAAGAGATTGCCACAAATTCCGGTTTGTGACAGGCTCTTTTCAAATCGCTGAATAACTGGATTTGAGCTTGTTGTGTTGCTTTTTTTGTGGTAATCTATTTTTAATTCAATTTCAGAAAACATTATTAGTCGTTACTACTATCGGTAGTGATGTTTAACGATGCTACAAAGGAGAGCTCAGCGTGCGACTATTAGAGGAACGCATTAAAAAAGATGGTCAAGTATTAGGTCAAGACGTATTGAAGGTCGATAACTTCTTAAATCACCAAGTGGATCCAGATTTAATGGCTGCAATGGGTGAAGAATTCCAACGCTTATTTAAGGATAAGAAGATTACTAAAATCCTAACGGTTGAATCATCTGGCATTGCGCCCGCTGTTTTCGCGGGCTTAGCATTCCACGTTCCCGTTGTTTTTGCAAGAAAGCACAAGAGTTTGACGTTACAAGATAACATGTACAGTGCAACGGTTTATTCATATACGAAGAAAGTGAATAACCACATTTCAATTTCGAAGAAGTTTCTGAATGCAGACGATCGCGTTTTAGTGATTGATGATTTCTTAGCCAACGGGCAAGCGGTTGAAGGCTTACTTTCTATTATTGAAGAAGCCGGCGCACAACTTGAAGGTGTCGGGATTGTCATCGAAAAGACTTTCCAAAAAGGTCGCGAATTGTTAGATCAACGCGGCATTCAAGTGGAATCTTTAGCACGAATTGCAGCGTTTGAAGACGGTCAAGTCGTCTTTTTAGACGAAAATAAATAAATGTTATTTAACGGAGTGCTGATAGGCACTCTTTTTTTGTCTAAAAATTTGTTATCATGGAGGAAAGTATTAGGCAGACAACGCTTAAATTCGCTATAATAAGGGTATACAGTTTGGTGAACAGGAAAGCAGGTAATATGATGCCAGTTATTTATCCAGGACAAACCATCGGAATTATTGGAAATGATCAACGGGCCTATATGTTGGCGCTCAAAGCAAAAGAAATGGGGTATCGGGCAGCCGCGATTGTGACCCCGCAGATGCAAAATACCTCATTTGCACGTTTAATTGATAGTCAGATCGATGGTGAATTCAATGATTATCAAACATTAGTCCAACTCGGTGAAGTCAGTCAAGTGTTGACCTATACGAATGAATTATTAGATGAGACAGTGCTCGAACAACTGGCACAACATTATTATCTACCTCAAGGCAGTAGTGTGTTGTCTGTGACGCAAGATCGGTACCTCGAAAAAGTCTTTTTGAGTGATTTAAATATCAATATTCCGCCCTATGCGACAGTTGTTGATGTAGATGATATTCAAGATGCAATCGATTCAATCGGATATCCATGTATCTTAAAACCCATTCAAAAAGGTTACGGTAAGCAGTATCAACGTTTTATTCAACAACCGAGTGACCTTGAAAACATTGAAGCTGCCCTTGAGTTGGGGACTTATATTTTAGAATCTTGGATTCCCGACGCACAAGAACTATCAGTGATGGTCGTTAAAACTGAAGATGGTAAGTGTGTGACACTGCCAGTCATCGAAAATGAGTTTGAAGATCATCGCTTGAAAATGTCGCTTGTGCCAGCACGGATTAATCAAGATGTTGCGACTGAAATTAATCGATTAGCCCACTTAATTGGGGAAAAATTAGACTATACAGGTGTTTTTGGGGTTGAATTCTTTTTAACACCCGCTATGAATATTTATGTGAAACGAATTATGCCAACACCGCACGCAACGGGCGATGTCTTGACACATACCTTGAATTTCTCGCAATATGAATATCATTTGAAGGCCATCTGTCAGTTGGCAGTCGGCCCATCACGCCTCAATAATGCGGGGATGACCTTAGGGATTCAAGAAGCACAACGGTCATTAATTCAAACACAGATGAAGATCAAACCGGATTGGTACTTTAATTTGCACAACGTCACGACCAATCAACAGATTGGATCGGTCACAGCAACCGGACAAGCCATCCAACCCTTAATCGATAATTACGAAGCGGCAGACTTATATTAGAGTGCGACAGCGGGCGGTTATCTTTTGAGGACTAGCATAGGCCGGCGAATGAGCGACGCAGTCGATCGTTGGACGGACGTAGCTAGCCGCAGAAAGATGCCCGATGGAGCACGTTTCAAAACAGAGTGCATTTGTGGCGGTTATCTTTTGAGCATTAACTGGATTTGACGAGTTGGTGATGCAATCGCGAATTTGGCAAATTTGGTTAAGCACAGAAAGATGCCACAAAAAGCACGTTTTACCATCACCAGCATTTAGGTATTATTTGGAGGAGAAGTTTATGTTAGAACGTTATACACGTCCCGAAATGGGCGCCATTTGGACAACGGAAAATCGGTATCAAGCTTGGTTGGAAGTTGAAATTCTAGCTGTCGAAGCGTGGGCAAAATTAGGCGATATTCCCACAGAGGATGCGCAGAAAATTCGCGCGAATGCTAGCTTTGATTTGGCAGAAGTCAATCGCTTAGAAGCCATCACACACCATGATGTGGTCGCATTCACCCGTGCCGTTTCAGAATCCTTAGCGGATGAAAAAAAGTGGGTCCACTATGGTCTAACTTCAACGGACGTTGTTGATACAGCACAAGGGTATATTTTGAAACAAGCGAACGATTTAATCCGGGCTGATATCGCCAATTTTATGGCTGTTCTAAAAGATAAAGCTTACGAATACCAAAATACCGTGATGATTGGGCGGACGCATGGCGTGCATGCTGAACCAACGACGTTTGGGTTAAAACTAGCAACCTGGTATGCTGAAATGAAACGCAATCAAGACCGTTTCGAACGCGCAGCAAAAGGCGTTGAAGCCGGTAAAATCAGTGGTGCAGTTGGGACTTTCGCCAATATTCCGCCTGAAATTGAAGCCTATGTGACAGAACACTTAGGGATCCGGGCCCAAGATATTTCAACGCAAGTGCTCCCACGAGATCTACATGCTGATTACATTAACACGATGGCGGTCGTGGCGACCTCAATCGAACATTTTGCGACTGAAATCCGGCATTTACAACGAACAGAAGTCCGCGAAGTGGAAGAATTCTTTGCTAAAGGTCAAAAAGGCTCATCAGCGATGCCGCATAAACGCAATCCAATTAGTTCTGAAAACGTTAGTGGCTTAGCCCGTGTGATTCGCGGTCATGTGATTACCGGGATGGAAGATGTGTCATTATGGCACGAACGCGATATCTCACATAGCTCAGCTGAACGGATTATTTTACCCGATACTACGATTTTATTGGACTACATCTTGAATCGCTTCACGCGGATTGTGAAGACGTTGACGGTCTTCCCTGAAAAGATGAAGGCTGACATGAACATCACCCATGGTTTAATTTACAGCCAACGTGTCTTGTTGAAGTTAGTGGATGCGGGTCTGAGCCGTGAAGCAGCCTATGATTTGGTCCAACCGAAGACAGCCTTAGCATGGGATGAACAAAAAGATTTCCGCCAATTATTAGAAGCCGATCCGAAAGTGACGAGTGAACTTTCAAAAGCCGATTTAGACGACGCCTTTGATTACCAATGGCACTTAAAACAAGTTCAAACAATTTTTGATCGGGTGTTTGCATAAGCATCCGACATAAAAAGCCACCTTAGCCTAAAAGTTAGGTTAAGGTGGCTTTTTTATGGCAAAATAAATTCTGATTCGAAACGACAAACTTGGTGATGGTTACTGAGGGCGACTTCAAACGCTTTTTGCCCTAGGGTGAAGAAGTGATGGTCAATTGTTGGCAGTTGCAATAAAAAACTGGATAATTGTTTTTCTTGACCAATTAAAAGCGGGGTCGGCAGTTGATGATCCAGATGATATTGGCGGACACCAGCGGCAATGTCGTCGCCATTTGTAAAATAGCAAGCGAGGGTTGGCTGTTTTTCAACCAGTTGTTCAGCGGCGCGATAGCCATCTTCAAATGAGCGCATGCCACCGACCATTAACTCGGAATCAGGTTGGCAGTTGAAAACTTGTTGATAAGCGTTCGTGACGGCAATCCAGGTCGGGCTTTGCGCTAAATTACGACTTAATAGTAGACCAATTTGCTGTGCTTTGTGGGCTTTAAGGTACTTGAATGCCGCTAAATAGGCGGGCTCACGGTGAGAATAAACGGCCGAGATATGATGGGTCCCCGGGTCTTCACAACAGACAATTTGACCATAACGCGTGTACTCTGCTAAGACTGAGAGTGCAATACCATGTGAAGTAAAAATGAGTGCGGTAAAATTCTTACGTTTTAATTGTTCGAGATAATCTAGTTCGACTGCTTGATTATATTCGGAAGGTAGGAGCACAACGTGATAGCCGCTTGAAAACGCAGCATCCATAATCCCGTTTAAGAGTTGGTTGAAATACGGATGGTCATTGTGCGGTAGGACGACCCCAATATTTTTATTTTGACCGAAGCTTAAATCGCGCGCTAAGCTATTAGGCACGTAATCGAGTTGTTTAATGACCGCTTCGATTGCCGTTTTGGCAGGTTCAGAGACGTATTTTTGATGATTTAACACACGGGAGACGGTCGAAACCGAATAGCCGCTTTTGCGGGCAATATCACGAATTGTTGGCATAATCCTAACCTACTTTTTGATTAACTTTAGTAATGTATTTCTTTAGACCATAGCTGAAGCCACTGTGATGATTAGTCTTCGTAATGAATTGACCCGCCATCTGGATTTGATCACTGGCATTGCCCATGACGATGGGGTGGCCAACTAGCGATAACATGGCTAAGTCGTTTTGACCTTCACCAAACGCGGCGCAATCAGCGACTGTTAGTCCAGTGTTTTCTAAGATGGTGGTTAATGCGTTAGCTTTAGTGGCTTCATGACTCGTAATTTCTAAGGTCATTGTACCTGATTGTTGTACTGAAAGACCAGGCAAGTGGCATTGGTTGATGAAATCAGCAACAGTTGCCCGTTGTTGTGTCGTTTGCATAATCAGTTGAATTTTGAAAAGCTTGAGAAATGGATTTTGCAATTGATCACTAAAATTGATGAGCGTCGGCAATTGACCGGTTTGCTTAGCGATTGCCTCAATACCAGCGTCAATTGTCTGCGTGTACCAGTGGTGTAAGTCATACGCACTTAAACTGATGTCACTAAATTCAGATTGTAATGCGGCAATTAATGTTGCGACAGCAGAGGTTGCAAGTGGATATTCTGCTAAAACCATTGGGAAAAGATCTGTCGGTTGATAAATTAACCCCCCGTTAAAAGCGACTTGGGGTGTCGTTAACGCTAACTGATCAATCGTAGCTTGCATTTCTTGTGGTGAACGCGCAGAAATCAAGGAAATTGGGAGTGGGCTTGCTTTGACAGCCGCAATATCTTTTTCAGAAAGCTGTCCGTCTTGGTTTAACAATGTACCATCTAAGTTAGAAAAAATGTATTTAATCATGATGCATACCACCTTTCTTGGATTAAGGTGAGTATAATTTATGAAACGCGTCCCAGGTCAAGGCAGAAGATTGCGAAAAATTAGAATCCGTTTTACTAGGTCGTGTTCGCTTTTTTCTACCTATCTAGTTTGGTATAATATAGGCTGATTGCATTTACGGAAGGATGACTAATTTGTCTGAAAAAGAATTGTTACAAGGGATGAACGATAAGCAAGCTGAAGCGGTCCTCACAACAGAAGGCCCACTTTTAATCATGGCGGGTGCTGGTAGTGGGAAGACCCGGGTGTTAACGCATCGGGTCGCTTATTTAATTGAAGAAAAGCACGTTTTACCATGGCGCGTGCTGGCGATTACGTTTACGAATAAAGCGGCGCGTGAAATGCGTGAACGGGTCGGTAACTTACTCGGCGAAGGGGCTCAAGATGTTTGGGTATCTACCTTCCATGCCCTTTGTGTGCGGATTTTACGTCGGGAGATTGAACAAATTGGCTACAATCGCGCGTTTACAATCGCGGATCCTTCTGAACAATTGACGTTAATGCGCCATGTTTGTCGGGATTTAAACATCGACACGAAGAAGTTTGAACCAAAGGCGATTTTAGGCACGATTAGTAACGCCAAAAATGAACTCCAAACACCAAGCGACTATGCGGGTCTAGCAAACGGACCATTCGAAAAAATTGTGGCCCAATGCTACACCGAATATCAAAAACGACTCCAACAAAATCAAGCGCTCGATTTCGATGATTTAATCATGCAAACGATCCGCTTATTTAAAGAAAACAAACCAACGCTTGAACATTATCAAGAAAAATTCCAATACATCCACGTTGATGAATACCAAGATACCAATGAAGCGCAATACACATTGGTTAACATGTTAGCTGATAAATACAAGAATCTCTGTGTTGTTGGGGATGCCGATCAGAGTATTTATGGTTGGCGGGGCGCTAACATGGACAACATCATGAACTTCGAACATGATTATCCAGATGCTAAATCAGTGATGTTGGAACAAAATTACCGTTCAACCAAAACGATTCTAGAAGCAGCCAACGGTGTGATTAACAATAATCAATATCGTAAACCTAAGGAATTGTGGACTGAAAATAACGAAGGACAACCAATTACTTATTATCGGGGTCAAAGTGAACGTGACGAAGCACTCTTTGTCATTACGAAGATCCAAGAAGAAATGCAAAAGAACCAACGTAAATTCGGCGACTTTGCCGTTTTATACCGGACAAATGCCCAATCACGGTCAATTGAAGAAGCGTTTGTCAAAGCCAACATGCCATACAAGATGGTCGGCGGGCATAAGTTCTACGATCGTAAAGAAATCAAGGATATCTTGGCTTACTTACGCCTAGTCGTGAATGCGTCTGATTCAATGAGTTTTGAACGGGTTGTTAACAGTCCGAAACGGGGAATTGGCCCCGGCACTCTCGAAAAATTAACGCAATTCGCGGATGATCATCAATGGTCATTACTTGAAGCAGCGCAAAATGCGGAACTCTCAACCATTCCAGGTAAGAGTCGCAAGACGTTGATCGATTTTGGCAACGTCATTGGTGACTTAGCGAAGATGCGCGAATTTTTAAACGTGACGGAATTAACGGAACAATTATTGGATAAGACTGGCTACAAAAAAGCGCTCGAAGTTGAAAACACCCTCGAAGCGCAAAGTCGTTTAGAAAATATTGAAGAATTACTCTCAGTTACCAAACAATTCGACGAACATTATGAACCAGAAGAAGATGACAGTGATTTATTTGTGGACTTCTTAGCCGAATTATCATTGGTCTCTGATTTAGATTCAGTCGAAGAAGAAGCCAGTGAAGTGACCATGATGACCTTGCATGCTGCTAAAGGACTTGAATTCCCAGTTGTTTTCTTGATGGGGATGGAAGAAGGCATCTTCCCACTATCACGTGCTTTATTAGAAGAAGACGAACTGGAAGAAGAACGCCGTTTGGCATATGTTGGGATTACCCGTGCTGAAAGCAAATTGTACTTAACCAACGCTTATTCACGGATGTTATACGGCCGTCAACAAAGTAACCAAGCGTCCCGATTTGTCGGCGAAATCGATGATAAATTATTGGATTACGCAAATGGCAATGCTGGCAGTATTCCAGAACGCAATGTGCCATTTGGTAAGAGCAATCGTTATGCACGCGCAACGGCTACAACGTATAATGCAAATAAAACAACGACGAGTCACAAGATTGCCGACACAACTGGCGGCGATAACAGCGGTGCTTGGACAGCCGGCCAAAAAGTCCAACACAAGAAGTGGGGCATTGGCACAGTTGTCAAGGTCAACGGGACCGGCAACGACCAAGAACTAGATATCGCCTTCAAAGAACAAGGCGTTAAAAGACTACTAGCAAGCTTCGCACCAATTGAAAAAGTAGAATAGAGTGCGTTTCCGACGGTTATCTTCTGAGGATTAGCACAACTCGGCGAATAACTGCTGCAAGCAGTTGTTTGACGAGTAGCGCTAAGCGGAAGTTGTTGCAACCAAAAAGCACGTTTCAAAACAGAGTGTGTTTAAAGCGGATTTGACTCTGAGCATTAGCACAGTGTTGTGAATGACCGACAAAGTCGGTCGTTTGCAATACGAAGCTAAGCACAAGAGTCAGCTTTAAAAAGCACGTTTCAAATCATAAACAGTGAGGAGTCTTCATTATGGGATTAGCTAAACCGATCGATCAATATACGCAAACTGAAGCGGCAGCGGCGGCCCAAGAACTCCGCCAGACATTAGCTGAATACAGCGAAGCCTATTACACCAAAGATGCCCCAGTTGTCGAAGATCACGTGTACGATGAATTGTATCGCGACTTAGAAACGTTAGAAGCGGCCTTTCCAATCATTGTTACTAATGACTCGCCCACTCAAAAAGTCGGTGATCAAGTTCTGCCTGGCTTTAAGAAAGTGACGCATGAAGTACCGATGTTATCAATGGGCGATGTTTTTTCTGAGGAAGAACTCGCGACTTTTGATAATCGACTTCAAAAAAACGTTGAGCATGCCATCGAATATAATGTCGAATTAAAAATTGATGGACTCGCGATTGACTTGATCTATGAAAAAGGGCAATTTGTCCGTGGTGCGACGCGAGGCAATGGGACGATTGGGGAGGACATTACCCAGAATCTTAAGACCATCAAGGCGATTCCGCAAACATTAACCAAGCCAGTCTCTATTGAGGTCCGTGGTGAATGTTACATGCCCAAAGCCTCTTTTGCGGCATTAAATGAAAAACGGGAAGCAGAAGGCCAACCGCCATTTGCAAACCCGCGGAATGCGGCTGCTGGTAGTTTACGGCAATTAGATGCCAAAATAGCGGCTGAGCGAAATTTGAGTGCCTTTATGTACACGATTGTCACCTTTGACGATGTGCAAGCGACAACCCAGTACGAAGCGCTTGAAGTGCTTGCAGAACTCGGCTTTAACGTCAATCCAACCGCTGAAGTTTGTCATAATATGACAGAGGTAAAGACCTTTATCGAGCGCTATCAAGCAACGCGGGATGACTTAGAATACGGCATCGATGGGGTTGTGTTAAAAGTTAACGACTTAGCTTTACAACGCCAACTCGGTAATACGGTTAAAGTGCCACGGTGGGAGATTGCTTATAAATTCCCGCCTGAAGAAGCGGCAACCATTGTTCGTGACATCGAATGGACAATTGGTCGGACAGGGGTTGTCACGCCAACCGCTGTGATGGATCCTGTCCAGTTGGCTGGTACAACAGTCGCGCGCGCTTCATTGCATAACGCTGATATGTTACGTGATAAAGATGTCCGTTTGTTGGACACGGTTTTATTACACAAAGCGGGCGACATCATTCCAGAAATTTCACAAGTAGTACTGGCTAAACGGCCGGCTGACAGTCAACCGTATGTGATTCCGACAGAATGTCCTTCGTGTGGTCATGAATTGGTTCATTTGGATGAAGAAGTTGCATTGCGGTGTATTAACCCAATGTGTCCGGCACAAGTGAAGGAACAGTTAACGCATTTTGCTTCCAGAAATGCGATGAATATTGACGGCTTAGGTCCACGGATTATTGCCCAATTATTGGATCAAGGATTGGTCCATGATGTTGCCGATTTATACCGCTTAACGGCCGATCAACTTGCGCAACTGGATAAGTTTAAAGAAAAATCTATTAATAATTTGTTAAATGCAATTGAAGCTAGTCGCCAGAATTCGCTAGAAAGGTTATTATTTGGATTAGGGATTCGCCATGTTGGTGCCAAAGCAGCCCGTTTATTAGCGGAACATTTCTTGACGATGGAGGCTTTGATGGTCAGTGATCAAGAAGAAATTATGTCGGTTGATACGATTGGCGAGACGATTGCGGATAGCTTAGCGACTTATTTTGCTGATGATCAAGTACAAACTTTAATTCGTGAATTGGCTGAAGTGCAAGTCAACCTGACCTATACTGGGGTGACAAAGGCACAAGCTGAAAATAGTGATAGTTACTTTAACGGAAAAACGGTTGTCTTGACCGGTAAACTATCGCAATATACCCGCGGTGAGTTGAAACAACAACTTGAAGATAACGGCGCTAAAGTGACCGGCTCAGTTTCGAAAAAAACAGATATTTTGATTGCTGGAGAAGATGCCGGCAGTAAATTAACCAAGGCGCAAGCATTGGAGATTCCAATTATCAACGAAGCAGACCTAGATAGTTATTTGGCGCAATAAGCGAATCAATTAGGACTTATAAGGAGGCCATTTTCAGTGGCAAAGTATAAATTATGGGTAGTTGCAGCCGCAACGGTTTTATTGTTGGCAGGTTGTACAAGTTTACAAAGCAATTCGAGTTCGTCATCATCAACTAAGTCGACTAAAAAGCTACAAACGACCGGGAAAGTGACTGACAGCATGTATGAAGGGGTTATTGATAATAACCAATACAAGACAAGTCAGACACGTGGATTAACCACACAACAAAGTAACACGGCATTTGATGTGAAGAGTTTGGAAAGTGGCTTATTAAACATTTCTAAAAAACAATTCCCTACTGATAAATACCTCTACCAAGAAGGTCAAACCATCAAAACGGCGGAAGCGCAAAAATGGTTGGCACGTCAATCAAAAGATAATACACTTGGCTTAAATCCAGAAGATAATGGTGAAAAAGAACCGGATAAGCGGAATCCACTGTATCTCCAACAAATCTTAGAACAAGACTTCTTAGGGGCAGATGGTGCGCTTGAAGGGATGAGTATTGGTCTTGGGATGAATCAAGTGGATTACTATACCAAGGAACAATATGGTGCTACTTTTGAAACCAAAATTTCTAGTGCCATGATGGCGCAACAAGGTAAACAAATGGCCAATAAGGTCTTAACGCGTTTACGGCAGAAAAAAGGTTTGAGTAAGACAACCATCGTGGTGGGGCTTTACAAACAAGCGCCTAAGGATAGTTTAGTGGGCGGAACCTTCTTCGCTTATGGGGTCAGCAAAAACGGTAGTACAACGATTGATTCATGGCACAAAATGAACCAAGCCAACCAAGTTTTCCCACTCGTTAATGATGAAAAAGCGGTCAATCAAAGTGATGCGGACGCGTTTACTAGTTTTAAAGAACAAGTCCAAACCTTCTTCCCGAACTTGAGTGGTGTCACGGCTCAAGCACACTATGAAGATGGTGTATTGGCTGGGATGAACATCACCGTTAATACACAATTCTACAGTGAAACAGAAATCATGAGTTTCACACAATACATTGCAACCGCTGCTGATAAATATTTACCACAAAATATTCCATTAGATATTTCAATCTCGTCTGCAGAGGGGATGCAAGCTTACGTAGGCCGAGCAGCCGGCAGTAAAAGGTTCTCAACCCACGTATTCGGGAGTTATTAATTAAAGAGTGCGACAACAGTCAGTTATGACTGATAGGCAAAAAAATAGCGTCGACAACTAACGCAGTTGTCGACGCTATTTTTTTGGACCTTTAAAAGTCAGTGGTTGTAATAAATAAAATAACAACAATATCGCATATTGTTGTTATTTTATTTATTACACCAAAGGAGAGCATCATGAACGAGTTTAAAACAGCACGGAATTGGCTAGACAATGCCGATGATTCAAAAGCAACAAGCTAAGTTTAACGCATTTGTTCAAAAGTATCGTTCACAAAACGTGGTGATTCTGGAATTAGGAATTGGTGCTAATAATCAGTTAATTAAGGCGCTCCTCATGCAATTGGTGGCGCAAAGTCTAAGTTACCGTTACATCACGTTGAATTTACCGCACGAAATCAATATTCCCGCAGCCATTGAACAACGGTCAATCGGCCTTGCTGGATCAATCGATGATAATTTTAAGGAGCTCCTCAAAAATGACTAATTCAGACTATCAAGCAACACTACAAAAAATGGCTACGACGATTAAAGAGGCGGACTACGTCATCGTGGGAGGCGCAGCCGGTATGTCGGCTGCGGCTGGCCCTGATTGGTATAATCCCGGCGATTTATGGGGCTTTAAGCTGTCTTTAATTCATTTTGTTTTACATGAACCAGTTTACCAACCGTATCAGGACTTGAAAGCCATTTTAAAGGATAGAGACTATGATTTGATAACGACGAATCAAGACGTGCAATTCTCGAAAGCTTTTCCAGATAAAGATGTCGCCACGATTCAGGGTGACTGGTCCTATTTTCAATGTGCCGATAAATGTCATGATCAAGTCTATCCTAATCAGACAGTTGTTGATCAATTATTTCCGCAAATTGAAAATGGCCATTTACCCGAAAACTTAATTCCGCGGTGCCCTAAATGTGGTGCTGAAATGTTGGAATGGGTCCGTGGTTATGAATTCCTTGAAGGACAGCACTACAACAAGCAATACGCAAAGTATCGTCAATTTATTCAAAAAGCTGAAGGTAAAAAAACGGTCTACTTAGAACTAGGTGTGGGTATGATGACACCGATGTTTATTAAGGAACCGTTTATGAATCTGACGTACCAAAATCCACAAGCAACATATATCACCGTTAATCCCAAAGATGCGATTGTGCCACGTGAATTAATGGACCGCGGTATTGCAGTTAAGTATGACTTAGTAAAGGTACTAGCAAATCTAAAAGAGTGCGGCATCAGCCGGGTATCCGCTGAAGATTAACACAGAATGGTGAATAACCGGGTTAGCGATTGTTTGCCATTCAGGGTTAACCGGAAGCGGTTGGCTGATAGAGCACGTTTAAAAGAAAAGAGTGCGGCATCAGCCGGGTATCCGCTGAGGATTAACACACAAAAAGGTTGGGCAATTTACCCAACCTTTTTGTGTGTTAGTTTTCGTAAAGTTTTAATTCTGGATTTTCAACGAGACGTTGTTGATATTGTTCGATAATGTCGGCTAGTTTGATGGCTTGCATTTGCTGTTCAGCAGTTTCTTGGATTTGATCGTAATAGGTAGCAAGCGATAATTGAATATTTTGTCCGGGGCCGCAACTAGGATCAATTTGGGTATCGATGTTCAATAACCGGGTATCATCGACGGCTTTATAGATATCACAGAGCGAAATTTGGTCAGGAGCTTTCGTTAGTTTGGGTTCGGCATGGCCCTTAACGCTCGTCAATAGGCCAGCTGTCTTAAGTTGCCCCATGATTTGGCGAATAAAAGAGGGGTTAGTATTGATGCTTTTAGCAATGCGCTGACTAGAAAGGTTATCAAACGGGTTTAAAGCAATCAGGGTCATCAGGTGGACGGCATTGCTTAAACGGACTGATTTTTTCATGATAGACTCCTTTTAAAAAGATGTTATTAAGAGTATAACACCTATTGAGGTGTTCTGCTGTAATCAGGCTAGCCAGAGTCTGCCGTAAATGAAAATTACATGAAGGGAGTTCAGACTGGATACCGATAATACAGCCCGATAATCAATTAAGTTGCTTCTATCAGTAGGTTTGGGTTCTTTTATGAGCATGAAATAAGTTGTGAAATGTCTATTAAAATTAGACTTATTTTTGAAAAATAATTAAGCAATAAAAAAATTCACCCAAAATTTTGGGTGAACGCATCAAACTTTAATGAAATTATTTTAGCAGTGGAGTGGTTATAAACGTTTAAAATAGGAAAAAAACAATTCTAAATAGTTTAGTAACTTCTAGTATGGGTAAATCCGTAAGTTACACCGACAGACTATTGAGTGTTGCTTTTGAAACTACTCAAAACTGGGGACGCTTGGTTACGATACTTGCCGCTTAGCTAATACTGAGTGTTATTTGTTAAGTTGGAAAGCCTTAGTGATTAAGTCTTCCAATGATGACATGATTTGATTGCTAGCCCAATCTGTTGTGAGTTGTTTGAAAGCAATTGCTTTTTGATCGATGTCATGTTTCTTAGGCATTGGTTTGAAGTTTTCGGCTGGTTGGTCTTCTTCAACTGCTGTTTCTTCAAATTGTTCAGGTGCTACTTCCGGTGCGGCTACTGTTTCGTCTTGAACTTCTGCGGGGGCAGTTGTGCTTCGTGAGCCATCTGCTGATTCCCAGTAGTGAGTTGTTTGACCGCCAATTGTTTCGGTAACTTCTACAGGTTCGCTGTCATCGATTTCTGTTTGTAACCATGCTTCTTCTAAAGCGGCTTGTTCTGCGGCTGCTTCTTTGGCTTTAGCGGCCATTCCAGGTGTTACACCAGTGATAGTTACACCAACCGAAGTGGCCGCTGCTGAAACGGTCGTACTTTGTAAGACAATGCCACCCATTAAACTTAAAACTGCTACTGCTACAAGGTGTTCCGAGATATTGATTTTCATATTATAACACTCATCTATAAGTTAATGATAATCTTGTACATTATTCACAACTTATTATCTGTACTCGGTATATAATATTAAACGAATGCTTATCTATGATAAACTCTTATAAATCATATCGTCTTCTAATGAATTGCATAACATTCAATTACGCTTTTAAAAAGAAAGTAAAAATATATTTCAATATCTGCTGAAACCGGTAAAGATTAGGAAAAACTGGTAAATTCCAAGGGATGTCACTTTCTTATACGTTAATATATGGTAAAATTAATCAGAATGGATAAAAGTGACAGAATTAGAAGAGGGGTTTACTCATGATTGATAAAACACAAGTTCAGCATGTCGCAGAACTTTCAAAACTAGCTTTTAGCGATGCTGAGTTAGAACAATTTACTGAACAACTTGCAGACATCATGAAAATGACTGATGAATTAAATAAAGTTGATACAACGGGTGTCCCAGTGACGACCCACGTGAATAACCTTCAAAATATTGTCCGCGAAGATGTGGCTCAAGCTGGCACAGATCGCGAGATTTTAATGAAGAATGCACCAGATTCAGCGGACGGCTTATTGAAAGTCCCTGCCATTATGGATAAGGAGGAAGACTAGCCGTGAACTACTTATATGAAGATTTACAAAGTATCCATGCCAAATTAGTGGCTGGTGACTTAACTGCTAGCCAATTGGTAACTGAAACAGTTGCTGAAATTGACAAGAGAGAACCACAAGTTGATGCTTTTTTAGTAATCGATGAAGCTGGTGCACAAGCTGCGGCTGCCAAAGTGGACGCCCAACCAATTGATGCAGATAACTTATTAGCTGGGATGCCAATTGGGATTAAAGATAACTTATTAACAGATGGCTTAACAACTACTGCTGCCAGCAAGATGCTTGAAAATTTCACGCCGGTTTTTGATGCAACGGTTGTTGAAAAATTAAAAGCTAAAGATGCAATTGTGATCGGTAAAAACAACATGGATGAATTCGCAATGGGTTCATCAACAGAAACATCAGCCTTCAAGAAGACAAAGAACCCTTGGAACTTAGACAAAGTACCTGGTGGTTCATCAGGTGGTTCTGCAGCAGCAGTTGCGGCCGGTGAAGTCGTTGCTTCTTTAGGGACAGATACGGGTGGCTCAATTCGCCAACCAGCTGCATTTAATGGGATTGTCGGCATCAAACCAACATACGGTCGTGTGTCACGCTGGGGTGCGATCGCTTTTGCTTCAAGTCTTGATCAAGTTGGGGTCTTTAGTCGGACAGTTGCTGATAATGCGACTGTTTTACAAGCCATCAGTGGTCATGATGAAAAAGATAGTACGAGTGCTGATATCCCAGTGCCTGATTTCCGTGCCGCTTTAAATGGTGACATCAAAGGCATGAAGATTGCTGTTGCCAAAGAATACATGGCAGAAGGTGTCGAACCAGGCGTTAAAGCCCAAATCGAAACAGCCATTGAAACTTTGAAATCATTAGGGGCAACCGTTGACGAAGTCAGCTTGCCAAATTCTAAGTATGCCGTCCAAACTTACTACATTATGGCTTCAAGTGAAGCTTCATCTAACTTGTCACGTTTTGACGGGATTCGTTATGGTTATCGTTCACCTGAAGCCAAGACACTTGAAGATGTGTATGTTAAATCACGTTCTGAAGGTTTCGGTGATGAAGTGAAACGGCGGATTATGTTAGGGACGTTTGCCCTTTCATCAGGCTTTTACGATGCTTACTTCAAGAAGGCTGGTCAAGTGCGGACATTAATCGTGCGCGACTTTGAAAAAGTTTTCGCAGACTACGACTTAGTGGTTGGACCAACAACACCAACCACCGCTTTTGACTTGGGTCGCAAAGTATCAGATCCAGTGACAATGTATATGAACGATATCTTAACAATTCCTGCTAACATGGCTGGCTTACCAGCAATGTCAGTGCCTGCCGGCTTAGTAGATGGCATGCCAGTTGGTTTACAAATTATTGGGAAAGCATTTGATGAAGAATCTGTTTATCGCGCAGGTTATGCCTTTGAACAAGCAACTCAATTTAACAAGAACGTTCCAAGCTTCAAAGGAGGAAAAGCCTAATGAATTTCGAAACAACAATCGGACTTGAAGTGCATATTGAATTAAAAACCAATTCAAAAATGTACAGTCCATCTCCTGTAAACTATGGTGCAGAACCGAATACTAACACGAATGTGATTGACTGGGGTTATCCTGGGACATTGCCAACCTTGAATAAAGGGGCATACACACTTGGGATGATGGTTGCGACTGCCTTGCACGCTGATATTGCGCGCGATACGCATTTCGACCGGAAGAATTACTTCTATCCAGATAATCCAAAAGCTTACCAAATCACACAATACGAACAACCCCTTGGTAAAGATGGCTATATCGAAGTCGAAGTCGATGGCCATGCAAAGCAAATCGGGATTGCCGAATTGCACGTTGAAGAAGATGCCGGGAAGAATACCCATGGCTCTGACGGCTATTCATATGTCGATTTAAACCGTCAAGGGACTGCCTTGATTGAAATTGTTTCAAAACCTGATATGTCAACGCCTGAAGAAGCCTATGCTTACCTTGAAACGTTACGCCAAATTGTTCAATTTACTGGCGCATCTGACGTTAAGATGGAAGAAGGTTCAATGCGGGTAGATACTAACATTTCTGTGCGACCAATCGGTGCGAAGCAATATGGTGTGAAATCAGAATTGAAGAACTTGAACTCCTTTAATCACGTCCGTTTGGGGTTAGCTTATGAAATCAAGCGTCAATCACAACTTTTGATTGCTGGCGAAACAGTGCGCCCTGAAACCCGTCGTTTTGACGAAAAAACGGGCGAAACATTCCTCATGCGGGTTAAGACCGGTGCGGATGACTATCGTTATTTCCCAGAACCAGATCTACCACCATTACACATTGGTGATGATTGGTTACAAGAAGTTCAAGACAATATGCCTGAAATGCCGGCTAAACGGCGTGCACGCTATGTGGATGAATTGGGCTTGCCTGAATACGATGCGGGTGTCTTGACGAACACCAAGGAAATGTCTGACTTCTTTGAAGCAGCTGTTGCTGATGGCGCCGCACCAAAACAAGTTTCTAACTGGTTGATGGGTGAAGTGAATGCTTACTTGAACGACAAACAAATTGACCTTCAAGAAACAGCCCTCACACCTGCCCACTTAGCCCAAATGATCAATTTAATTAAAGACGGGATTATTTCATCGAAGATTGCTAAGAAAGTCTTCCAAGAAATTATCCAAAATGACACGGATCCAAAAGCCTGGGTTGAAGCTAAAGGCATGGTCCAATTATCAGACCCTGCTAAGTTGACACCAATCATCACAGGTATTTTAGATGACAACCAACAATCAATTGATGATTTCAAGAACGGTAAAGACCGCGCAGTTGGGTTCTTAGTCGGTAAGATTATGAAGGAAACACGGGGTCAAGCTAATCCGAAAGTTGTCAATGACTTGTTGATGGCCGAATTGAACAAACGATAATTGATATTTTAGGAGATTCGAATGCAAAAACGTGCACGGTTAATTTATAATCCAACTTCAGGACATGAAGTGATGAAACGTAGTGTCGCTGATATTCTGGATATTTTGGAACAAGCGGGTTATGAAGCGAGTGCTTTTCAAACAACGCCTGAAGAAGCTTCAGCGCAAAAAGAGGCCACAAGAGCAGCAAAGGCGGACTTCGATTTAATCGTTGCCGCTGGCGGTGATGGGACAATTAATGAAGTCGTCAACGGCATTGCCGGCTTGGAAAAACGCCCAATGATGGCCGTCATTCCGGCTGGGACAACAAACGATTATGCTCGGGCTTTGAAGATTCCGCGTGATAATCCGGTTGAAGCAGCCCGCGTGATTTTGAAGAACCAAACGCTTAAGATGGATATCGGTCAAGCCAATGACAATTACTTCATGAACATTGCTGGTGGTGGTTTGCTAACCGAATTGACCTATGAAGTCCCCTCAGACTTTAAGTCAATTTTTGGCTATCTCGCGTATGTCGTAAAAGGTGCTGAGATGTTACCCCAAATTAAACCGATTAAGATGCATCTGGAATATGATGAAGGTACGTATGATGGGGAAGCTTCCCTATTCTTACTCGGTTTAACCAATTCAGTTGGTGGATTTGAACAGATTGCGCCGGATGCACAACTGAATGATGGTAATTTCTCATTGATTGTGGTTAAGACAGCCAACATGGCCGAATTAGTCCATTTAATCGCACTCGTCATTAAAGGTGGCAAACACGTTAATGATCCACGGGTCATTTATACCAAGACGTCAAAACTAGTTGCGCGTCCTGGTGATGATGACGTTAAGATGATGATTAATTTAGATGGCGAATACGGTGGCGATGCACCAATGACCTTTACTAACTTGCAACAACATATCGAGATGTATGTGAATAAGGAAGATATTCCAGATCACGCTATTACATCAGAAACCCCTACTCAGCAGTCTGCCGAAGATTTATTCGTAAAGGAAGTCGAAGCAATTTCTGAAGAAGACATAGACGGCGATGGTAAAATAGGTTAAACTGGAACATTGGATAACGTGGGCGGATTGACCGCACACTTGTAGCTAAGAAAAGAGTCCGAAGCAAAACTCAGTTTTGTCTCAGACTCTTTTTACACAATTAAAAAGAGGTAACTATGAAAATACAAGCACCTGTAAGAAAAAATGAAACATTGACGGTTGATATTATGGATTTAACCTATGAAGGCATGGGTGTCGCTAAAGTCGACAACTATCCGTTGTTTATCGAAGGCGTTTTGCCCGATGAACAAGCAGAAATCCAAGTCACAAAGGTCAATAAACAATATGGTTTTGCGCGCTTAGTTAATTTATTGAAGAAAAGCCCAGACCGCGTTGAATCAAAAGCTAACATTTACTCACAAACTGGGATTGCGCCATTACAACACTTGGCATACCCAGCCCAATTAGATTTCAAGCGTAACCAAGTCTTGAACGTCTTCCAAAAAGCCCATTTAGATATTCCAGTGCAACCTGTTTTAGGGATGGATGATCCAACAGGTTACCGGAACAAGGCGCAAGTTCCTGTTCGGTTTATCGATGGTGCTTTAACAACTGGTTTCTACCGGAAACACAGTCATCAAGTGATGCCAATGGAAGACTTCTACATTCAAGATCCTAAGATTGATGAAGCTATCAAGGTCATTCGTGATATCTTGCGTCGTTTCTACATTGATCCATACAACGAAGATACGCATAAGGGTGTTTTGAAGACCATTATGGTTCGCCGCGGTTATTACAGCCACGAAATGATGATTGTCTTCATCACGCGGAGTAAGAAATTACCGGCTGCCCGTGAAATCGCCGTTGAAATCAAAAAAGCTTTACCAGAAGTGGTCAGCATCATGCAAAACGTCAATGCTGCTCAAACGAACGTCATCTTTGGTGACGAAACAAAATTAATCGCTGGCCGCGACTTTATTCGTGATGAATTAATGGGCTTGAAGTTCGAAATTTCAGCCCAATCATTCTACCAAGTGAACCCAGTGCAAACGGAAGTCTTGTATAATAAGGCAATCGAAGCTGCTGAATTAACGGGGAACGAAACAGTCATTGATGCTTATTCAGGGATTGGGACGATTTCATTAGCAGTCGCTAAACATGCTAAGCAAGTTTACGGTGTTGAAGTTGTTGAATCAGCTGTTATGGATGCGCGGCACAATGCCAAGATTAACGGCATCGAAAACGTTGAATTTACACTCGGTAAAGCCGAAGAAGTGATGGCGCAATGGCAAGCAGATGACTTAAAAGTCGATGCTTTGATTGTTGACCCACCACGTAAAGGGTTGGAAACTAGCTTCATTGAAGCCGTTGGTCAATTAAAACCAGCCAAGATGGTCTATGTCAGCTGTAATCCAGCAACATTGGCGCGTGATTTAGAACTATTGGCAGCCCAAGGCTACCAAGCAGAAAGCACACAACCAGTCGACATGTTCCCACAAACGCTACACGTCGAAAGTGTCACTAAATTAGTATTAAAATAAAGTGCGTTTGTGGCGGTTAACTTCTGAGTATAGCCTAGGCTGGCGAATAACCAACAAGTTGGTGATTTGACAGACGTAGCTAGACGGAAGAAGTTGCCACAAAAAGCACGTTTCAAAATAAAGTGCGTTTGTGGCGGTTAACTTCTGAGTATAGCCTAGGCTGGCGAATAACCAACAAGTTGGTGATTTGACAGACGTAGCTAGACGGAAGAAGTTGCCACAAAAAGCACGTTTCAAAATAGAGTGCGTTTGTGGCGGTTAACTTCTGAGTATAGCCTAGGCTGGCGAATAACCAACAAGTTGGTGATTTGACAGACGTAGCTAACCGGAAGAAGATGGTTTATGGCGCACGTTTTAGCGGGTCGTTATTATCCAGAGATGGAAAGTAGCGACCCGTTTTTTGCGTTCAGACGTGCATTTAAGCGGAAGGTCGGCTAGAATGAAATTATCAAAACATGTTTAGAGGGTTAACGCATGAATGTCAAAAAACAATCTATAATGATGCGCTTAGCGCAACATTTTAACCGATTCCAATCCGCGGCGGTCTATCAGATTATGCAGCGAAGTTTAACGTTGTTATTTCCATTTGTCTTGATTGGGAGTATCAGCCAACTCATCCAGCTAGCACTTTTTAACCGGAATAGTTTTGTTGTGAATGTATTTCATCTTTCGAATTGGTTGAGTAAACGGAATATCTTTCAGATGATGTTTGACAGCATTACGAGTTTGACGTTAGGAATCGTTGCGGCATTAGCAGCGATGTGTGCGGCGCGCTATACAGCCAAACACTATAAGCGTGATGAACAATTAGCCAGCATTACGGGGCTTATTGCCTATTTAATCTTAGCGTTACGGTTGACGCCAAATGAGGGCTTATCTTTCAACAGCCAGATGTTGGGAATGGGGGGCTTATTTTTTGGCCTATTAGTCGGCTATCTGACTGGATTAGCCTTCAAAAAATTAGGACGACCTCATCGGCGCGATTTACCGTTGAATGGGTCAGCAGTAGGACGTTCATTGGATTCTATGTGGGCGATTTTATTGGTGCTCGGCGTCATTTTAGGGCTGAGTGTCCTGCTAAATTGGTTGGCGATTTCAATCTTGCCAGATCAAGTCATCTTACGATTACAATCACTAAAAGCAAATCAAACGGGTCTGCTTTTCACGTTGGGGACTGGTTTAGCGGCCACTAGCTTAACTTTTTTTGGATTAACGAGTATGCCAACATTGGCCCAATTTGGGCGTGAGGGAATCGCATCCTCGGCCAACTTAAACTATGCATTTAGTCATCACACGGCTTGGCACGTTCCATATCCGTTCACGTTAGGGACTTTGTATGAACCCTTTGGTGCGATTGGCGGGACGGGTGGGACATTAGCCTTAGTGATTGCCGTTTTCATCTTCAGCAAACAAAGGGATTATCATTTGATTGGTCGATGGTCGTTGTTGCCCGTTTTATTTAACTTTAATAGCGCGGTCCTTGTGGGAATGCCTGTCATTGGAAATGGCTTGTATGTGATTCCATTCTTATTGGTACCACTGGTAAACATGGGGATTGCATCGGCAGCAGTTGCATTGAATCTCATGCCGTCGGTAGTCTTCACGGTTCCACTTGGGACCCCCGGCTTATTGCAAGCGTTCATGGGCACCAACGGTGATTTAGTCGCGCTGGCGGTGACGGTATTAAACGTTGTCGTCGGCGTGATGATCTACAAGCCGTTTGTCCAATTGGCAGATCAATTAGCACTCGTAAAGGAGGCGGCATAAATTGGCCAAATTAAGAAAAAAAAGCCTCTGGTTGTTAGTCATTAGTTTGGCCTTGATCGGCGGATTAATGTGGCCAGCTGCTCAATGGAGTCGCCAGAGCGTGATGACCTTAGCTAAGCGCCATGATTCACGAATGTCACCGGTAATTTTTATTCCAGGGAGTAGTGCAACCCAAAATCGGTTTGATGAATTAGTGGCTAAATTGAACGCTAACCGCGGGAATCGGCACAGCTTGTTAAAACTAACTGTGCATGAAAATAATCAGATTAGCTATTCAGGGGAAATTAAACCGCGGGATAATGAACCGTTTATCGTGGTTGGTTTTGAAAATAATAAGGACGGTTACAGTAATATTCAAAAGCAAGCTAAATGGTTTTCGCTGGCGTTTACCGCGTTGACTAAGAAGTATCAATTTAATAACTTTAAAGCGGTTGGCCATTCCAATGGTGGCTTAATTTATACAGCTTTTTTAGAAGATTATTTTAATCGCGATGATATTACAGTGAAGAAGTTGATGACGATTGGTTCGCCGTATAACTTTTCCGAAACGTCGATTACGCATAAGTCACAGATGCTGACGGATTTCATTAAGAAACGTAAAAATATTCCGACGAACTTATCGATGTATTCAATTGCGGGAACGGAAAACTTTGAAAATGATGGGATTGTACCCGCGCGTAGTGTAGAGGCGGGGAAGTACATTTATCAAGGGCAAGTCAAGCACTACACCGAAATTACAGTGACAGGTGACCAAGCACAACACTCTGATCTACCACAGAATCAACAGATTGTGGCCTTGTTAGAACAGTACATTCTCAGCAAAAAGAACACCCGCAATGCACAACCAACACCTAAGGATTCAACACCTTCAGAAGACCAATAAAAAAAGCCCCAGAATAGCAGTAAGGTTGTTATTCTGGGGCCTTTTTTATTGGCACTCATTAATTAGAATGCTTGGTACTTTCTTTTTGAACTAGAGCACCAATTGCTGGCAAATTACCCAAGCTATCGATTGACTTATTTGGCAAGACAATGGTGTTATTTTGACCGTCTGCGATGTGTTCCATCGCTTCAATATTCTTATATTGAAGATAGAGTTCGCCGTTATTGACTAAGCTGGCGTTGATCAAATTAATTTGATCTTTAACAGCTTCGGCAATTGTTCGTTCACTTTGAGCTTTCCCTTCAGCTTCCAAAATTTGTGTTTGTTTATTGGCTTCGGCTTCTAGAATATTCGCTTCTTTTAACCCTTCAGCTTTACGGATTGCGGCGGCTTTGAGCCCTTCGGCTTCCATAATGTTGGCTTCTTTTTCACGCGAAGCACGGAGCAATTTATTCATTGATTCTTGGATATCGTGGGCCACTTGAATTGAATCGATATTGACCCGATCAACGTTTAAGCCGTAGCCGGCTGTTACTTCGCTAAGTTGTTCAAAAAGGGTTTGGTTAATTTTTTCGGTGCCATTTAAAACATCGTTCAAGTCCATGTTCCCAATAATCCCACGTAATTGTGCACGGGTGTCTTGGACCATACTTAGAACGGAATCTTTATTTTTATAAACGTACGCATTGACGTCAGTGATGTGATATTTAATCGTTTCCGAAATCATAACAACCACGTTGTCTTTGGTAATGACTTCTTGTTCAGCGACTTTTAAGGGGATTTGTTTCATATTAACGATTTCTGTGATGTGATAAATGAATGGAATGACCAAATGGAAACCAGGATCAAGCGTTTTAACGTAGACCCCTAAGCGTTCCAAAATCCCAACTTCCCCGGTATGAATCAAGGCAAATGATGAAAAGAGGGTGACTGCAACAATAACTAAAACAAGAATGACTAAAATACTGATGAAAATACCCATAATAAAAACTCCCTTTTGTCTGGCTTAATACGCCAGAATATTGTGGTGCGCTGTCACGATTAAAGCTAAAGGTGTGACGGCCGTTACCATGACGAGTAAGCCAGCGCTAGCTGGTCCTTCGACACGGTAATGATATAAGATGCCAAAAAAATTAACGGCGCCGGTTGATTTAGCATCCTGTAAAGTAAACGTTAACCCCACTAAGCGTTCATCTAACATATTCCGCCTCCCTTTGTTCACATTGTATCTGATTACCAATAAAAGGCAACTCTAAGTGACAGTAACGAACAAAATTGTTAGGTGGCTTGTCTCGAATGCATGAAGATAGTAAACTAAGCGTACTAAGGCTGGAAATGGAGGAACCGTGGATGAGACGAAAAGTGACGCCGATTTTTCAAGACAGTTTCCAAAAGCGCTATTGGCGACAAATAATTATCGGCATTATCGCGGTAGCTCTGTGTCTTGGTGGTGCTATCTGGTGGTTGAAACACCGTTCGGATCGACCAAGCGCGACGCAATATCCGATTCTAGGGATGCAATTAAGTCAGTCAGATGGTTACCAAGATTTTGACGGGTTAAAAAAGGACGGTATTCAGTTTGTTTATTTAAAAGCAACTGAAGGGGCCAGTTACAAGGATGATAATTTCGACACCAATTACAGTCGAGCAAGTGGCACTGGCTTACGCGTGGGCATCTTTCATTTTTTTAGTTTTGATAGTTCGCCTGAACGCCAAGCTGACCAACTTTTTAAAGCAGTTGGCAGCCAGACGGGTGATTTACCAATTATGATCTATTTGGATTATTATAACGACTATGCACAACAACCGCCCGCACAAAAGAAAACGCAAATGGCACTGGCGCAGCTAGTGACCTTGATTAATCAACATTATCATCAAAATTGTCTCATTGGTGGTGCACCCAGCTTATTAAAACGGTATGTGCCACACAAAGGAGACTATCCATTGTGGCAAACTACGCGGGAACAGCCAACATTGGCGACTAAGAACGGGTTCTGGCAATACACAATGGCTAGTCAGATTCCAAACAGTGATAATCAGACGAACTATCAGTTAGCAGTTTTTACTGGCACCAAGCAACAATGGCAGACTATTAAATAGAAACGGAGAGAAAATAATGATTAAACACAAAGGCTGGTTATTATTAATCGCAATCGTGGTGATTTTCATCGGTGGTAGTTGGGGAATTCATAGCTATTATTACGGTGGGGAAGCCTACTATACACAGATTGTTTCAAACGGAACACGAATGGAAGAAAAGGATTCAGCAGGGGAAACGGTTATCGATTATAACTATCAACAAGCAGCCTACAATGAAGATGGTGTTACCAAAAAAGTTGATTTTAATGGTAATAAATCAACGCCGCTTAAACGAAATGCGTACCTCAAATTAATCGTCAATAAAAATAAGGGTGTGGTTTCATGGGAAAAGGTTGCCAAAAACGAAGTCCCAGATAAAGCTCAAAAAATGTTGAACAAATAAAGAATAACTAAAAAGGCCCATAACGCTAAGCGTTATGGGCCTTTTTTAATAGCTATTCGATTGGATAATCCATATCTTCGGCTTCATCGTAAACTGAAACGGGCCGTTGATTTTCACAAGTAATTTTTAATTGATAGCCGTAGTGATCGAGAAAGACCAATTCGTTTTCCGTGAGGGAGATGACTTGACCACTCAATGGCTTATGATCGATTTGCACCAACAAGTTCGGAGTAATTTCTAATGTGTGTTTTTTTCGGGTTTGGTTGTCATTAAAAGACCAGTGTCCAGCATAAAAAGTCGCTACTTTACTCGCTTGAGTCGTCCGAACTTTTTGCTGATACTGGTGAATGGTTCGATTTAAAATTGCTTGTGGTTTTTGAAATTTAAAAAATCGCATAAGTCACACCCCAACTTACTATTATTCTACCACGAAATAGTTAGTTTGCGGACAATTAATTATCGGACTCACGACTGTTTTTTTAAGGAATGGTTAAAGAAGTGAATAGTGGCGGAATTCTTATCAGTAGAAAAACTTTTCGATAGGCTTCTAGATCTAAATCCCGTATACTGGCAGTATTAAATAAGGGAGCTGATTATAATGCAAACACTTGGGATTATTGGGACTAACTGGATTACGGGACAATTTGTTGATGCGGCCCGGGAATCTGAATCATTTAAGTTAACAGCTGTTTATTCACGGACGGCAGATAAAGCTGACCAATTTAAAACGAAGTATCACGCACCAGAAGCCACAAGTTACACTGACTTAGACGGGTTTATGAATGCCAATGAATTTGAAACCGTCTACATTGCATCACCTAATAGTCTGCACTTTGAACAAGCGAAGCAAGCAATTTTAGCGGGTAAAAATGTCATCGTGGAAAAACCTGCCTTCAGTAATCCGGCTGAAATGGCAGCCATGCAAACATTATTAAAGCAACATCCAGACCAATTCTTATTCGAAGCAGCACGTCATATTCATGAGGCCAACTTTAAGATTGTACAACAAGCCATCAACGCATTACCGGCGATCAATGGCGCGACCTTGAGCTATATGAAATATTCATCACGCTATGACGCTGTTTTAGCGGGTGGAGAACCGAATATTTTCTCACCACATTTTTCTGGAGGAGCTTTACAAGATCTCGGCGTGTATGTCGTCTATGATGCCGTCAGCTGGTTTGGTGTGCCCGATTCAGTCGATTATCAAGCTGAATTGTTACCAACTGGAGTGGATGGTAAAGGGGTCGCAACACTGCGTTATCCAACCTTTAACGTCACGTTGATTTTTGGCAAAACCGTTGATTCCTATCTAACGTCTGAAATTTATGGTGGCCAAACGACGATTGTCCTCGATAATGCCGGCACAATCGGCAGTGTTGACCGCTACAGCGAAGGTGGGCAAAAGATTGAGTCACTAGGGGAACAATCACTTGCTAATCCAATGGTTGCTGAGGCAGAAAATTTCGCGGCGATGATTGCTAATCGTGACACAAAACGGTATCATGAATTATTACAGCTAAGTGAATCGGTCAACCAAGTTTTATATCAATTAAGACAGTCGGCCGGAATAACATTTGATGCAGATTAACATGACGGAGGCAATACATGAGCGTTTCACCACTATTTCAAGCACTATGGGATGAACAAGGATTTACAGAAATGTCACCCATCCAAGAGGCAGTTTATCAACCACTGAAAAAAGACCAATCAATTCTAGGACTGGCACCCACGGGTTCTGGGAAAACCCTCGCGTTTTCATTGCCGTTATTAGAAAAAATTATGCCGGGCGAAGGGCTACAAGTCTTAATTTTGGCCCCTTCACAGGAATTGGTGATCCAAACACGGGACGTCATTCAACCTTATGCCAAGGCAATCGACTGTAATGTCCAAGCGATTACGGGGAAGGCGAATGTTAAACGCCAAATCGAACGGCTTAAGGCCAAACCAGAGATTATCGTGGCAACGACTGGTCGGTTATTAGAATTGAGCGAACAACGGAAAGTGAAATTCCATACACTCCAAGCGATTATTATGGACGAAGCTGACGAATTATTGACGGATAGCGGGCTTTCAGAAACCCGCCATATCGTGCAAGAATCACCTGCCGATGTGCAACTTGGCTTCTTTTCAGCGACATCAACCGATATCTTATTAGAGTTGGAAACATGGTTCGGCGTGCCAATCGAAACAATCGACGTGCGTGGGATTGATAAGACGGGTGGGGAAGTGTTGCATGCATTTATCCCAACTGGTAACGCTCAAAAAGTGAACGTCTTACGCCATTTAGCACATCAAAAGAATTTTAGAGGTTTGGTCATTTTTAACCAATCCGCGCAACTCTTACAAGCTGCACAAACGTTAAAACATCAAAAAGTAACGTATGCCGCACTCTCAGGGCAAGGTCGCCAAACAGAACGCCAAAAAGCGCTCAAAGATTTCCGTGAAGGTAAGATTCAACTCTTACTAGCAACGGACGTGGCTGGCCGTGGCTTGGATATCACCGACTTACCTTATGTGATTAATTTTGATGTACCAAACGCAAAAATCACTTACATTCATCGTGCTGGTCGGACTGGTCGGATGGGACGCACCGGGACTGTTTTGACGTTGGGCAATCAACACGATGGGCGGAATTTGCGTAAGTTATTGGCGCCTGAATATGATCTTGTGACCCGTTATTTGGTTGGTGATCATTTGGAAGCCGAAAAACCAGTGACGCCTAAAGTAGCACCAGTTGCTGCAACGAAAGCAACATCTGCTGTACCAACTACTGGTGAAGCAACAGAAGGACAAGTACAAAAGGCTACGCCGACGACAAGCGCGCGCAAAGCCAAATTAGTACCAGTTCGCCAACAGCCAGCTGCACCATTAAAACCAAAACATAAGAAAAACCGTAAACGAAATCAAAAGAATAAGGGCTACCATAAGAAAAATAATGACTAGTGGTCTAATCCAGATTGAGCGAGAAACCTTAACAACCTGTTAAGGTTTCTTTTTTTTGGACTAGTCCGTTTGTGAAAAGGTTATCAGTAATTAATTGACAAATCTTAGGAAGCGATTACAATATAAGTAAGGGTTTTCTTTCGCTTCGTAAAATGCGATAGTGGCGAACTCTCACAATCAGGAACTAATTTTTGAAAGCCTTTTAATGGATTGGTTAGTCATTCTCGAAGAAATATCTAGACCAATTAATGAATGGTTACGAAAGTGGTTCACGATGAGATGATCATAGGAGGTGCCATACTATGGCAGAAGAACAGAACTTAGAAGCAATCATGGGCTTAATTATCAACGGTGGGAACGCCAAGAGTAGCTCAATGGAAGCAATCATGGCCGCTAAGAAAGGTGACTTCGAAACAGCAGCTGCCAAACTTGCAGAAGCGGATGCTGCTTTATCAGAAGCCCATAATTCACAAACAGATATGTTAACCAAAGAAGCAAGTGGCGATCACATGCAAGTGACATTATTGACGGTTCACTCACAAGATCACTTGATGAACGCAATTACTTTCCGCGATTTAGCAGGCGAAGTCGTTGACGTTTACAAGAAGATGGCCGGTGTACCAGTCGATTAAAGTTTGGCTAATGAACAAAAGGGCTAAGACAAAATGACTTTTGTTCGAGCCCTTTTTAGTTAAAAGCAACAAATGGCACATTGAAGAGAAGAGTGGGAACGGGATGGAAATTAAATTAAATTTAAAAATGCCAGCTAGTTATTTTTATCAGAAGATTCTGGAATCAGTGTTGTTTGATATTAAGCAACAAACTGGGGATAAACTAACTGAAGCGCAGTTGCCTAATTATTCGTACGACAAGCAATTTGGCAAGAATCGGGCGACATTGAAGATTACGCAACTGATTAAAGATCAGAGTTATCACTACGAAACGACTTCTACCCGGGGGAGCTATCAATCAAGTTACGATATTTTCGCGAATGGACCGCAGTCTATTGAAGTTATCTATCGCGCAAATGCCAAAGCAAATGGTAAATTACAACAAACCAATGATATGTTGATGGCCTTTGTCATGGGTTTCATGCGTAAACGCGGCTTTAAGAAAATGTTGAAACAAATCGAAAAAGCATATCAAGCAGAATAATAAGCAATGACTTTGAGAGAAAGTAGGATGACCAGTAATGGAATACCATCAATTAGCACCATTTCCTAAAGATTTTTTGTGGGGTTCAGCTTCTGCGGCCTATCAAATTGAAGGGGCCTACCAAGAAGATGGTAAGGGCCGTTCTGTGTGGGATGAATTTGTCCGCATTCCAGGCAAAACGTTCAAAGCCACGAATGGTGATGTAGCGGTGGATCACTATCACCGTTTCGAAGAAGACGTGGCGCTAATGGCACGCGCTGGGCTCAAAGCCTATCGTTTTTCGATTTCATGGCCACGGGTCTTACCAAATGGTAAAGGCGCTGTGAATGAGGCGGGCTTAGCCTTTTATGATCGTTTAATTAATACATTAATTGCCAATGATATTGAACCAATCGTGACGATTTATCATTGGGACTTACCGCAAGCGTTGCAAGCCGAATATGGCGGTTGGGAATCGCGTCAAATTATTGAAGATTTTACCAACTACGCAGGCTTATTGTTCGAACGCTTCGGCGATCGTGTGCAACATTGGGTTACCTTGAACGAACAAAATGTCTTCATCACTCACGGCTATTTAACAGCGGAGCATCCGCCAGCAGTGACTGATGCTAAGCGAACTTATCAAGCTAATCATATGGCAAACCTTGCCAATGCTAGTGCGATTAAATTATTCCATGAAAAAGGCTATCAAGGGGGCATCGGACCTAGTTTTGCCTACAGCCCAACTTATGCGCTGAATGCGGACCCAGAAAATCAAATTGCGGCTGATAATGCCGAACAAATTAACGCTGATTTGTGGATGGACGTTTATGCTTGGGGCCGTTATCCGAAATTAGTGATGACTTATCTCGAACGAAACGGGATTGCACCCGAAATTACTGAAGCGGACCAAGCTTTATTAGCCGATCCACTCGCACATCCCGATTTTATGGGGTTGAATTACTATCAGACGATGACAGTTACGACTAACCCACTAGAAGGTGGCGTTGGTTTGACCAAGCAAAATACTTCCGGTAAAAAGGGCACTAGCCAAGCAAGTGGGTTGCCAGGCGTCTACAAGACCGCTGATAACCCCTATATGCAACAAACTGACTGGGATTGGAATATTGACCCCGAAGGACTTCGAATCGCACTCAGACGTATTGAGAGCCGTTATGGACTGCCGGTCTTAATTACTGAGAACGGTTTAGGGGCTTATGACACCTTGAAAGAAGGCGGGCAAGTGCACGACGACTACCGGATTGCCTTTTTAAAGGCGCACGTTCAAGCCATCCACGAAGCTATTACCGATGGCGTTTCGGTCATCGGTTACACGACATGGAGCTTCACAGATTTATTAAGTTGGACAAACGGCTATCAAAAACGCTATGGCTTCGTCTACGTGGATCGCGACGAAACAGAAGAAAGAGAACTAAACCGCTATCCAAAAGACAGTTTCTACTGGTACCAAAAAGTCATTAAAAGCAACGGGGAAATACTATAGAGTGCGCAGTCGAACGGGTTGGCTTTGAGGATTAACAGAAAAATACATATTATGGCGGGTTTAAGCCATAGTATGTATTTTTAGGTTAACCGGAAAAGGCAGTTCGAAGCAGCACGTTTAAAACAAGAGTGCGTAGTCGAACGGGTTGGCTTTGAGGATTAACAGAAAAATACATATTATGGCGGGTTTAAGCCATAGTATGTATTTTTAGGTTAACCGGAAAAGGCAGTTCGAAGCAGCACGTTTAAAACAAGAGTGCGCAGTCGAACGGGTTGGCTTTGAGGATTAACAAAAAATACATATTATGGCGGGTTTAAGCCATAATATGTATTTTTAGGTTATCCGGAAAAACGAGTTCGTTTCAACCCTCCACTTTCTTTTTGCCTTTAGAACGCTTAGAATATAGCGTAAGAAATCAAGACGAGGTGGCAATATGACAACGCAAGAACGACGTACAGCAATTCTGAATGCAATTCAAAAGAGTGCGCAACCCATCAGTGCCAAAGTATTAGCGCAACAATATAAAGTTAGCCGGCAGACAATTGTTGGGGATATCGCCTTACTTCGCGCACAAGGGGCCCAAATTATTGCGACAGTTAGCGGTTATTACGACCAAACGCAGACGCAACAAACAATGCCATATCAGGCACAAGTTGCCTGTCAGCATAATCAGGGGCAGACTGAACTCGAATTGACAACGATTGTTGAAAATGGGGGGCGCGTGATCGACGTGACCGTTGATCATCCATTGTATGGTGAACTGACCGGTCAACTGGGAATCGGCACCTTGACAGATGTCAAAGGCTTTATGCAAAAAATGGCCACAATGCCCCATCAGAAATTACTTTCAACATTAACCGACGGCATTCATTTACACACGATTGAATGCGCGTCAGAACAACGATTTAAGCAAATTGTCGCAGCGCTTAAACAGATAAATATTTATTATAATGCATAATTAGGTGTCTTGACATCTGTAAACTCTTTTTGTATGATAGGACCATTCATAACATAAGGGAGTAATGCGGGATGACAAAAGAACATAGGACACTTTTATGGGCTGCAGGTGGTGCATGGTTGTTCGATGCAATGGATGTGGGGATGCTATCGTTTGTGATTGCTGCGCTTGCCAAAGAGTGGCAACTCAGTAGCGCACAAATGGGATTAATTGGGAGTGTCAGTTCAATTGGAATGGTTTTTGGCGCCGTTATTTTCGGCATTTTAGCTGATAAAATTGGTCGAAAAAACAGTTTACTTTGTTCCTTATTAGTATTTTCGATTGGCAATGGGATATCTGCCTTTAGTACATCGTTGAGTCTATTTCTAGTACTCCGGTTATTGGTCGGTGCTGGGTTGGGTGGCGAGCTACCGGTAGCCTCGACATTAATCTCGGAGAATACGCCAACGGCATCGCGCGGTCGGGCTGTCGTATTGTTAGAAAGTTTTTGGGCAGCCGGGTGGTTAGTTGCCAGTTTACTCGCCTATTTTGTCATTCCAGTTTGGGGCTGGCGAGTGGTCTTATTGATCACGTCATTGCCCGCCATCTACACACTTGTGTTACGGAAACATGTTAAACAAGAGCATGAACCGACGACGATTAACCGTAAGGTACCATTCATGCAACGATTGCGTGTTTTATTTGAACCAGCGTATCGCCAAAGAACAATTATGTTATGGCTCGTATGGTTTTTAGTGGTCTTTTCATACTATGGGATGTTTTTATGGCTCCCCAGTGTGATGGTCTTAAAAGGGTTCAGCTTGGTTAAAAGTTTTGAATATGTGCTGATTATGACCTTGGCACAATTACCAGGCTACTTTGTAGCAGCATGGTTGATTGAAAAATGGGGGCGGAAACGTGTTTTAGGTGGCTTTCTAATCGGAACAGCACTCAGTGCATTATTGTTTGGCAATGCAAACTCAGTTGCCATGTTACTCGTGGCCGGTGCGCTGTTATCCTTTTTCAATCTTGGTGCATGGGGGGCGCTATATGCTTATACCCCAGAACAATATCCTGCACTTGTCCGTGGAAGTGGGAGTGGTTTAGCAGCTGGCATCGGGCGAATTGGCGGTGTGGTTGGGCCATTTTTAGTTGGTGCGCTAATTCAGCAGGGGGTATCAGTAGCCGTGATTTTTACACTTTTTACGGGTGCGATACTATTAGCGGCTGGTGCCGTGTTCTTTTTAGGTCAAGAAACGATGAACGCCGTTTTAACGGATGAATAAAGATTTATTAAAATCAACTTTACAATTAAAACAACAGATGCGACAATATGACTCATAGGCGCTCGTGGCTCAACTGGATAGAGCAATCGCCTCCTAAGCGATAGGTTGCGAGTTCGATTCTCGCCGGGCGCACTTTGAAGCAATTGTCGTAAAAGCACACTAGATTAACTAGTGTGCTTTTTAATTGGTGTAAAATAATCAAGCGGAATGATTACGCTTTCACTTTCAGAAAGTTACGGATTTATGATTTATATTAGGTGAAAATATGTTAAAATAGATTCGTATTCAAAAATCGCAACGCAAAAGTTGCAATTAATCTGGAGGCTTTTTCATGTCATTAGTTAATGGTACAGAAATCTTTAAAGCTGCTCGTGAAGGTCATTACGCTGTTGGTGCTTTCAACACAAACAACCTTGAATGGACACGTGCTATCTTAGGTGCTGCTCAAGAAACTAACACACCAATCTTGATCCAAACATCAATGGGTGCTGCTAAATATATGGGTGGTTACGAATTATGCAAGAACTTGGTTGAACAAACAATCAAGTCAATGAACATCACAGTTCCTGTTATCATGCATTTAGATCACGGTAACTACGAAGCTGCTAAAGAATGTATCGAAGTTGGTTACAACTCAGTTATGTTCGATGGTCATGATTTACCATTCGAAGAAAACTTAGCAAAGACAAAAGAAATCGTTGCTTTAGCACATGCTAAAGGCATCTCAGTTGAAGCCGAAGTTGGTTCAATTGGTGGCGAAGAAGACGGTATCATCGGTGCTGGCGAATTAGCTGACGTTGAAGAAGCTAAACAATTAGCAGCTGCTGGTCCTGACTACTTAGCAGTTGGTATTGGTAATATTCATGGTGTATACCCTGAAAACTGGCAAGGTTTAAGCTTTGACCGTTTACAAGAATTAGCTGACGTTATTGACTTACCACTTGTATTACATGGTGGTTCAGGTATTCCTAAGGAACAAATCCTTAAAGCAATCGAAATGGGTATCTCAAAAGTTAACGTTAATACAGAACAACAAATCGCATGGTCAAACGCTGTTAAAGAATACTATGCAGAAAACAAAGATCAAGCTGAAAAAGGCTTCGATCCTCGTAAAGTTCTTGCACCAGGTACAAAAGCAATCAAAGACACAGTTGAATCACGTATCGAATGGTTCGGTACACCAGCTGTTAAATAATTATTGTTTTTCAAGAGTCCAACTTCGGTTGGGCTTTTTTTGTGGTTTCATGCTAGAATGAGAGCAAAATAAAGGTGGGGATAAGATGACAGTTATTGAGCAATATAATGCAGGCCTTACAACTGATGCTGATCGAACACTCGCACTGGCAATGCACACCATTCTTTGGGCAGTGTTACCGGACGCAGAGATGAAGCTGGCTTATGGTTTGGTTGGGTATTATCAGCCTAAAGCAGTTTGCTATTTTGGCATTAATAAACGGCACATTGGGTTTTATCCCACTAATCAACCGATGGCCCATTTTGCAAAAGCTGTCGCACCATGTCAGACCGGCAAAGGGACACTACAATTCGAAAAAGATGTAACGGCATTACCAATCGAGTTGATTCAAACTATCGCGAGTTGGCAATTAGAACACGTTAATAAATAAGGCTTACCCAAAATGGGTAAGCCTATTTTTTAATGACCACTCGTCATTTTAATGCCGAGAATTCCGATTACTAATAAAATAACGAATAGCCAGGTTAATAAAGAAATGTGTTCATTGAATAAGATGATGCCGACTAAAATAGCTCCCACTGCGCCAATTCCGGTCCAAACCGGATAAGCAATGCTCAATGGTAATCCCTTCGTCGCACGAATTAGAAAACCGAAGCTGACGAGCATGCTAGCAATCGTCAGTAATGTGTAATTGAGCTTAGTGAACCCACTACTCATTTTCATAGTCGTTGCCCACCAAACTTCTGCCAATCCTGCAATCAATAAATCAACCCATGCCACACAATAGAACCTCCTAATAATATCGGCCACAAAAAAAGGACAGCCAATCACTTCTTCTTTGACCTAATGAAGTGATTAACTGCCCGGTGGCGACGATTAAATTAGTTATAGCATAGCAAATTTTAGGTTAAAAGTGAAGCTTAGCCGATAGAACCACCAATTAAATAGGTGACGACCATGGTTAAGACGCCGGTTAAGACGTTGCGCAAAACACCTTTGAGTCGGTTTGCCTTGCCTAACGTTGCACTCGTGTAACCGGTCGCGATAAGGGCAAGGACAATTGAACCAATAGTTCCACTGACTTTGTAAGGGTATGGAATTGCTAGGATGGCGATGATTGGCAGCAATGAGCCTAACATGAATGAGAAAAATGATGAAAAGGCGGCATGCCACGGGTTGAAGTAATGGTGTAATTCAATATTGTATTTTTCGCGGAGTGTGATGTCAAGACTGTCTTTTTGCATGAACGCTGAAGCTACCTGATGTGCAAGTGGAGTGGGTAAGCCTTTTGATTCGTAAGTCCGTTGTAGACTGGCCACTTCAGCAGCGTATTCGTTTTGGATGGCTTCTTTTTGAAGCCGCATCATGGATTTCTGCGTATCACGTTGCGTGCTGACCGAGACGTATTCACCGCCACCCATTGAAAAGGCGCCAGCAAGCATGCCAGAAATACCAGCAAGAAAAATCGTGTACTGACTTTGGTGGGCGCTCGCGACACCGACTACGATTCCAGCTACAGAGATAATGCCATCATTTGCACCTAAAACGCCGGCGCGGATAATGTTCAAACGTTCTGATAAATGGAAACGATGTTCGAGTGGTGCACTGGCGGATAATTCTTTCATAATGGCGGACTCCTCTGGTTGATTTAACTTCATTATAGCTAATTGAGAAGGATTATCAATTATTTTTGAGCAATTGTTCACAACAAAAACATTGTATAAAACCTGTTATACCAGTACATACGAATCATTATTACTAACGAATAATGATATAGTGAACAAAAAGTATGCCAACAGTCTAGCACATCAAAAAGGGTCGCAACAAAAAATTTTGTCGCGACCCTTTCGAATTATAAATGTGTCAGTGCTTGGTAGTAGAAGAATGCCGTGATTGCGGTTAAGACTAAACCGGCAACGCACACAATGATTAGACCACCAATCGCTTGTTTCTGGTAGGCGCTATAGGCGGTTAGTCCAATGAAGAAGGTGGTTAGACAAACGCAGACGCCAAGGAGCATGAGCCATGTAATCATTAGTCAGCCCAGTCACCGTTTCTGAAAATGGGGACAATCTGACCGTCGTGTGTTAAGCCATCGATGTTCATTTGACTGGAACCGACCATGAAGTCAACGTGGGCTTGACTTCGGTTTAAACCAGCTGCTTTTAATTCCTCTTCAGACATATCTGTGCCGCCTTCAATTGAAAAGGCGTAAGCAGAGCCGAGTGCCAAATGGTTTGAAGCATTTTCGTCAAATAAGGTATTGTAGAAGGTGATCTTTGATTGTGAAATTGGTGAAGGATCTGGTACAAGTGCGACTTCACCTAAGCTCTTGACCCCAGCATCGGTTTGTAAGAGTTTTTGTAAGACATCGTTGCCTTCTTCAGCGGTGGCTTTGACCACTTTACCGTTTTCAAAAGTAAATTGCATGTTGTTGAGTGTGTTACCAGCGTAACTCAATGGTTTCGTAGAAGAAATGTAGCCATCGATGTTGTTGGCATCAGCTGCTGAGAAAACTTCCTCAGTAGGCATGTTAGCGACGAATGAACGACCATCACTACTACGGCTAGGACCACCCATCCAGATGTGGTTTTCAGGTAACCCAATTGTGAGATCAGTGCCAGGGGCTGTGTAATGGAGTGCTTTGTATTGCGCAGCGTTTAATTCAGCGGCTTTGGCTTGCAGTTTCTTACCATGTTGTTCCCAAGCAAGGATTGGGTCTTCTTTATCTACTCGGGTTGTTTTGAAAATCTCTGTCCATAACTTATCAGTTGCGACTTGTTCGTCCATATCAGGAAAGACTTTCTTTGCCCAAGCGGGACTAGCTGCGGCAATTACAATCCAACTATTTTTGTTGGCTTGTGTTGCTTGGCGAACTTTAAGCATTGCTTGACCGTTTGCCTTTTGAACAGCAGCGACCCGATCACCATCGAGGCCCTTAAGGTTATCAGGATTGCTCGACATCACCGAAATCCGTTTGGCGTTATTTGCTAACCAGTAATCGTATTCTTGTTTCTGGAAGTCTGGCACGTTAACGAGGCGATCTTCGGCTTTGTGTTGCATATTGATTCGATCGATGTCATCATCTTGCCATTTAATGATCACTTCTGCTGCTCCGAGATCGTAGCAAGCAGCTGTCATATCACGGGCGAATTCAGCTTGCGTAACAGCGATTTGGAGCACCACTGTATCACCAGGTTGGACGTTAATTCCTGTTTTAGCGACTAAAGCGGCGTATTTTTCAAGATTATGTTGGAAAGTAGTCATCAAAAATTCCTCCTTAAGGGCGATTTAATATGTTTATCATAGCACATGGCGATTTAAAAAACTCGTAAAACAGATAAAAACGTTTTCATGTTATTTAATTTTGTGGTAGAGTGACAGTAGATAATATTGAAAAACGGATTGATCGGTTAAGGAGTGGGAACGATGGCACGGACAAAACGGATTAAAGCGGAGCAAATTCTGGATAAAGCATACGAAATGGTATTAGCGGATGGTTTAAAAGCAATTACAGCGCGCAGCCTTGCCAAGGCACTAGACTGTTCGACACAACCCATCTATTTAGAATTCGGTAATATGGCCAATCTCAAGCAAGCCATTTTGGAACAAGCCAAGGCGCGTTTGGTGTGGTATGTCAGTGAAGAACAACGAACAGATGATGCCTTAGTCAATCTCGGGATTGGCTATATTCATTTTGCTACAATCGAACCAGAACTTTACCGTGCGTTATTTATTGATAACCACTTTGGTAAGGATGAAGCACAACTTTTCATGGGGCAATTGACGCAAACTAGATTGCAGGACTATCAACCGTTAAAAACGGTTAGTGAGTCAGAACACGAACGCATTATTAACGAAGCGTGGATCATTATTACGGGTTTGGCGACCCTAACGAATGCGAAGTTGGTACACTATAGTGACGCAGAAATAGACGCGATGCTCAAACGAATGTTGAAGCGATGTTTTTAAAAAGAGACGCCTAAAAAGGCGTCCTTTTTAATATTCAGACTGTTATTCATTTGACTCAAGGGAATAAGACTGCAATGGATTGGCAAACCCTTATAAAACGTGTAATATAGGAGGTGTTAACTTATTAAATGGTAGGAGGCAAATTTGTGTCTAAAATTAAAGTAATGACTGTTTTTGGGACACGACCAGAAGCAATTAAGATGGCGCCGCTAGTATTAGCATTGAAAGAACGCGCAGATGAATTCGAAGCTGTGACGGTGGTAACTGCCCAACATCGTCAAATGTTAGATCAAGTGCTTGAAATTTTTAAAATTAAACCAGATTACGATTTGGACGTTATGAAACAACGACAAACACTTAGTGAAATTACTAGTAACGTATTAATGAACCTTGATAAAGTGATTGCAACTGAAAAACCGGATATCGTATTGGTTCATGGGGATACAACCACTACTTTCGCAGCAAGCATTAGTGCATTCTACAATCAAACAGCGATTGGCCATGTTGAAGCAGGACTAAGAACTTGGGATAAGTATTCACCATTCCCAGAAGAAATGAATCGCCAATTAACAGATGTACTCAGTGATCTTTATTTTGCACCAACCAGTCAAAGTGAAGCCAACTTATTACAAGAAAATCATCCACAAAAGGCTATTTATATTACAGGGAATACTGCAATTGATGCATTGAAGCAAACGGTTCAAAGCGACTACAATCATTCAATCTTGGATGTTGTTGATGCTGACAAACGAATGATTCTAGTAACAATGCATCGACGTGAAAACCAAGGTGAACCAATGAAACGGGTCTTCAAGGTAATGCGCCAAGTTGTTGAAACCCATGATGATGTTGAAATCGTCTATCCAGTGCATTTGAACCCTGTTGTGCAAGAAGCAGCGCAAGATATCTTAGGCAATCACCCACGGATTCATTTAATCGATCCATTGGATGTTGTTGATTTCCACAACTTAGCTGCACGGAGTTTCTTCATCATGTCTGATTCTGGTGGTGTGCAAGAAGAAGCACCGTCATTAGGCAAACCTGTGTTGGTCTTACGGGACACAACTGAACGCCCTGAAGGGGTTGAAGCAGGCACGTTGAAGTTGGTTGGGACACAACCAGAACAAGTTCATGATGCGATGGTTGAACTGTTAGATGACCAAGCTGTGTATGATGCAATGGCCCATGCCAAGAATCCATATGGTGATGGACAAGCATCTCAACGGATTTTAGATGCAATTGCTTATCATTTTGGTCAATCAAAAGAAAAACCAGAAGCGTTTAAATAATGAGCATTGAAAAAGCCCTCGACCATTATCATTTTGACTGATAATGGCGAGGGCTTTTTTTGATGAGATAAACGTGCGGATTCAAACTGTTTTTTGTCTTAATACTCAGTTGCTAAGTGCAACCAAACGCACTTTATTTCTTTTCTTTCACAATATACACTGGTCTGTTTTTAACTTCTAGGTAGATTTTGCCGATGTATTTGCCGACAATCCCTAGGCATAGGAGTTGTAAACCGCCGACCATTAGGATAACTGAAATGAGTGATGGCCAACCGTTTGTTGGATCACCAAAAATCAAAGCACGAATAACGATGAAGATTAATGCAAGCAGGGCAATCACGAATGAGAAAAAGCCGACGAAGGACGCAATGGCTAATGGTGTTTCTGAGAAAGTTACAATCCCATCCAATGAATATTTGAAGAGTCCCCAGAATGACCAACTGGTTTGACCAGCAACGCGGTCTTGGTTCTTATATTCTAAGTACTTGGTGTCAAAGCCGACCCAACTGAAAATCCCTTTTGAAAAGCGGTTGTATTCAGACATCTCTAAGATGGCATTGACCATCTGCCGAGTCATCAAGCGATAATCACGAGCGCCATCCACGATTTCAGTTTGTGAAATTCGGTTGATAATCTTGTAAAATTGTTTAGCGAAGAACGAACGAACGGGGGGTTCGCCCGCACGTGTTGTCCGGCGAGTGCCGACACAGTCGTAGCCTTCGACTTCAATGCCGTGAATCATTTCGGGTAATAGTTCAGGCGGATCTTGTAAGTCAACATCCATCACTGAAACGTAGTCGCCAGTTGCGGCTTGTAAGCCAGCATACAAGGCAGCCTCTTTACCGAAGTTCCGAGAGAATGAAATGTAGTGAACGTGTTCAGGGTCTTGTGCCTGTAACGCGCGCATTTCCGCCAGGCTTTCATCAGCAGAACCATCGTTAACGAAGATGTATTCGATGCGGTGGTCGGCTAGAGTAGCCGCTACTTTCTCAACTGCTGCGTAGAAAAGCGGAATTGATTCTTGCTCGTTATAACAGGGTACAATAATTGAAATCGTCTTAGTCATCTTAATCCTCCGAAGTATCTTTGAAAATCCATTTGCTAAATACATAGTTCGCTAAAATCACGATAATCTGATCTAGCACTTTAACAAGCATGTTGGGCCATACCAATAAGGAAATCCCAACAAACATCATTGCTGTATCCATTATAAATGATATACCACGGAAGAAAAAGAAACTAGCCATCTCGCGGGAAAAGTCCTTTAAAGTTGTATATTTTGACTGAAAGACCCACGTTTTATTGGTGAAAAAGGCAAATAGCACGGATAAGAACCAGGCAATCGTGTTGCTGACGAGATAATTGATAGTTGTATAGTGGTCTAATCCGAAGAAAACGACCATGTTGACCAGAGTCGTTAAGACACCAAAGACCAAGTACATTAATTGTTCCCAGTATTTTTGAATGAGTTGTTGAATGGCTTTAATCATTGTGACCTCTTTTCAAAATGGCATTGTATCGCCGGAGAATCCGCCCCCGGAGTACCATTTGTTGTTCTGTTCTTTTGAAAGTGTAGCGGGTGGTGATGTAGTTGACAATGCCGACAATTAACTGATCGATAATCTTGGCGGTCATACTCTGCCACCCTAAGAAGGAGATGGCGACAATCATCAAACCGTTATCCAAGAAAAAGGATACACCACGGAAAAAGAAAAACGAAAGCACTTCACGACACACAGCGCCAAACGTGGTGTATTTGGATTGGAATACAAGCGACTTATTGGTAAAAAAGCCAAATAAATTCGCGACAAACCACGCCATTGTATTGGCGAGTAAATACGGCCAAATAATGGTGTGGCGAAATACCCAGTAAGTAAAAATATTAACCAACGATGCTAAAAAACCAAAAATCGTATAGGTCAAAAAATCGCGGTATTTAAACACTAACCGTTTAATGAAAGCCATAAAGACAGCTCCTAGTTTGATTTATTAAGGTCTAAAAGACCAAAAGAAGGGCCGCGGTAAAAAGGGACGTAACCGCGGCCCAGGGAAGATTGGTTGAAACGTGCTTGTTGAAACATACTTCTGCGCTTAACCAAATTTACCAAATAGGTGATTGCATCACCTATTCGGCAAATCCAGTTAATGCTCAAAGCATAACCGTTTCAAACGCACTCTGACTTGAAACGTGCTTGTTGAAACATACTTCTGCGCTTAACCAAATTTACCAAATAGGTGATTGCATCACCTATTCGGCAAATCCAGTTAATGCTCAAAGCATAACCGTTTCAAACGCACTCTGACTTGAAACGTGCTTTATAAGCTAGTATCCTGTGCCTAGCTACGTCCGGCAAATAGCCAACAAGTTGGCTGTTTGCCAGACTAGGTTAGTGCTCGGATACTGACCGAGCTTATAGTGCACTTTGTTTTGCAACAATCTCTGATACGAATTTTTCAAGATGTTCAATATCTTCTGCTTCTGCTGATAGATCGACTTTGACAACGTCTGAACCCTTTGTTGCGCCGGTTTGTTCGAAGACGGCTGCAAAATCATCAACCACTTTACAGAAGTCATCGTAGAACGTATCACCGGAGCCACAGACACCGTAGACTTTACCAGTTAAATCAATATCCTTGAGATCTTCGTAGAAATCAACGGCTTCATCGGGGAGATCGCCATCATCGCCATAGGTGTAGCTGCAGACGATACAGATATCGCTGTCTTCAAAATCGGCAGGATCTGCTTGAGAGATTTCAGTGGTTTCAACGTCGACGTTCAAACTTTCGAGGGCTTCTTCAACGATTTCGGCAATTTCCTCGTTATTGCCGGTCATACTTGCATAGACTACTTTAGCAGTTGCCATTATTGGGACATCCTTTCACGTACGCGGCGCTCAGTGGCCGCAATTAACGAATTATACTATAAGGCATTATAGCAAAAGCCCCTTATTAAGAAAAGGTGCAACGGCTCTTTCACGGTTAATTGAACTAAAAAGCGACGATTCGTCCATTTTAATGGCAGATAGCGTATAATATAGAAATAGATACAATTAAAGGCTACAATGGTAACAATATTGGAGGTTTCATTTTGATTACATTAAAATCTGAACGAGAAATTAAAGGGATGGCTGCTTCTGGCGCCATTATTGCCGGCGTTCATCGCGGTTTGCGCGACATCATCAAACCAGGTATTTCGAGCTGGGTAATTGAAGAATTCGCAAACGACTACATCGAACAACACGGTGCCAAAGCATCTGAAAAAGGCTTTGAAGGCTACAAGTACGCAACTTGTGTCTGCGTGAATGAAGAAGTGGCACATGCCATTCCACGGAAGAACTTAATTCTAAAAGAAGGCGACATTGTCAGTGTCGACATGACCGTTAACTTGGACGGTTATGAAAGTGATTCTTGCTGGACTTATGCGGTTGGCGAAATCGCACCAGAATTACAAAAATTAATGGACGATACGCGCAAAGCACTTTACTTAGGCATTGATCAAGCCGTTGTCGGCAATCGCCTAGGTGATATCGGCCACGCCATCCAACAATATACCGAAGTTGAAAACAGCTACGGTGACGTCCGTGAATTGATTGGACATGGTATTCAACCAACGATGCACGAACAACCAAACGTGCCTTCATACGGTGAAGCGGGCAAGGGCTTGCGCCTTAAAGAAGGGATGACCATCACAATTGAACCAATGGTCATCTTAGGTGGCACATGGCACATCAAGTCAAAAGAAGTCCCTGGCGAAGACTGGGAATATTACGTCTCAGCAGATGGCACACCATGTGCGCAATATGAACACACAATTGCGATTACCAAAGATGGTCCTAAGATTCTAACCTCACAAGATCCAGAAATGGATGCTAAATATTTACTATAAAATCACGAACCTTCTCTAAAATGAGAAGGTTTCTTTTTTTGCTTTCAGAAAACTATTAGCCCATAGTTAATTCGTGTATAATAGAAATGATAAACATGCCTTAAGAAGTCGGGAAAATAAGCCTTTCAGGTAGAACGACTAATGTGTAAAAGAGAATTTGGAGTGACATATGACAGTAGACAATCAAAACCAGTTACCGGTGGTAAAACAGGACTTATCCAGACGGCAGAAGTTGATTGCTGTGGTGAAGTTAATGATGTTGCGTTCATCAGAAGCAAGCATTACTGATAATTCGAAGGTAATCGCATATTATTCGTTATTATCAATCTTCCCACTATTAATCGTTATCGGGAACATCTTACCGTACTTCCAGTTAGATGTAATGAGTGTGGCGGATTACGTCCAAACGGCGGTGCCGCCCACGATATTCGACAAGATTATGCCAGTTCTGCAGTCCCTATTGAAGAAACGCAATGATGGCTTATTGTCCGTCGGGATCTTGGGGACGTTGTGGGCAGCGAGCATGGGGATTAATGCCTTAAAAAATAGTATTAACCGCGCGTATCGTGTTGAAAAAGTTCAGAACTTTGTTTTAAAACGCCTGATTTCTTTGGGGAGTACATTATTATTACTTCTATTATTAGTCGGTTTAATTGTTGTTTTTACATTCGGGCAACAAGTTTTGGAATTATTAGTCCCAATCTTTAACATTCCTAAGACATACGTTAATATTTTTAGTAGTTTAAAATGGCCAGTGACGGGGATCGCCTTGTTCCTACTGCTGATTTTCATCTATTTCTTCGTTCCGAATGTGAAAATGCGATTGCGAAGTGTTCTGCCAGGGGCAGCACTGACAACGGTTGGCTGGTTAATTCTTGCACAAGCCTTCTCATTGTATATTCGTTACTTCGGCACGTCATGGAATAGTTACGGTGCAATCGGTGCGGTGATTATCTTACTCTTGTGGCTGAATTATTCCGCAACGATTCTGATGGTTGGGGCTGTCTTGAATGTTGTGATTGAAGAAGCACTGCATGGGCATGTTAACGCCAGTCGCGGTAAGGTTCATGACTTCATTGCGCGTCGGCGCGATCAAAATGAATGACAGCCGAAAAATTAATGAGACAAAGCACAAATATGAATTGAAACGTTAACCAATTATATAGGTTGTAAGAATTCGGGAATCAACCGGATGATTACAACCTATTTTTAGTCTCTAAAATTAAAATTATTTATCTCAACCGATATGTCAAACTAATGTTTTTACATATCGGTTTTTTGATGGACTTAGATTTCGTAAACCACTTTCACTTTCGATACTTTAAAAATATTTAATTATTTAAAAATCTTGAATATTGAATTACCGCCCAATGTTAAGGGAGTTGTGCACAATCTAGTGTGAAAACTAAGTGTTTTTTATTAAGGTGTATTCCAGAAAAGGATTTCTTTTTAATAAAAGTTATACTATGATAGAATAGAAATATCGTGATTATAAATAGTAAATAATGTGATTGATTATTTTTTTGTTTAGTTTTCGAGGGGGATACGAAACGGATGACTGCAGAAGAACAGAAGCGACACCATCATCATAAACACCGGCGTAGAGGCTGGACATTAACAAAAGTGATTTTAGTTGTTCTTGGGGTATTGATTCTTGCCGGAGGTGCATTCGCAGCTAAGGTCTATATGGATGTTAATCAAACCGCCAAGACAGTATATAAACCTAAAGGTAAGACACAAAATAAGCGCAAAGTTTCAGAAAAAGTCGAACTAAATAAGAAGACGCCTTTCTCGATCCTCTTACTCGGTACAGATACAGGGGAACTAGGCCGAACCGAAAAAGGCCGGACTGATACAATGATGCTCGCAACGGTCAATCCAACGACTAAGGAAACCAACATGTTGAGTATCGCCCGGGATTCACGGGTACCAATCGTTGGCTATGATCAAACGGCTAAGGTTAATGCCGCGTATGCCTATGGCGGCATTCCGATGGCAGTTAATACTGTCCAAGCCTTCTTAAACGTACCGGTCGATTATTACGTACTAGTTAACATGAAGGGCTTAGAACAATTGGTGGATGCTGTTGGTGGCGTGACTGTGGAAAATGATTTGGACTTTACCTACGAAGGTCACCATTTCGAAAAGGGAACAGTCAGTCTTGATGGACCAACTGCTTTGAAATTCTCACGGATGCGCTACGACGATCCACGCGGAGACTTTGGTCGGCAACTTCGCCAACAAGCAATTGTTCAAGCTGTTTTGAAGAAAGCAACTTCATTAAATATGGTGACAAACTATAACCAAATCTTACAGGTGCTAGCGAATAATATGCAAACTAATATCACCTTGAAGGATGTCTTGAACATTCAACAAAATTATGGGGATGCGATGAACTTCAAGACATTACAATTGAAAGGGACTGGGCAGATGATTGACGGGCAATCGTTCCAAGTCATGAATCCAACTGAGGTATCAAAGATGTCGACACTTCTAAGAAAACAACTAGATTTAAAATAACCACGGAAGAAGCTAACCAGTATTGGTTAACTTCTTTTCGTATGGACAAAGTAGTTATAACTGTTAATTAATTTCTGGAGGGTATCATGGAACAAACAATTAATATTGAACAGATTTTCGGCATCTTGCGCAAGTATCGCCGCCTTATTCTATCATCAACGGTTGTATGTACGCTGTTAGCAATCATTGTTACGTTTTTCTTGATTACACCACAATATAGTGCTTCAGCAGAGTTATTGGTTAACCGTAAACAAAGCACTGATGCTGGTGCACAATGGAACCAAGTACAAACTGATGTTCAAATGATTAACACCTACAAGGATTTAATTACAAAACCGGTCATTATGGATTCAGTGGTAAGTAAGATGAATAAGGGAAATGGCCACAAACTTACTGCTGGTGAACTTGCTAGCATGATTAGTGTTGCTAATAATCAAAATTCGCAAGTCTTCTCAATTACAGCTAAGTCTGATAATGCCTATACTGCGGCAGATATTGTCAATACAACGGCACAAACATTTCAGAAAAAAGTACCGAAAATTATGAGTGGGACTGACAACGTCTCAATCATTTCAGAAGCCAAACCGAATTTAACACCAGTGTCACCCAAAAAGAACTTGAACGTCTTAATTGGTCTGGTGCTAGGGTTGTTATTAGGAATTGGGTTTGCCTTTGTACGGGAATTAATGGATAAGACGGTTAAAGAAGAAAGTTTCTTAACAGAAGAACTTGGTTTAACCAGTTTAGGAATCGTCAATAACATTGCTGATAAAGATTTGATTAAAAAAGCGATTATCAATGTAAGTAGTAGTCGCTTATCGAGAAGAGGATAGGAAAATGAGCTTATTTAGAAAAGAAAAGGGTTTAGACCAAGCAAGTATGAAAGAAGGGGTTGGCTTAATTACGTTAACGGAACCGACTTCAGTCATTGCGGAACAATTCAGAACGGTTCGAACGAATATTCAATTCTCATCAATTGATCAAAAATTACGGAGTGTTGTCTTTACATCTGCTGGCCCATCACAAGGCAAGTCCACGGTTAGTGCGAACGTCGCAGTTACTTGGGCTGATCAAGGGGTTGATGTGTTACTAGTTGATGCTGATATGCGGCGGCCAACAGTGCATCAAACCTTTCAAGTACCGAACAAACGTGGACTAACATCACTCTTAACCGACGAAACCTTTGATTTAACTAATACGATTCAAAAAACACCAGTTGATCATTTATTTGTTCTACCATGCGGGGTTGTACCACCTAATCCATCTGAATTACTGAATACGAAGAAGATGGATAAATTAATCCAAGAGTTAACAAAGCATTTTGATTTAGTGATTTTTGATGTACCGCCTGTAATATCGGTGACGGATGCACAAATCCTTGCTAGCAAAGTTGATGGGACAATTTTGGTGGTACCACAAGGGATTGTTGAAAAGGGTTCGGTTGCCAAGGCAAAAGAGTTGTTAGAAGTCGTTAATGCCCGAATTTTAGGAACCATTATGAACCGCGTGAAGGCTGAGAATACGGGCGGCTATTATGGCGGTTATTATGGTGGGTACTATGGAGCAGAGGAAATAAAGTAATAAACCTGGGGGGTATAAATATGGAAGTACAAAAGCAGAACCTTGATAAAGCGATAGAGGTCGAGAATACACGCCAAGTCATGCTTTTTAACCAAGCTGTTATTGATCAACGGTATGGTTATCGTATTATCAAAAGACTTTTCGATATCATAGCGAGTTTGGTAGGACTAATCCTACTGAGCCCGCTTTTTCTTGTGCTTGCGATTTTGATCAAAATGGATGATCCTGCAGGCGGCGTTTTTTATTCGCAAACGCGCTTAGGATTAAAACAGCGAACGTTCAAAATGTACAAATTCCGCTCAATGTGTACGGATGCAGATGAAAAATTAAAGAATCTGTTGAAGTACAACGAGGTCGAAGGTGCGATGTTTAAAATGAAGGAAGACCCGCGCATTACTAAGGTTGGTAAGTTCATTCGTAAATATAGTATTGATGAGTTACCGCAACTGTGGAATGTCCTAATTGGTAACATGACATTGGTTGGCCCACGACCACCATTAGAACGGGAAATCAAGGATTATACGGATTATGACTGGCAACGACTCATGGTTAAACCTGGTTGTACAGGTTTATGGCAGGTTAGTGGTCGGAATAGTATTGGTTTCCATGAGATGGTTGAAATTGATTTAAAATATATTAAAAAAAGTAGTTTGGTTTATGATTTGGGTATTCTCTTCAGAACAGTCAAAATTATGATTATGCCAAATGATGCATACTAAGCTGGGGAGAATAGAAATGACTAAAAATATATTTATCATCGGGGCAAAAGGAATCCCTGCTAATTATGGTGGGTTTGAATCCTTTGTGGAACAGTTGACTGCACGTAAAGAGAGTCAAGATATTCGTTATTATGTTGCTTGTCGACGGGATTTATCTGAGAATAAGGCTGATACATTTGAGTATAATGATGCGACTTGTTTCAATGTGGATGTACCAGATGTTGGCCCAGCTAAGGCAATTTTATATGATGTTAATGCATTCAAATGGACAATGAAATATATTAAGAAAAATAACATTCAAAATGCGATTGTATATGTACTCGCATGCCGAATGGGCCCATTTATTAAGCATTTTAAAAATCAATTGCAACAATACAACGGTACGTTATTTGTCAATCCAGATGGTCATGAATGGTTACGTGCTAAATGGAGTGTACCTGTTCGTAAATACTGGAAATATTCAGAACGTTTAATGGTAAAACATGCTGACTTATTAATTTGTGATAGCCAAAATATTGAGAAGTATATCCAAAACGATTATAAGCAATATTCACCTAAGACAACGTATATTGCCTATGGATCAGATATTGTTAAAACCACTTTATCAACAACTGATCAAGTGGTAACTGATTGGTATGGGAAACATAATGTACGGTTAAATGAATATTATTTAATCGTTGGACGGTTTGTACCAGAAAATAACTATGAAACAATGATTAGAGAATTTATGAATTCTAACACTGATAAAGATCTAGTTATCATTACCAATGTCGAAAAAAATAAATTTTATTCTGAATTACAAGCTAAGACTAAATTTGAAGCAGACAAAAGAATTAAGTTTGTTGGAACTGTGTATAACGGAGAACTATTAAAATTTATTCGTGAAAATGCATTTGCGTACCTACATGGACATGAAGTTGGTGGAACGAATCCGTCATTGTTGGAAGCCTTAGGAAGTACAAAAATTAACTTATTACTTAATGTTGGCTTTAATCAAGAAGTTGGTAAAGATGGTGCAGTTTATTGGGATAAAACACATGGTAATTTGTCAAACGTGTTAAATCATGCAGATTTATTTTCTAGTTTAGAGATTGAGGATTTAAATAATAAATCAAATTTACGAATTACAAACCAGTTTGATTGGAAATTAATTATCGATGCTTATGAGAATCAGTTTCTGAAGGAGAATTAAAATGAAAACAATTTTATATTTGCATGCTGGCTCTGAGATGTACGGGGCTGATAAAATTCTTTTGGAAATAGTAACTGGAATTGATAAGAAAAAATATATGCCAATCGTTGTATTGCCAAGTGAAGGGATTTTAGCGGAAAAGTTAAGAGAAAATGAAATTGAAACATATATCATAGATTATCCTATTCTACGAAGAAAGTATTTTAATCCAAAAGGTATATTACAATATATTAGTCAGTATCGTCACAAAAGTAATGAAATTGAAAAAATAGTTAAAAAAAGGAATATTTCGATAATACATGTAAATACCGCTGCTGTACTTGAGGGTATTACCTTAAAACGAAAGCTCAGTACAAAAATCATATGGCATATTCATGAAATTATTTTGAAGCCTAAAATAATAAATTACCTTTTAAGCTATCTAATCGGAAAGTATTCAGATGAAGTTCTTGTCGTTTCAAAAGCGGTAAAAAAACATTTGCTGTCAACTAATTTAATAAAGGAAGATAAAATTAAGGTTTTATACAATGGCGTTGAGAACAATGAGGTATCTTTAGAGGATACAGAGTATCTGTATGATGAATTTAATATTGAAGAAGATACTCTGAAAATTGGAATGGTTGGTAGAATCAATGCTTGGAAGGGACAAGATGATTTTTTAAAAGCGGTTGAACCTGTCTTGCGATTTAATCCTAAAGCACACGCCTTTCTAGTTGGTGGAGTTTTCAGTGGTGAAGAGTGGCGAAAAGAGGAATTGAAAAAGGCTATTTCAGAATCGAGTGTGAAAAATAGAATCCATTTTTCCGATTTTAGAAATGATACACAAGAGTTGTTTGAATTTTTTGATATTTTCGTATTACCAAGTACTAATCCAGATCCGTTACCGACAGTGGTCCTAGAAGCTATGTCTGCTGGGAAACCTGTAATTGGTTACAGGCATGGTGGCGTAAAAGAAATGGTTATTGATGAATTTAATGGACTTTTGGTTAACGTTAAAAATACCAAATTACTTAGTGAAGCGATTTGCATATTGTCAGATGATTCTGATAAAAGAAAATTGTATGGTGACCGTTCTTTACAAAGACAAAGGGAGCTTTATTCTATAAGCGGATTTATTACAAATGTAGAAGAACTTTATTCTCAGTGGGATTAAGTATGATGTGTAATCGACAGTTATCTGCTCTAAAAATTTAAGGAGTTAATATGAAAGAAAAATTAAAAAACAACTTAAAAAAAATCGTGTTCCAAACAAAATTTCAAGGGTACAGTAATCCAAAATTTTTAGATAAAGCAGTAAATAAGACTCTAAAGTTTATGATTGGATTCCCCATACTTATAAAAAACAATTTAAAATTTCGTAAATCTAGTAATACTAATTTTAACTCAAAGAATCGACCTATATATATACTCGCAATTATGAAAGATGAGGGAGAGTACCTATCTGAGTGGATACAATATCATATTGATAGAGGGATAACCAAATTTATTCTCTATGATAATGAGTCGTCAGATGATACTAAGTCAATAATAGAAGAGTTCCAAAAAAAGGTAGATATCGACTATCGTTATTGGCCGGGGAAGAATCAACAAAAAAAAGCTTATAATGATGCAGTAAATCGATATAAAACTGAACATGTTTGGATACTAACGATTGATATTGACGAGTTTTTATTTCCGATAAATAGTTTAGACATTTTTACATGGTTAGATAAATTGCCTAGTAATGTTGCACAGGTATTAGTTGGTTGGCGTATTTTTGGTTCAAATCATCACATTAATAAGCCGAAAGGGCTTGTAATTCAGAATTATATCAGGAGAGCTCAAGATTCATATGTAGCTGATTATAAGCCAATCATTAAACCAGATATGACCGTTGGTGCAAGAAATCCACATATCTTTGATACGATTGGGAAAACAATAAATACATCGAAAGAACGTCAATGGTATTATCCTTATATGGCATTGATAGGTAGCGAGGCCGCTCCAAAAGATAAAATCGTTATAAATCACTACTACAACAAATCATTAGAAGACTATAAAGCTAAAATTAAGAAGGGCGATGCATTCGATGTAACTAAGCAGACTAGAAAAATGGATAACTTTACTATGCAGGATCGTAATGAGGTTTTTGATGATAGTATGGCTCCCTTTGGGGAAAAAATATTAGTCGAATTGAAGAGTAATCAAATGAATATTTAAGTTTAAGATGAGGTTTAACATAGTGAAAATTGCGATATTAATATTAAATTACAATAATTATGAAGATACAAAGGAATGCATAGAGCGTTTAACTAAATTATCTATAGATAATAGTAGGATAATCGTTATTGATAATCATTCATCTGACGATTCCCTCGTCAAACTTCGTAAACTATCAAATAGTAAGAGTTTTGAATTGTTGTCTGCAAAAAGAAATAAGGGCTTTGCTGCTGGCAATAATATGGGTATTAAATATGCAATTAAAAAAGGGATGGACTATGTTGTCATTCTGAATAACGATTTTATTCTAAATGAGGACATAATTTCTCCAATGACGGAATATCTTAATCAAAACAGAAATGTTGGAGTTGTTGGACCAAGTATTTGGAGTCAAAATGTACTTATAAATATCGGAAATAAAGTGAATTTTAGAAATGTGAAGTATGATAATTCTATAAGTTTGGATAACGCTAGTAATATAATCGATGCTGATTATATTGTAGGGGCCTGTATGGTTAGTCGAGTTGAAGCAATAAAGAAAGTTGGACTACTTCCAGAAGAATATTTTTTGAATTTTGAAGAAACTAGTTGGTGTTTAATGTTCAAACGAAAGGGATACAGAATTGAATGTTTGACTCAATTTAGTGGGAATCATCTTGGTAATGGAACAATTGGGAAAATTAGTGGTATGCAGGTGTATTTTTTAAGAAGAAACATTGTACTTTTTGTACGACGTAATGCAGATCCATTGAATAAAATATTGTTTTTTTTAAAATTAATTCCATATGGAATACTGCAGAGTATCCACGCTAAGAGTTTTTTACCATTAAGGAGCTATATTGACGGTATTACTGAACGTAACCGATATGACTATCTTGAATAGTTAGGAGAATGAAGATTGAACAGAATAACTAAAATACTGCTATATACCTTAATAGTTATGCAAACAAATTTCTTTTCACTGCAACCAAGTTGGGAATTTGGTCGATTACTAAATTCATACACCTCTAAATATTTATCGTTAATAATTGTGATTAGCATTATAATTATTAACCTCAGCTCAATTACAAAAAATATATTAAAAAGACGAGTAACTTTTTTTATTCCGATAGCGTTTCTTTTAATTAGTAACTTATGTATTGAGTTTTGGAGTTCAATTTCCTACCAACAAAGTTTTTTTTCATCGTTTACAGCATCGTATTATTATTATTTAATAATCTTATATTATTATCTAGTAACGTTAATTACAGATAAAAGCGAAACTCTAAGAATGTTTACATTTATTATTACGTTAAGTGGGATATATTCTTTTTTATTAATTCTTCAGGATCTTCTTCTAAATAAAGAAATTGAATTTATGAATATTGGGGATACAGGTCTGGGAGTCGAAGTAGGAAATAATTTACTGGGATTTTTAAGAATAAAAGCACCATCAGATTTTATTGCATTTGGAACAATGGTTATAATAGTTTATATGTTAATCGATTCAAAAAAAACGAAACAAAATCTTATTCCGTTAACGATTAATACCGTTTACTTAGTGGTTGTTTCTCAAACTAGAATGTATATTATTACAATCTTGATACTAGAAATTTTTATGGTTTTATATAAGGTTAATAAAATCAATAAAGTCTTCACTGTTGTATTTATGTACATAGTTGGATTTTTTGGAATAGCAATGATTCCTAAAATTTTCTCTACTTTCATAAATGGTGAAAGAAAAACAAGTTATACGGTGAGGATTGAAGCTATAAATTTTTATTTTAATGAAATATCTTTGAGAAAAATAGTAGGAATAGGGTTTCCAAATACTTTTTCAACCGAGTACTTGTTACATGGTGGCATGCTGAATATTTTAGGATATCAATACTATTTGGATGATATTGGGATACTTGGATTTATAGTAACTTTTGGAGTAGTAGGTTATATCATTTTGGGAATATTTATTATTCAATTAATAAGAGAATTTATGAGAACCCCAAATAAATTAGTGTCATTAGTTCCAATAAGTTATATATTATTAACTTCTATTTCATTATCACTAGTGAACGTTCAGAGAATTATATATCTGCCATTTATTCTTTTTATCATTAGCTTTATAAGAAATGAGGGTGATAAACATGGAAAAGAAAGAAATAACAATTATTATTCCAACTTATAATAATGCGGCAATAATTGAAGTTTGTTTAAAAAGTATTAGAGAGCAAACCTATTCAAATTTTAAAGTATTTATAGTAGATGACGGATCGACAGATAATACAAAGGAGGTTTGTCAAAACTATTGTGATTATGACATTAGGTTTAAATACTACAATCAAAAAAATAAAGGGGTTAGTGCAGCCCGTAATTTTGGTATAGATAATTGTGATTCTGAATTTATTACTTTTATTGATGCAGATGATTACGTTGATAAAAATCATCTGCAATGTTTAGTGACATCCTTCGATATGGATATTGAGTTGAGTGCATGTGGATTAATATATGAAGATGGAAAGCAGTCAGAGATGAAATCCAGTAGTAAAGAAAAACTTTACTACTCTAAAAGCACAGTAGAGGCCTCGTTTGAAAGATTTGGTATGCAGGGGCTTGTTACAAATAAATTATTTAAATTTGAAATTATTAAGAAAAATAATATCAGATTTTCAGAGGATATAAAAAAATTCGAGGATCATTTATTTTGTATTGAATATATGCTGCATGTAAATCAAAGCTTTTATACGGGGAAATTAACTTATCATTATGTTAAGCGTCAAAATAGTGCATTACAAAAATCAGTAGGAATAAATATTACGGAAGATATGCGCGCATATAATCGTTTAGATCAGTACGATTTATCACAGCAAGTAATAAGTCTTATAGGAATTACAAAAAATAATATTGCTATTAATGTTTTTGTGAATTCTATTGATAAAGATAATAAGCGAGATGCGTTTAATTATTTAAAAATGAATTATAAATTTAAAGACTTATTGAGTAGTTATTCTTTAAAGAACTTTTTAAAAAAAACCACTATTTATCTGTTAATTAAAACTTCTTTAGTTGGCAACTAAAAAAGTTTTAAAACCTGAGGGGGGAATTATGAAAGCTAAACAGTTTTTTAAGAATTTTGCATATGCAATTTCATCAAATTTAGTATCCTTATTAATATCTACGATTGTTGTTTTCATTGTTCCTAAAATAATTTCTATAGAACAATACGGCTTCTTTCAGTTGTATATATTTTATACCTCGTATGTTGGAGTACTACATTTCGGGTGGTTTGATGGAATCTACTTGCGATATGGTGGAACTGAGTATCGGGAGATAAATTACAGTAAGTTTAATTCTCAATTTGTTATGTCATTCATATTAGAAATTATTGTGGCGTTAGTAATTTGGAGTATTGCCCTATTTAAAGGGGGAGCAAATAACCAATTTATTTTAGAAATGTGTGCGATTGCTGTAGTTTTAGTGAATATGCAGCAAATGTTACTATATATTCTGCAAGGAACTAATCGTATAAAGGAATATGTAATTGTAACAGTGACTAATAGATTTATATATCTAGGTGGAATACTGTTATGTTTAATATTTAGTTGGACTGATTATCGTTACTTTGTTGTAAGTGACTTATTGGGGAAACTTGTTACTTTTGGATTAGCAATTTATTTCTGTCGAGAGATTGTATTTGCTAAATTTAGTGGTTTTGATTTTGAAGAAATGCGAGAGAATATAGTTGTGGGTTCGAAACTAGTGTTCGCAAACTTTACAAGTATGTTGATTATTGGGATTGTTCGATACGGGGTTCAATACAGATGGGGAGTTAAAGAATTTGGAAAACTATCGCTGACAATGAATATTTCTAATATGATGATGGTTTTTGTAACGGCAATTAGTTTGGTTCTATTTCCTGTGTTAAGAAGAGTTTCGTCTGAAAAATATAGACTAATTTATGGTCATATGAGAACGATTATAATGCTTGTTTTGTTCACGGGGTTACTGATTTACTACCCTGTTGCGACAGGACTTGAGATTTGGCTTCCAAAGTATAAGGAAAGTTTAATTTATATGGGATTGTTATTTCCAATATGTATATTTGACGGGAAATTTGAACTGCTGGTAAATACGTTTATGAAAACTTTAAGAATGGAGAAGATATTATTAAACGTTAATATGATTTCTCTAATCATATCTATTTTGTTAACTATTTTGAATACGTTTGTATTTAAAAGCTTTTCTTTCATTATGATTTCTATTGTTATTATCTTAGGTGTACGAAGCACTATTGGCGAATATTATTTGCAAAGTAAATTAAATATTAATTTAACAGCAAGAATGATTGAAGAATGGGTGATGGTTGGTTTATTTATGTTAATTAGTTGGAGCGTAAGTTTCCCATTCAGCATGATTATCTATGCTGCTGTACTAATGATTTATGTATTAATAAATATACGAAATATCAAGGATGGGTATTATTACATTAAAAAAATTGTTTAACTCTGGGGTGTTTTTATTATGAAAGGTATTATTTTAGCAGGCGGTTCTGGGACACGTTTGTATCCCATCACACGCGCTTTATCAAAACAATTGATTCCAATCTATGACAAACCAATGATTTACTATCCAATGTCAGTGCTGATGTTGGCCGGGATTCAAGAGATTATGATTATCTCAACCCCAACTGACACACCACGGTTTAAAGAGTTATTTGGCAACGGCAATGACTTAGGGTTAAATATTGAATACGCCGTTCAAGAACAACCCAATGGTTTGGCAGAAGCTTTCGTGATTGGGGCGGATTTCATCGGCGATGATTCAGTATGCTTAATCTTGGGCGACAACATCTATTATGGTGATAATTTGTCAGAAATGCTTCAAAGAACAGCTCAAAAAGAATCAGGCGCAACCGTTTTTGGTTATCATGTGAATGATCCAGAACGCTTTGGCGTTGTTGATTTTGATGAAAATATGCATGCTAAATCAATCGTTGAAAAGCCAGAACATCCGGCAAGTAACTATGCGGTGACGGGGTTATACTTCTACGACAACCAAGTTGTCGACATTGCGAAGAATATTAAACCTTCACCACGTGGCGAACTAGAAATTACAGACATCAACAAAGCGTATCTTGAAAAAGGCCAGCTAGATGTTGAATTAATGGGCCGTGGGTTTGCTTGGTTAGATACTGGGACTCACGATTCATTACAAGAAGCAAGTAGTTTCATTGCGACCGTTCAAAAGCGGCAAAACTTGAAGGTGGCGTGTTTAGAAGAAATTGCTTACCGCATGCATTACATCGATAAGGCAAAAGTCATTGAATTAGCGCAACCACTCAAGAAAAACGACTACGGTCAATATTTATTGCGATTAGTAAAAGAAGATTAGGGGTAGGCAATCATGGGTAAGTTAAAAGTCACAACAACTAAATTACAAGACGTTAAAATTATTGAACCAGCTGTCTTTGGCGATCATCGTGGATTCTTCACAGAATCTTATTCAGAACGCGATTTTAAAGAAGCGGGCATTGATGTTGATTTCATTCAAGATAATCACTCACTTTCAACGCAAGCAGGCGTTTTACGAGGTTTACATTTCCAACGTGGCAAAGCTGCGCAAACGAAATTAATTCGCGTAGTGACTGGGGCTGTCTTAGATGTCATCGTTGACGTTCGTGCAGGTTCACCAACTTACAAACAATGGGAAGGGTACATCCTTTCTGCCAGCAATCACCGTCAATTACTTGTTCCAAAGGGCTTCGCCCATGGCTTTGTCACTTTGACGGATAACGTTAACTTCTTGTATAAATGTGATGGCTACTACGATGCAGAAGCCGACGGCGGCATTTCATTCAAGTCGCCAGAATTAAATATTGATTGGCCAATCGATTTTGATCAAGCCATTACGTCTGAAAAAGATGCCAACCAACCAACCTTTACTGAATTTGAAAAAGATAATCCGTTTGTTTACGGTGAAATTTAAGGAGATCAACACACTATGAAAAATATTATTGTTACTGGTGGGGCCGGCTTTATCGGTTCTAACTTCGTGCACTATGTGGTCAATAACCACCCAGAAGTTCACGTGACGGTTTTAGATAAATTAACTTACGCTGGGAACCGTGCGAACTTGGCCGGTTTACCCGCAGACCGTGTGGAATTAGTTGTTGGCGATATCTGTGACGCTGAATTAGTCGATAAGTTAGTTCAAAAGACAGACGCAGTGGTACACTATGCTGCCGAAAGTCACAATGATAACTCTCTAAAGGATCCTTCACCTTTTATTCAAACGAACATTATCGGTTCATATACGTTGATCGAAGCTTGTCGGAAGTATAATGTGCGTTATCATCACGTTTCAACCGATGAAGTATACGGTGATTTACCATTGCGTGAAGACTTACCAGGACACGGCGAAGGCGTTGGTGAAAAATTCACGCCTGAAACGCGTTATAACCCAAGTAGCCCTTATTCATCATCAAAGGCGAGCTCAGACTTGTTAGTCCGAGCTTGGGTCCGTTCATTCGGCTTACAAGCAACCATTTCAAACTGTTCAAATAACTACGGTCCTTATCAACACATTGAAAAATTCATTCCCCGTCAAATTACCAATATTTTAAGTGGGATTCGACCAAAACTTTACGGTTCAGGTCAAAATGTGCGTGATTGGATTCATACGAATGATCATTCAAGTGCCGTTTGGGCAATTTTAACCAAAGGCAAAATCGGTGAAACTTATTTAATCGGTGCCGACGGCGAACAAAACAACAAAGATGTTTTGGAATTAATCTTAGAATTAATGGGGCAACCCAAAGATGCTTACGATCAGGTGAAAGACCGTCCAGGTCATGACTTACGGTATGCCATCGATTCAACGAAATTACGGGAAGAATTAGGCTGGCAACCAGAATTCACTGATTTTAAATCAGGCTTACAACATACCATCGACTGGTATCGTAAACATGAAGACTGGTGGCAAGCAGAAAAATCAGCCGTGGAAGCCAACTACGCTAAAAACGGTCAATAAATATAATTAAATGAAAGTAGGCGAGTGCCTACTTTTTTTAAGGAGAATAGTTAATGATGAAAATTTTAATCACTGGTGCTAATGGTCAATTAGGGACCGAATTACGACATTTATTAGACGAAAACCAAATCGAATATGTGGGGACAGATGCTACTGAGTTAGATATTACTGATTCAGCGGCAGTCACAACTTACTTCGAAAAGAATAAGCCGGAATTGGTTTATCACTGCGCAGCTTATACAGCTGTCGATGCTGCTGAAGAAGAACCTGGCAAGTCAATCAATTACAAAGTGAACGTGGTTGGAACGCAAAACATTGCCAATGCTGCTGAAGCAATCGGCGCAACGCTTGTTTACATTAGTACGGATTATGTCTTTGATGGTACAAATGATCAAATGTACACAGAAGAAACCCCAGCTGCACCTAAGAATGAATATGGTCGCACAAAATTGGCTGGTGAAGAAGCCGTTGCAAATACAATGAGCAAATACTACATCATCCGGACTTCATGGGTCTTTGGTGAATATGGTAAGAACTTCGTTTACACGATGTTAAATCTTGCGAAGACGCATGATCATTTAACGGTTGTGAGTGATCAAGTCGGTCGTCCAACTTGGACCCGGACGTTGGCTGAATTCATGTTATACGCTGTTCAAAACGACGTACCGTATGGCTTGTATCAACTTTCAAATGACAATTCATGTACTTGGTATGAATTTGCGAGCGAAATCTTGAAGGATAAAGACGTAGAAGTGAGTCCAGTAACATCCGACGAGTATCCACAAAAAGCATTCCGTCCAAGACATTCAATCATGGATTTAACGAAGGTTAAGGCAACTGGATTTGAAGTACCAACCTGGCAAGATGCATTACAAAAATTTATGGCAAAAATCGATTAGTATAATTAAAAAGGTGAGTAATCATATGATTGCTCACCTTTTTTAATTATACTAATAACGCACTAAACTTCTTCTGCACCTTAAACTTAATATTATTGGCTGTTCGCCGTGTGATGTTTAAGTCTGCGGCGATTTCTTTTAGGCTGGCGTTGTAGAAGTAGCGGAGGACTAAGAAGCGTTTTTCGCGTGGGGTACAGACTTGATAGAGACGCTCGAAGAGGTCGTTACAGATGGCGGCCTCTTCTGGGTTACAGTATGGATCTGCGACTTGGTCGAGGTAGTCCATCACGGAATCATCATCGTTTGTACGGTTAACGAAGCCGATTCGCTTGTCATGGTTATTATCCTTGCGGAAGGTCATCATAATCGCCCATTTAACGGCCTGATACGCGTAAACCATGAAGTGGTGGGTTTCGACTTCAATATTGCCTGGGAAATGATCGTAGGCTTCGACAAAGGCAATCACGCCAATTTGGTAGAGATCGGCGAAGTTGCTACGCTGTCTTGGAACGTGGAGATCTTTGAGAACGCCATAGATGAGGGTGTCGTCTTGTATAATAAAATCAAAGGCAGTTTGTAAATCTGATTGGGTCATTGTAAAGCATCCTGTCTACTATGAGCTCACAGTGTGAATTACCGGTAAGTTCACTATAGCGGGTTTGCATAAGGAAGGGTAATCGCCGATTTTAGCGGTAAATCAATCCGTTTCAGCTTTAATTTGCGCAAATGCATTGAAATACAAATGAAAACTATTGTAAATAGCGACTTCGGGTTAATTTATAATTGGCGTAATTTTTGAATTAGTGCTTTAACACTTTTGATATAGCACTGAATGTCAAATACGCTGAATTCGGGGTATTCATGGATTACGGCTTGGTAAATGAAATTTTCCTTATGCATTTTAAGTGCGTTGAGTAATCCGAGTAGTTCAGTAGCTGTTTTCGGAACATTCGAGCACAGATGGCAATGGCAATCATCGAAGCGATGGACGATGCTTGGCTTGAAACAAGTTTTGAGCTTGATTTGATAGCCGAAATTAGTGGCACACACAGTGAGACAGCCAAGTTGGACTTTGCCAATGGCTGCACATTGGTGGATTTCAGTATCGATTTGACGGCCTTTATAAGGGAGGATACAGGTACAGTCATTTAGCAATGTCACGTAGAGATGGTTATCGCTAACTTCGTAATCACGGACGTAGTGGAGCGCTAACCACGGTGCGTTTTGATGAGCCGTGCCACTTAATGGTAAATACTGATATTCGCCATTGATGTGTGGAATCTTACGATACCAATTGAAACAATGGCAAAGGTACCGGGGTTGTGAGAAGTCCATGATCTGATGGCGATTATAAGCGCGCATTAGTTGCCGGGTAGAACGCGGACTAATCTGGAGACCGGTTATGCGGCCTAACACAAGACTTTGCGATCTTTTATAGGGAATAATCACCATTGTGTCACTCGTAATACTAGTTTGGTAAGAACGGGGAATTGACGATTGATCCAGCTCACAGAAGTTATAATCAATACCACGTTTGATGATGAGTGGCACGGGAAGACATTCATGGGATGTATTGACATGTTTGGGATGTAGTAGAAACATCGAAGACCTCCTTTATTGTTAACATCTTGAGAATACCAATGATGGGAATCGCTTACAAAACAATTGTGAAAAGATTGATAAAATCCTAAGTGCTTGTTAATCTTTTCCTCATTTTCGGCATATAATTGGTGCAAATCCACTTTTTTATGGCATACTGTTATTAGACTATAAGTTATGGGGGATTTTAGCAGATGAAAGTACGTAAAGCAGTTATTCCAGCAGCCGGATTGGGCACTCGTTTTTTACCAGCTACCAAAGCGATGGCGAAGGAAATGTTGCCAATTGTTGATAAACCAACGATTCAATTTATCGTGGAAGAAGCGAAGGCTTCAGGGATCGAAGATATCTTAATTATTACTGGTAAGGGCAAACGCCCAATTGAAGATCACTTTGATTCAGCACCAGAGTTGGAACAAAACTTGAAAGCCAAGAATAAGACCGCTATGTTGAAGATGGTCAACGAAACGACTGATATGGGTGTTAACTTGTACTTCATTCGCCAATCACATCCAAACGGATTAGGGGATGCAGTGCGCCTTGCAAAATCATTCGTTGCTGACGAACCTTTTGTCGTTATGTTAGGTGATGACTTGATGGAAGATAAGGTGCCATTGAGTAAACAACTAATCAATGAATATGAAGAAACACATGCATCACAATTAGCCGTTATGAAGGTGCCACATAATGAAGTGGACAAATACGGTGTGATTAACCCAGAAAACAAAGTTAAAGACGATTTATACAACGTTAAGAACTTCGTTGAAAAACCAGCTGTTGATAAGGCACCTAGTGATTTAGCAATCATTGGTCGTTACCTGTTAACGCCTGAAATTTTTGATATTTTAGAAAACCAAAAACCAGGGCTTGGTGGTGAAATTCAATTAACCGATGCGATCGATGAATTGAACAAGACCCAACGCGTCTTCGCTCACGAATTCAAAGGCCGTCGTTACGATGTTGGTAACAAATTCGGTTATTTAGAAACAAGTATTGAATATGGGTTAAAACACCCAGAAGTGAAAGATGATTTGAAGAAATACATCATCGACTTAGCAGAAGAATTAAAAAAAGACACTAAAAAAGAAAATAAATAACCTGTAAAAAACGTTCAACCACTCCGTACATTGGAGTGGTTGAACGTTTTTTGTTGTTTTAAATGATAAGCCCTTCACAGTGATCCACCTCATGTTGAATAATCTGTGCAATCCAGCCTGAGAAAGCCTGCTTGTGCGGCTTAAAGGATTGGTCTTGGTAAGTGACCTCAATTGTTTCATAACGCGTTGTCGGGCGTTCTCCGTTTAATGAGAGGCAGCCTTCAGTCGTTTGATAAGGTTTGGCTTGGCGCACAATCTGTGGATTCACAAGAATCACAGGTAAGACGCCCATTTGAACGATGATAATCCGTTTATTGATGCCAATCATGTTGGCAGCCATTCCGACGCAACGTTCTGTGTTGGCTTGTAAAGTATCACGTAAATCGGTCAGCACATCGGTATCAGCTGGTGTTGCTGGAACTGCTTTTTGAGCTAAGAATTGCGTGTCACGCATAATGGGTTTAATCATAGTAGACTCCTTGAGTAGTAGTTCTTCCATTATAGCAGAAAATAAACTCATTCAATTCTCATTTAGTGAAAGTCCGCCTTATCTGCGGGCTTTTTTAATGCGATTATTTAGGGATTAGAGTCTGCTTTTCAATATTGTGGTAAAAAATTCGACAAATTTGGATTTTATGCTTATAATTATTAACATACTATTATAAAACGTCTAATCTAATCTTAATAACGCGTTAAGAGCGATGAGAGAAGTTGGTCAGGCATTAGGGGAGGATCACATGAAGAAATTACTCGTATTTTTAGGCAGCTGTTTACTCGCAGGCTTATTTGTATTTGGGAGTCAAGTGAATAATCAGGTTCAAGCCGCTGAAAAAACTTATGAAATCGGTACGGATGTGACCTATCCACCATTCGAGTTTGCGAATGAGAAGAATCAATATGTCGGTATTGATATTGATATCATGAAGGCAGTTGCGAAGTCCGAGGGCTTTAAAGTGAATATTAAACCGTTGGGGTTCAACGCAGCGGTTCAAGCCGTTCAATCGGAACAAATTGACGGCGTGATTGCTGGGATGACAATTACACCTGAACGGCAAGCAAAATTCGATTTCGCTGATCCTTACTACAAGACCGGGGTTGTAATGGCCGTTCAAAAGGACAGTAAGATTAAAGGCTTAGAAGGGTTGCGCGGTAAACGTGTTGCGATTAAAACAGGGACTGCCGCTGGGGCCTATGCGACGGCCAAAGCGAAAGAATATGGCTTTACCACCGTTACGTTTGATGATTCAGATAATATGTATAATGATGTTGTGAATGGTAATTCGGCAGCTTGTTTTGAAGACGAACCCGTTATGCAATATGGGATTAAGACGGGCTTGAAACTCAAGATTGTCACCAAACCTGCTCAAGGTGGCGAATATGGATTTGCCGTTAAGAAAGGGAGCAATCCTGAACTCATCGCTAAATTCAATAAAGGTCTTGCTAAATTAAAAGCAAATGGTCAATACGACAAAATTAAAGCAAAATATTTAAGTACAGAATCAACTAAAAAAGCAACCGTTGATCACAGCTTTTTTGGATTATTGAAAGAAAATAAAGATGCGTTGTTGAGCGGTTTAGGCCAGACGTTATTATTAACAGTCATTGCGATTTTCTTCGCAACGATTTTCGGGGTTTTCTTCGGATTACTCGGCGTATTACCTAACCGGTTTGCGCGTGGCGTTTCAGATACGGTCATCTATATTTTCCGTGGGTTACCCCTCTTGGTGCTTGCATTATTCATCTATACTGGGATTCCAAGTTTAACTGGGCAGAAGATTCCAGCGATTGTGGCTGGGGTCATCACGCTGATGTTCAATGAAGGGGCTTATACTGCAGCCTTTGTCAAAGGGGGCATTGGCGCGGTTAGCACCGGACAAATGGAAGCAGCGCGGAGTTTAGGGTTACCATATGGTAAAGCAATGCGGCGCGTTGTGTTACCACAAGGGATCCGCATTATGATTCCATCCTTCATTAACCAATTCATCATCACATTGAAAGATACGTCAATTTTATCAATCATCGGGATTCTCGAATTGACACAGACGGGTAAAATTATCATCGCCCGCAACCTTGAAGGGTTCAAAATCTGGGCAATGATTGCCTTAATCTATCTGATCGTTATCACGTTACTCACGTGGTTATCGAAGTACATTGAGGGGAGAATAGATAACTAATGAATAGAATTGAAGTGTCTCATCTTATTAAGAATTACGGCAGTAACGAAGTGTTAAAAGATTTGGACTTAACGGTCGGTGATAATGAAGTGGTTGTCATGATCGGCCCCTCAGGTTCAGGAAAGAGCACGTTCTTGCGCTGCTTGAATCGCTTAGAAGAACCCACGAGTGGTGAGATTATCGTTGATGGGTACAACCTCAGTGATCCCAAGAGTGATTTGAATCAAATTCGCGAAAAAATCGGGATGGTATTCCAACACTTTAATCTTTTCAAAAATCTAACGGTCGCTGAAAATATTACACTCGCACCAGTGGAACTCGGTAAAATGACGCCGGCAGAAGCAAAAGAAACCGCCAAGAAACTACTTGAAACGGTTGGTTTATCAGAGAAATTCGATGCAAAACCACAATCGCTATCAGGTGGTCAAAAACAACGGGTCGCCATTGCGCGTGCCTTAGCGATGAAACCTGATATTCTCTTGTTCGACGAACCAACATCAGCGCTCGATCCTGAAATGGTCGGCGACGTGTTGGCCGTTATGAAGCGGTTAGCCAAAGAAGGGATGACGATGGTTGTCGTGACTCACGAAATGGGCTTTGCCAAAGAAGTGGCAGACCGCGTCATCTTCATGGCAGATGGACACATTGTCGAACAAGGCACACCACAGGAAATCTTTGACACCCCACAAAACGAAAGAACAAAAGACTTCCTGAACAAGGTACTAAATGCATAGCGTGCGTTTCAAAAAGCACGTTTAACGCCAACCAAAAAAGCGGCCCACCATTACTTGGTGAGCCGCTTTTACGATTCTTAGGTCTTTAGAATGTTAGAATAGAAATAGGAACTAGTAGAGAAAAGAGGGATGACGATGCGATTAGGCTTAAAAGCAGGGATTAACGATCAGCAAATTGCTGATCGAATGCAGTATCAGCCAACGTATTTTGAATTTCATCTAACAGCCGAAGATGTCACGCCAACTGGGCTAGTACGTTTACGCGAAAAAATTCGTTATGTACGCAGTCAGCAGGTTGAACGGATTATTTTACACCACCCAATGAGTTTCGAAGGGCATCATATTGAACTGTCGATGAATGAAGCAAGTTCGCCAGCCCGATACCGCTTTTTATGGCAATCAACACTCGATTTATTGCAGTTAGCGAAAGCTGAAGATGTCCAACTATTGGTGCATGGCTCTTATGATGATCCAATTGAAGAATTGACGACGGGTTACAGTAATATTACGGATGCCATTCGTGTTTTGTTCAAGCGCCTCGATTATTTACAGCGGATTGGCGGACAAAATATTATGTTCGAAAATTCAATTTCACCGATTTTCTATTATGGCAATCCGATTTTTGATCAGGCCATCTTTGATAAAGGTTACCGCTTAGCGTTTGATACGAGTCACTGTTTTATCAAGTTGCAGGGTGATCAGAATGCTTTCTTGCAGAGTCTGGCAACTTTGCGTGAGCACGTCGTTCATTATCATCTGGTTGATTCGATGGGTTTGAAGCATGATGGGTTGCAATTAGGGACTGGCAAAATTGACTGGGCCCGCGTATTGCCATTGTTAAATCCTGATGCCAGTTCGATCTATGAGATTCAATTAGCCGATCAAAATGATGCACGAGAAATGATTGCGAGTCATCGTTATTTAACGCAACTTGAACAAACATTATCCGAGTAGAATTTTGTCAGCAGCAACGCGAAAACCAAACAAAGGATAGTCACCCGTCTTTGTTTGGACATACATATAATGTTGGTAGTAGTTTTTTTGATTTAATAATAGGCTAAATTCCCACTGCTTCAGCGGCTTTTTGTCTGCGGCCTTTAACTGCAGTAATAGTCGTGGCTGTTCGTCAACGACGGTGAGCTCAAAGTGGGCGATAGGTTGGAGCTCTTCAGGGCCTTCGAAGTAGATGCCATCGTTTTTGGGTGTATCAGCTAATAGCTGTAGTAAGTCAATGACGCGCATGATAAGTCGTCCTTTCTAATAGTGCGAAAATCCCGGCAATGATCAGCCAACAAACACCCGACAAGCTAACGGCGATGGTTAGGGTAATTGCCATTGGTGTTAGAACACCAATGAGCCAAGTCGTGGTGTTGACTGTTGGCACAAATGAAAACAGACCAGTAACGAGGCAGACCGCGATGACTGTGGCAATAATCCCTGGAATCGTGCCTTTAAAATCAGCTGCGGATAAGTCATAACCACCGATGGCAATCATGCTAGTTAAGATTAACCAGAGCAAGAGAGCACCCGGTTGCGTCGTCCAGAGCTGGCTGAACAAGGGGCCGATGGCGTTTAACTGCCAAGTGGGATGTTCAGCAAAGGTCATCCACGTTGCAAAAGTGGGCCGTGCTAATAACCAAGTCAGTCCGAAAATGGCGGCTGAACAACCAAAAATCGGGGCAATCCCAATCCAGAGATTACCAATTGTTGGCCAAAGACGGCCGGAATGGTATCGGTGATTGACATGGCCAAGCGAGTGATCGGGGTTATCCCGTAAATTTAATTTTAAGAGTTGCATATCGATAATTTGGTGTTGGAAGATTAAACAGGCAACAGCATGGCTGAGTTCATGAATCACAGTGCCTAGGCCGCCAATTAAAAGTTGTGAGTAATCCCACCAATGGGCTAAGCGCCGTTTAGTTGAACGATTGATTAGTGTTAGAATCCCGGCAAAAGCTAGTGGCAGCGCAATTACCAGTAAACAATTAAGCAACATTGATTGCAATATTTGCGATAAGTTAAATGAATTGGGCATGATAACTCCTTTGAACGACTTTATGTAAGCCTACACCAAAGTTTATCGCGGAAACAAGGGGTGTTAATCAATTTATGTAAAACGCAAAAAAAGCCCCCAAATCAGATTCGATTTGGGGGCTGTATGCTGCTTAATTATTTGTCAGAAAAGATTGGTGTTTCAATCCGTTCAACGTATTTGGCACCAACTGGTTCTTTGTAGAGTTCAATCCCTTTTTTAATAAACATATTGGCTGCTGCGATTTTAGTCATCGCACTTCTAACTGTTTCGGCGTCTAAGTTGTCATCAATATTGTTTAAGCGCAATACACGACTCTTAGCATCACTGTTTTTAAATTCTAAGCAAAGTTGTTTCATCTTGAATTCCTCCTCAAAGATTGGTATGTTTTTTATTTAGCGATATAAGCGGATTTAGTGGTTAGAGTAGCTGTTGCAAATGTGTCACCTGCGTGGAGACTTGCGAGGGCTTCGCCAACTGCTTGGATTTCCGTGGCTTGAACGTCTTCTTTTACGGCGGTCATACGACGTTGTAAACTTTCATTTGGATAGTCTGTATTTTGTAATTCAAAAGCGATCGATGTTGCTAACCATGATGTTTGCATGTGGATTCCTCCTAAAGATTAGTTGTAAGCGTCACCGGTGAATGACTTACGCTAATGAGTAATGCACGATGCCGATAAAATGGTAAAATAATCTCAGCTTACCAAGCGGATTTCTAAAAAAAGTTAAAGAAATTATGAATTACCAGACGTTTCATGAAAATTTAGTTATAGTAATAATTAGACTTATAGATGAAGAGGGATATTATGCAAGAAGTGGTTATTATCAGTGCAAAGCGGACACCGATTGGTAAATTGGGGGGCCAACTTGCAAGTTTAAGCGCGGTTGAATTGGGGACAGTTGCTGCTAAAGCGGCGATTGAAGCAGCCGGGATTGATCCAACTCAGATTGATCAAGCAATTTTCGGGAATGTCTTACAAGCCGGTTCTGGGCAAAACGTTGCACGGCAAATTGCTTTGAAGAGTGGGATGACACAATCAAGCACAGCAATGACAGTTAATGAAGTTTGTGGCTCCGGCCTAAAAGCAATTCGGTTGGCGCAGAGTGCAATCGTCATGGGCGATGCTGACATCGTCTTAGTTGGCGGTACAGAAAGTATGTCACAAGCGCCTTATTTGAATAAACAAATGCGTTTTGGGAGTAAATTTGGGGATCAAACAATGATTGATAGCATCAGTAGCGAAGGGTTAAACGATGCGTTTACGCACCAGCCAATGGGGATTACAGGCGAAAATGTAGCAGCTAAATACGGCATTACGCGTGAAATGCAAGACGCTTTTGCACTCGCTTCTCATCAAAAAGCCGCGCAAGCGACCCAAGCTGGTTGGTTTAATGAAGAAATTGTGCCTGTAACGGTGCAACAACGCAAAGCAACGCTTGAAGTGCAACAAGATGAAGGTATCCGCCCAACGACAACCATCGAAGCAATGGCGAAGTTGCGCCCAGCTTTTCAACAAGATGGGACTGTAACACCTGCCAATGCTTCCGGCATTAACGATGGCGCTTCTGCCATGATCGTTATGAGCAAGGAAAAAGCTGCTGCACTCGGATTAGTTTACCAAGCCACTTTGGTCGGCTATCAAGAAGTCGGTGCTGATCCAGATTACATGGGGTACACGCCGGTCGATGCAATTCAAAAATTATTAGCGCAACAAAATCAAACATTAGCCGATATCGATTTATTGGAAATTAACGAAGCGTTTGCCGCTTCAAGTGTGGCCGTTCAAAATGGGTTACAAGTCGATCCTGCTAAAGTTAATGTGGCCGGTGGCGCTATTGCGTTGGGCCATCCAATCGGTGCTTCAGGCACGCGCATCATGACAACGTTAATGCACCAATTGAAACGGACGCACCAAACAACAGGGATTGCTTCGTTATGTATTGGTGGCGGGTTAGGAATTGCTTTTGAAATTCAATTAAATGAGGCATGGTGTAATGAAAAAGCCTAAGTTCTATCAATTAACGAAGGATGAACGTTTAGCAACGCTTGTTGAACAAGGTCACCTAAGTCAGACGGATGCTGATTGTTTAGCAGCTGCAGAACCCTTGTCAGATGAGATCGCTGGTAATATGATTGAAAACCAAATTGGCCAGTACCAAGTACCGCTTGGTGTGGTGCAAGATTTATTAGTCAATCAGCAAGTCTATCAAGTCCCGTTTGCGATCGAAGAACCATCCGTTATTGCGGCGGCTAATAATGCGGCTAAGATGGCACGAGCTAATGGCGGCTTTGTGACTGAACAACTGACGCGGCTGATGACTGGTGAAGTCGTGTTAGAGAAGCTAGTTGACTTAGTAGCGGCTAAAGCTTGGATTAGTGGCAACAATGACCATTTATTTGAAGTTGCGCGGGCTGCGCATCCATCAATTGTTAAACGCGGTGGTGGTCTTCAAAAAATCACGCCGACGATTATTGACGACCGCTTTTTGAAACTTGAATTGCAAATTGATACCAAAGAAGCGATGGGTGCCAACATTGTGAACACAATCTGTGAAGCCATCGCACATGCTGTGCAAGAACAGTTGGGCGGCAACCTTTTATTGAGTGTTTTGACCAATGCCGCGTTTGAATCCGTGGTGACCGCAAGTGTGACGATTGATCCAGCTACCTTAACAACTGCGACGCTTGCTGGCGAAACAATTGCCGAAAAGATGATTGCGGCGAGTGACTTTGCCAAAGTGGATGTGGCGCGCGCAGCAACCCACAATAAAGGGATTATGAACGGCATCGATGCAGTGGTGTTAGCGACGGGCAACGATTGGCGCGCAATTGAAGCCGGCGTGCATAGTTATGCTGCTAGAAAGGGTGCTTACCAACCGCTTTCGAGTTGGGAATGGACAACTGATCAGCAACTACGCGGTCGAATCGAACTACCACTGCCAGTTGGGATGGTTGGCGGATCGATTGGTATTCTACCAACCGTGCAGATTAATCAGCGCTTGTTAAAAGTTCAGAATGCGCGTGAATTAGCCGGCATTATCGCAGCTGTTGGCTTAGCACAAAATTTTGCCGCGCTCAAAGCACTTGTGTCAGACGGGATTCAAAAAGGACACATGGCGCTTCAAGCGAAGTCGTTGGCGATTGCTGCTGGCGCAAGCGAGACTGAATTAACGCAATTATTACCATTATTATTGAAAGCGACACATTTAAATACAGCAACAGCCACCGAGCTGTTAGCGCAACTGCGTGCTGAAAACAAATAGATTGGAAGTTTATTATGCAAATCGGAATTGATAAGATGGGCCTTTTTACGCCTAATACCTACTTAGATTTAGTGATGCTAGCTAACGCGCGAGGCGTTGATCCTGACAAATACACAATTGGAATTGGTCAAGATCAAATGGCAATTGCCCCCCTCAGTCAAGACAGTGTCACAATGGCGGCTAACGCGGCTCTTGAAGTGTTGGATGATGATAATCGTGATTCAATTGGTTTATTAATTTTAGGCACTGAATCAGGAATCGATCAGTCAAAAGCCGGTGCCCTTTATGTACAACGCTTATTAGGATTAAAAAATGCCCGTGCTTTTGAAATTAAAGAAGCTTGTTACGGGGCAACCGCTGGTTTGATGACCGCTTATGACTTTGTAGCGGCGCATCCAGAGCAAAAAGCATTAGTCATCGGTTCCGATATCGCCCGTTATGGGCTGGATACACCAGGTGAAGTGACACAAGGTGCCGGCGCGGTTGCAATGATCGTTAGTGCAGCACCACGTTTGTTGGCGTTAGAACCGGCAACGGCCATTCACAGTGATGACATTCAAGATTTCTGGCGCCCTAATTATTCAAAAGAAGCTTTTGCGCGTGGCAAATATTCAACTGAACAATACATCGAATTTTTCCAAGCAACTTGGGCAGACTATCGCGCTCAAACTGGCCGCACAATCTCAGATTTCAAAGCCTTAACGTTCCATTTACCATACACAAAGATGGGGTTGAAGGCATTGCGGACAATCTTGCCAGAAGCAACGGAAACAGAACAAGCATATTTATTAGACCGTTATCAAGAAAGTACATTGTATAGCCGTCAAATTGGTAATATCTATACTGGCGCGTTATACCTAGGCTTCCTTTCATTGTTGGAACAATCAACGCAATTGGCAGCCGGCGATCGAATTGGTTTATTCAGTTACGGTTCAGGTGCAATCAGTGAATTCTTCACCGGTATTTTGCAACCCGGATTTGAAAAACAATTAGCCGGTGCGGACCACAAAGCAATGCTTGCTGCACGACGTCAATTGACGATGGCTGAATACGAAAATCAATTCCAAGCAGAACTACCAGAAGACGGTAGCGAATATGAAATTGATTTGGCAATGGACAACGCGCCAATCATTTTAAAAGGTGTTAAGGAACACGAACGCAATTATCAAGTTAGAGATTAATAAAAAAACAGCTATGTATCCTAAAAACTGCCATTAACAGTATTGTTAATGGCAGTTTTTTTAGCTATTTCTGATAAAAATAACAAGTCAGAAATGATGGAAAAACTTTTTTAAATTTAAGAGCATTTTGATTGTATCCGGTCACAGAAGGTGCTATATTAATGGTGAGGAAAGATAGCTTGGTAAGTGAAACCAAGTTAGCTTTAAATAGATTTACCACTTTAAAACACAAGCACCAGATTTGAATGTACGACACATCAAGATTTAAAGTACGAAAAAGAAATTGCAAGGCGTGGTTCCAATGGAAACATAAGTGTAACTCTTCGTAGTATTAAGATCTAAGTATATCGGAGGCTGATGTCTGTTAAAGAATATCGCTCAAGTAGTAAACACGAATTTAATCGTCATCGCTAAAACTGCACATGCGGGTCAAAGATAGACGACCAAACTAGATCGAGTGAAACGATTAGCAGTGGGCTAGACCAACGATTAAAAACAATTGAATAAAAGTATGAGGTGTAACATTATCCAGAATGTAAAACAGAATCAGCTCGTAACAACCAAGCTATCAACCTCAACCTAGGGGATTCAAGCATATCAAAGCTTGAATCCTTTTTTTATGCTCAAAAGGTAGATTGCAAATTTAATCCGAATTTTCGGACAAATTTGTCAGCATAACCTGATACGGTGTTTGCCAGTCGAGTATTTTAAGCGGTCGCTGGTTAATTTGGAGTAACGTCGTCGTTAAATCTTGAGCACTAATGTGCTCAAAACGAGTCCCTTTAGGATAAAAATAACGTAAATTCCGATTAAAGCGTTCATTACTACCACGTTCAGCTGGCGTATAAGCATGGCAGTAATAGGTCTTAATACCATATTGTGATTCAAGTGATACTAGCCCACTAAACTCAGTGCCACGGTCCACAGTAAAGCTGTGCACCGGACCATTAAAAGTGGTTAGGAACTTAGTTAGTGCTTCATTAACAGTCGCTGTCGTCCGATCTTTTAACCGGTATGCCCAAAGGAACCGTGATTTGCGATCGATTAAAGTTAATAAAACTGCCTTACTATGCCCACGAGGACCAACGACTGTATCTAGTTCAAAATCGCCGATGCGCTTACGTTGATTAATCATCATGGGACGCTGTTCAATTGATCGCCCCAAAGATTGATTATATTTGGATCGTTGGTCAACGTTACGCCGTTGGCGTACGCCATGTTCAGGTAGATCATTCAAGGAGAAACCAATTCTCCCCTGATTTAGCCAATTATAAATAGATTTAGTAGCTAGTTTAAATTCGTGAGCAATCATTCCTGGTGACCAGCTTAGACGTAAATGGTTGAGAATTTTTTGCTTTAACTCATCGCTCAGCTTAGTTTTCCGACCACATCGTGATCGCTTGTATTCGGCATCTGTTTGTGCTAATTCAGCCTGATAAGGTTGACATCGAGATAATTCATAAGAAATTGTTGACGGTGATCGGTTCAGCCGAACGCCCATTTGGATATTGGACAGCCCTAGTTCACAAAAGGTTTCGATTTTAATTCGTTCGGAATAGGTTATACTAGACAAAAGATCAGCTCCTAAAAGATGGGTTTGTGGTAAACACCATTTTAAAGGAAGCTGATCTTTTTTGTCCGAACAGCGTTCGGATTAATTTTACAATCTACCAAAATACAATATAAATAGCCATTCACTATAGATAACAAAAGAATGGCTTTATTTTTAATTAGGCATGGGCTTGCACTGCCTCAATCAACGCGTCTACATTATTCACAATCGTGCCGTTTTGTTTAATTAAGCCGGTTGTGTAAAGGTTTAAGTAATGGAATTGGTTTTCGGCGATCTCTTGTAAAGCCGCTAGTTTTTGTGGATTTGTAGCACCTTGTTGGCGGCTGTCGGTGTATAATCCGATCATTGGAATTTGGCGACCGTATGCCACACCGATTTCACTAGCAACGCCAACATCGATGGTAGGACCATCCAAAACAGCAATGACGAGATCGCTAGCAACGAGTTCGTCTGTATCGGCTTGTGCGATCATTTCAGAGCTGGCATAAGCATTTTTGGCGTTAATTGCGGCGTTTTCTTGTGGAAGATAGATATCGATACCATGAATTGCTTGGCGCAGTTGAGCAACAACCTTAGCATTATAATCAAAGTCTGCTGCTGAGAATAGAGCGTTTGCGAAATAAATTTTCATAGGAATTCCTCCAAGTTGATTTCCTTTATTGTATCAAATTAGTGGTGAAATGCGGTACAATTAAGTTAATCAGTTTTGGAAGGGGATTCACAATGCGCGAGATTCAAGAAACACCAGGGCAAGTAACGTTTAAGTCAGCTTGGCGAGATTATTTTAAAGGTTATTTTGATTTTACGGGGCGAACAACACGTGCGGGTTATTGGTGGGCGATGTTGATTTTAATGATTGTTTGGTTCATGCCATTTTTCGCTTTGCTATTTGCACAAGCTGCAAAGGTGCAACTGAAGATGAGCGGTGCATTAGTGCTGTACATAATCGTTATCGGGTTGCTTGGGGTACTCACGTTTATTCCAACGTTGGCGCTTAGTGTACGGCGTTATCGGGATGCTGGGTTAAATGGTCGCGGAGCAGTTGTATTGTGGTTATTGAACGGGTTTGCATCCCGTTTTACATCGGGCAATCAGGGGCGCGCATGGACGTTAATTTCGGCGTTGATCGGTTTAACTTTATTTATAATCACGTTATTGAAAACAGACACGATTACAACCAACAGCGACAATCCACTAGTTGCTTTCTTCTTAAGAAAGAGTGCGTCACAACCGAAACGGTCTGAGCATTAACGAAGTTTGGCGAATGATTGTGAAGCAATCGTTTGCCATTCAGGGTTAACCGGAAGGATATGACTTATAGAACACGTTTAGGCGATTAAAGTCCAAATAAAAAAGCGGTCCATCAACAAACACATGTTGATGGACCGCTTTTTTGCGTTATAGGTCGCGTTTTAGTGTTAATGTCACAACTGCTTCAACTCGTGCCGTTTGGGGGAACATGTCCAATGGTTGGATTTTTTCCACTTGGTACGTATGCACAAGGGCTTTTAAATCCCGTGCAAGGGTTGATGGATTACATGAGACGTAGACAAATTTCAATGGCCGACTGTCTAAAATGGCATCAATTAATTTTTGATCTAAGCCAGTGCGTGGTGGGTCAACCACCAAGGCAGTTGGGACAAAGCCATTATCCAACCATTCTGGGAGGAGGTCTTCGGCAGCCCCTACGGCATATTCAACGTTTTGAATGTCATTGATGGCTGCGTTGTGTTTAGCCGCTTCAATTGAATCGGCAATCGTGTCCATGCCGCGTACTTCTGCGACTTGATTGGCAAGACTCAAGCCAATTGTACCCACCCCACAATAAGCATCGACGAGACGATCTTCAGGTGTGAGATCAAGTGCATCTTGAACTAAGTTATACATCTTAGCCGTTTGAACTGGGTTCAATTGGAAAAAGGCGCGGGCAGTCAATTCGAAGTGAACGCCGTTTAAAGTTTCCATAATCGTTTCTTGACCAGCCAGATGAATCGTTTGGTCGCCCCAAACGAGCACGTTTTTCCCTTTGTTGATATTTTGCATGATTGAAACCACTTCGGGCAATTCAGCTTGGATGGCTGTAATCAAGGCGTGCTTTTGCGGTAGTTTAGGGGAGTTGGTAATGAAGGTCAGTTGCGCTTCACCGGTTGAAAAAGATTCGCGAACGACCAATGTTTTTAAAATCCCAGCATTCTTAGTTTCATCAAAGACGGGAATTCCGAGTGATTCGACTAATTTCAAGACGGTTCGGATGATTTTCATTGTTAAATCGGTTTGGGTTGCGAATTCAGGCAAATCAATTAAAGTATGGCTACTTGGAGCGTATAAGCCAGCTGCTAAATGACCGTCGATTTCGCGGACTTGGAATTGTGCTTTGTTGCGATAATGCCAGGGGTTTTCCATTCCGACTGTATCGGTAATATTGTATTTGGCGTAGCCTTGTGGTTTGAATTTTTCAAGCGCTTGGACGACGACGTCTTTTTTGAAGGCAAGTTGGCCAGGATAGCTTAAGTGTTCAAGCTCAATCCCACCGACTTGGCCGTAAGTGGCATCCTTAGGGGTAACCCGTTGTGGTGAAGCTTGGCGAAGTTTGTGGACTTTTGCTTCAATGAAACGAGGGGCAACGTTGGTGACTTCTGCGACAACCACTTCTTCAGGAAGTGCGCCTGGAATAAAGACAATTTTGCGTTTGTAATAGCCAATCCCTTCACCATTGATGCCGATTCGTTTAATCGTCAATGGAAAACGTTGGCCGACTTCGACTTGGTTTGTTTGTTCTGGCATTTAATCCGCTCCTATTAATATAAAATAATGATACTCGTTTTTCTCATTGCATTCAGTATAACAGACTTAGCACTGAAAAATCGCTTCAATAGTGGGAATTAAGCAGTGACTTTTGTCCGGGTGCGCCATTTATGCTATGCTACAGGAAGTCAAAGTAAGGAGCGAAGCCACATGAATTTTTGGGAACGAAATCAATTTTTAATCGCCATGCTGATTGTACTCGGAATTGGCGTTTATGCCTTCCAACACAAGAGCTTACCACTGATCATCGGGACTTTAGTGCTCGCCGTCGTGGTCATTGGATTTAAAGTCTATTTAAACATCAAAGCAACACGTAACAAGGGAGAATAACATGCCGAAGATTACCAAAATAACGGCACAGAAAAAATCAGGCCGCTATAATATTTTTATCGATGAGCAATTCGCTTTCGGCGTGACCGAGAGTGTCTTGATTAAATACCGTTTAGCGAAGGATTTAGAGATTGATAGTCAACTGCAACGCGACATTCAAAAAGACGATGATAATGCCAAAGCGTATCAATTGGCGCTCAATTATCTGAGTCACCAATTGCGGACGGAAAAGGAACTAACGCAATATTTACGCGAACACGAGATCACTCCAGAAGGGATCCAGACTAGCTTGGCAAAACTACGCGAGTTACATTATATCGACGATCAGGATTACGCCGATAGCTACGTTCGTACTGTGATTAATACCGCTGATAAGGGCCCCAAAGTAGTCCGCCAGAAATTAATCCAAAAAGGTGTTAGTGCTGCCCATATCGATCAAGCACTTAGTCATTATTCAGTGGATGATCAAGTTGCGGTTGGGTTAGCAGCTGCTAAGAAGTTGGCGAAGAAATACCGTCATAGTTCATTCTTTGAACAGCAGCAAAAAGTCAAACAAGGTTTAATGCAAAAAGGGTTTGGCGGTGACAGCCTTAGTTTAATTATTGAAGTGTTGGCCCTTGAAGCCGATGAAGATAGTGAAGCTGACGCGCTTGCTGAACTTGGTGCAAAAAAATGGCGCCGTTATCGATTACTCGAACCACGAGAACGCCGGATGAAGATGCAACAAGCGTTGTATCGGAAAGGATTTAATATTGATGCAATCAACCACTTCATCGACGAACAAGAACTATCAGATGGCACCGAGTGAACGGGACGCGTTTCAAACCGCGTTTATGACTTGGTATGATGAAAACCGCCGGGACTTGCCTTGGCGCCAGAATCAAGAGCCCTATCGTGTCTGGCTATCTGAAATTATGCTTCAGCAAACGCAGGTTCAAACAGTGATTCCGTACTATGAACGGTTCTTGGCGACTTTTCCAACGGTGGCAGACTTAGCGGCCGCTCCAGAGGACTTATTAATGAAAACGTGGGAGGGACTTGGTTATTATTCGCGCGCGCGTAACTTACAAAAAGCAGCGCGCCAAGTCGTCGACGACTACAATGGCCAGTGGCCAACAACCGCGGCTGAATTAGAAAAGTTAGCCGGGATTGGACCGTACACAGCGGGCGCTATCGCCAGTATTTGTTTTGGCGAAGTTGTCCCAGCAATCGATGGCAATGCTTTTCGGGTGTTCAGTCGGTTATTGAAAATCGATGCTGATATTGCCAATCCAAAGAACCGCCACATTTTTTACGATGCGATTTTACCGCTGATTCCCAAAGATCGCCCAGGTGACTTTAACCAAGCCGTGATGGATTTTGGCTCGCAAGTTTGTACGGCAAAGAATCCAACGGTTGGTGAGACGGCGTTAGCACCGTTTTTCCGGAGTTATCAAGATGGCACCTTATTGGATTATCCAGTCAAGACGAAGAAAGCAAAACAAAAACCAGTTGCGATGTTTGCAGTTGTGATTCGCTCGCAAAGGGGCTTATTATTTCAAAAACGACCGAGTACCGGTTTATTAGCGAACCTGTCCACTTATCCACTAGTCGCTGCGGAAGACTTGCAAGCAACCGACGATGAATTATTGACACCGGAAGAACAACTAGCTCGTATCGAAGCTTATTTTAAAGAGGCTTTTGCGCTAGAATTGCAGCAATTACATGAATCAGGTTTAAAACCTGTGGTGCACGTTTTTACGCATCTTAAATGGACAATTACCCTTTTAGAAGCACAACTTGCAGCAGATGCCGACCTCGCCTTTTTCCCAGGCCAATGGTATACCGAGGCACAATTAGCTGACGTTGCATTACCGACTGTGCAAAAGAAGTTAGCGGCACGTTTGTCAACCAATTAATGGTAGAAAGTTTTAGGTAAATTTGCGAGTCTTTGCTATAATGATAGGTGATTATGAATAATAACCTTGGAAAGCTGGGTATGTCGATGAGTATTCCCAAAGAAGGCGACTATATAGCGATTCAAAGTTATAAACACGATGGGAGTTTACACCGCACTTGGCGCGATACGATGGTTTTAAAAACCAGCGAGAACGCAGTCATTGGTTGTAACGATCATACCTTAGTTACAGAGTCAGACGGCAGAAAGTGGGTCACGCGGGAGCCGGCACTTATTTATTTCCATAAGAAGTATTGGTTTAACGTGGTGACAATGATTCGTGAAGGCGGCGTTTCTTATTATTGTAATTTGGCATCGCCGCATGTCATGGATCAAGAGGCGCTTAAGTATATCGATTATGATTTAGATGTGAAGGTTTTCCCCAATGGCGAAAAACGGCTTCTAGATGTCGATGAATATGAAGCGCACAGTGCGAAATGGCATTATTCCGCCGAAACTGATCGGATTTTAAAAGCCAACGTTAAGGTTTTGGTTGATTGGATCAACAATGGCAAAGGGCCCTTTTCGAAGGAATACATTGATATTTGGTATAACCGGTATCAAGAATTGGCGCACCGTCGTTAGAACACTATTTAGTCTCAAGCAAAAAAGCCCCAGTCATTGATTGACTGGAGCTTTTTTGTATGGGTTAATCGTTTTCGACTGAAGTATCTTGTTGAATCGTTAATGTTTTAAAGCCGATGCCAGCACCGATGCTGATGGATAGCAAAAGCGCGAAGACGCACCAGCCGAGTAAACTACCAGCAATGATGTTGAGTGGCAAGAAGTGGCGTAATAGATAAGTTGCAAGGCAGAAAAGGATGCCATCAAAAATGAAGTTAGCAATCTTAATACCAAGTGAACGTTCTACTAGGAAGAAACTTGTTACCATTTTAAGTGTTTGGTTAGGGGCTAAGTCAGCCATAATCGTCAACGGTCGTTCGATTGGAACTTTAATAAATAACATTAGGGTGCTGCTGATTAGAGCACTGAACAAGGTGCGATCCCAAGTGGCACTGTGAATCACAAGACTGTCGTAAGCCGTTGCGGCAATCGTAATGACGAGTAGATAAGGGATAATGAAGAAAAATAAGTGGACAAGAAGTGATTTTTGCTTAGGCATGGTAACGTCCTTTCTGTTATTAAGCTGTGTTCATTATAAGTCATTTAGTGGTGAAATGACAATTAGTCAGTTAATTTTTTAACCATTTCTTGATGCATAATCCCGGCATCTAGGAACTGTGGTTTGGCGGTTGCTTGAAAATTAAGTTGCGTATAGAACGGTACTGCACTTAATTGAGCATTTAAAGTGAGCGTTGCTTTGCCTGATTCCCGAGCAAAAACTTCAGCGGCACGCATCAGTTCTTGACCATAACCATGATGCCGTGCTGAACGGCTAACTGCGACACGTTGAACATGATAATCTGAGTCCGCTTCGATGAGCCGCAACGTCACAACGGCTTGATCAGCAACGTAGCCGACAAAATAAATCGATTGGTCTTCGAATTCATCAATCTCAAGTTCAGCAGGCACGTGTTGTTCAACAATGAATACGGCTTGCCGAATTGCCAAACTATCTTGATAAACCGTACTTTTTAAATCACGAGTTTGTTTCACTAACATTAAAAAACCACCTCTTCAAAAGGAATAATCAATGTGTATCACTATAAAATTTGGTACAATAACAATAATCGTTACACTATGATAGCATAAAATGCGTTTTGTGTGACATAGGCACACTGGGGGGATACTGCATGTTTGATCGTTTACGCCAATCAAAACTATTATTTTGGTCAATTGAGCTTTTGATTTTGGCTGTGTTAATCTTTGTTTGCACCAAAATTAGCTTCTTATTTGATCCAATTGGCACCTTTATTTCAACTTTATTTGGGCCAATTATTGGCGCGGGATTATTATTTTACCTGTTTAACCCGCTAATCAATCTGTTAGGTAAACTCAAAATATCACGCAACTGGGCGATTACGATTATCTTCATCGTCTTTTTTGGCGGTTTAATTTTCATTGTAGCCACTGTGATTCCTAACTTGATTAAACAAATCACACAACTTGTGACGAACCTACCAGATTTTGCTCATCGACTGCAAAAAGTAGCGGATGATTTATCTAGCAATCCGCGCTTGAAAAACATTGACTTCAATAAATACGTCAATCAGTTAGATTTAAAACCATCGAAGATTGCTGAAAAAGTTATGAAGAGTTTCACATCTGGTTTTGGTAGTATGATTGGTGCGATTACGAGCGTTACAGTTAGTGTCTTCACGATTCCAATTATGTTGTTCTATATGTTAAAAGACGGACACCGTTTAGTGCCTAATATTCAAAAGATGTTACCTGATCGTTATAACGACCAAGTGGCGGACTTGCTTCGGAAGATGGGGGCGACGATTTCAGCTTATATCGGTGGTCAAGCTCTAGAGTGTTTATTCGTTGGCGTCTTTACATTTATTGGTTATCTCATTATCGGGATGCCATACGCTTATTTGTTAGGATTTATTGCTGGCGTTTCTAACGTAATTCCATACTTAGGGCCTTATATTGGGATTGCGCCCGCGTTGATTATCAGTTTATCAATTTCGATTCCCAAAACAATCATGGTGATTGTTGTCGTCATTGTTGTTCAACAAATCGATGGGAACTTGATTTATCCTAACGTGATTGGCCGTTCATTAGATATTCATCCGCTAACCATCATCATTATCTTATTGGTTGCTGGGAATATTTATGGGATTTTAGGCATGATTTTAGCGATTCCGTTTTATGCTGTTACCAAGACAGTGATTACTTATTTATATGATATTCAAGCGTTACGGACTAAAGCTAAAAAAGGGACCGACCTTTAAAAGATGCAGGTTGAATTTCCATTTTTGACTATGCTATACTGCAAGGTAGGCCATATTCGGCTAAATGTACTTATTTAGATAATGAAAGGTAGTGGATGTGACGATGAATCCTGACCCTGGAAGTTCGGTGTGGGGACAGTTACTGTTGATATTAATTTTGACCTTAGTGAATGCTTTTTTTGCTGCGGCAGAAATTGCACTTGTGTCACTAAGTCGTGTGAAGATGGAGGAGCAAGCCAATAAAGGTGACAAGAAGGCGCGAGTATTAGTTCAAGTCTTAGGTCATTCCAATCAGTTTTTAGCAACAATTCAAGTTGCGATTACGTTTGCGGGCTTCTTATCTTCAGCGAGTGCTGCCACAACCATTGCGGGTAGATTAGCACCCCTTTTAGGAAATGCGGCTTGGACAAAGGAAGCGGCCGTATTAATTGTGACGATTGTCTTATCCTATGTATCCCTGGTTTTTGGGGAATTATATCCTAAGCAAGTTGCACTGCATCGTGCAGAAGCAATTGCTAAAATAACGGTGCAACCCGTGCGGATCGTCGGTATCTTACTGCGACCATTCGTGTGGTTGCTATCAATGTCGACCTCGCTCTTAATGAAGTTGACACCAATTGATTTTTCAGAAACAGAACCGAAGCTCACCCGAGAAGAAATGGTCCACATGATTGAATCTGGGAAGAGTGCCGGTGTTCTGGAAACCGATGAATACGAAATGTTAGAGGGGATTATTACCCTCAATAAGAAGATGGCGCGCGAAGTCATGGTACCGCGGACTGATGCATTTATGATTGATATTTGTGCAGACAACGATCAAAACATCGATGCCATCTTAGCCCAACCATTCTCCCGCATTCCGGTTTATCGGGATGATAAGGATCAAGTGGTGGGGGTCGTGCATATCAAGAATCTCTTGAAAGAAGCACGCCAAAAAGGTTTTCAGGCCATGCAAATCGAAGCGGTAATGAAAGAACCTCTTTTTGTTCCCGAAACGATTACAATTGATGATTTATTATTTGAAATGAAACGCACACAGCAACAAATGGCAATTCTGTTGGATGAATACGGTGGCGTTGTTGGCTTAGCCACGATTGAAGATTTATTGGAAGAAATTGTTGGTGAAATCGATGATGAATCTGATAAAGCTGAAGAATTGTACCAAAAAATTGATGCGCAGCATTACACCGTTATGGGAAGTATGCCAATCAATGAATTTAACAGTGCCTTCAATACAGATATTCAAGTCACTGATGTGGATACAATTGCCGGGTTCGTGATTACTGAAATTGGTGCCATTCCAGTCAGTGGTCATCCGGAAACAATTGAGCTGCCAGGTGGCATGAGCTTAACGACGGGGTCGGTTTCCGGTTCACGGTTGATTGATTTACAATTAACGTTACCAGAACCAGAGACCGATGCACCAGAAGAAGTCGACTAAATTAAATGAGCACAATCAATGGGACAAAGGGTGACGCAATGGTTGCGCAATTCTTTGTCCCAAGCGCATTATATTGGAATAACGGAAAGGATTTTATAATGACACCTACTGAATTAAAAACGGCGGTTGATCGTCGTCGTACTTTTGCAATTATTTCTCATCCGGATGCTGGTAAAACAACGATTACGGAACAACTCTTACTTTTCGGGGGCGTGATTCGTCAAGCCGGAACAGTTAAAGGGAAAAAGAGTGGCCAATTTGCCAAGTCCGATTGGATGGAAATTGAAAAGCAACGTGGGATTTCCGTTACCAGTTCTGTGATGCAATTTGATTATGACGACAAGCGGATTAATATTTTGGATACACCGGGACATGAAGATTTCTCAGAAGATACGTATCGGACTTTGATGGCTGTTGATGCGGCGGTCATGGTCATTGATTCTGCTAAAGGGATTGAACCACAGACCAAGAAATTATTCAAAGTCTGCAAAATGCGGGGGATTCCGATTTTCACCTTCATGAATAAGTTGGATCGCGATGGTCGTGAACCACTTGATTTGATTGCTGAATTGGAAGAACTATTGGACATCGAAGGCTGTGCTATGAACTGGCCAATCGGGATGGGAAAAGACCTCCGTGGCCTTTATGATATCGCCAACCGTCGAATCGAACTTTATCGACCAGAAGACGAAGCCAACCCTTATTTGGCCCTTGATGAAGCAGGTCGGATTGCCGGTGATAATCCATTGAAAGAAGATTCTGTTTACACACAAGCCCTTGATGATATCGAATTGATCGGTGAAGCAGGCAATGCCTATGATGCTGATAAGATTGCAACGGGTGAACAAACACCAATCTTCTTTGGCTCTGCTTTGACTAACTTTGGGGTTAAGACGTTCTTAGAATCATTCGTTAACTTAGCGCCTGCCCCAGAAGCACACAAAACACAAGAAGAAACGTTGGTTGAACCAACCTCTCCTGATTTCTCAGGGTTCATCTTCAAGATTCAAGCCAATATGAATCCAGCTCATCGTGACCGGATTGCGTTCGTACGAATTTGTTCGGGTGAATTCCAACGCGGAATTGATGTCACATTGACGCGAACAGGCAAGAAGATGCGGTTGAACAATTCAACTGAATTCATGGCCGACACACGGGAACAAGTGACAAGCGCTGTTGCTGGCGATATTGTTGGATTATATGATACCGGGAATTTCCAAATTGGGGATACGATTCACACGGGTAAAGAGGCTGTTTCATTTGAGAAACTCCCTCAATTTACCCCTGAATTATTCATGCGCGTCACTGCCAAGAACGTGATGAAACAAAAGTCCTTCCATAAAGGGATTCAACAGTTGGTTCAAGAAGGGGCGATTCAGTTGTATAAGACTTACACAACTGGCGATTATATCTTAGGCGCCGTTGGTCAATTACAATTTGAAGTGTTCCAATATCGGATGCAACACGAATATAATTCTGAAGTATTGATGGATCCAATCGGTTCAAGAACTGCGCGGTGGATCAATCCAGAACAATTGGATGAACGGATGTCATCCTCACGAAATCTATTGGTAAAAGATATTCATGACGAACCATTGTTCTTATTTGAAAATCAATTTGCAGAACGTTGGTTCCAAGATAAGTATCCAGACGTTGAATTAACCGCAAAACTATAATATAAAGAGTCAAACAAAAATAAGCCGCCGATTCAGACACACTAACTGTTGTCTGAATCGGCGGCTTATTTTTTTTAGGGGGGGTATTTAGTCAAAAGTTAGGAGGCCTTCCATTAACCATTGACCTGTTTTAAGTTGACACCAGCGACTTTGATTATCGAGTACAACGACTTGCTTAACGACTACCCGTGTTTTAGGCACTATCTGATATGTTGTGGGTTGGTCATACGGTGCTTGCCAAAATGTTACGGTATTGTTGTTCAGACTTGCACTGAGGTTTAGAGGGGTTGTTTCGATAACTGCGTAATGGTAGGTGAACTTTGGTACTTGGTATGATTCATCACTGCCTTTAGGATTAGTGGCATGTAATTGATAACGCGTAGGGGTAATCCAAGAACTGCCAAGATTGAACCATTGTTTGCCAGATGGAGCAGTTGCACAGCTATAAATCTTCCAAACCGCGTGCTTTGGCAAGCGAGCAGCAGTCAGCGCTTCTTCACTTGGTTGCTGATAGGTATCCGTTGGCTCAAGAAGTTCGATGAAGGGCTGTTCAGGTGCATCGCTGTGTTTTAAATTCAGCGGATCATATTTAAAATGGACAAACTGTGTCTTAGTTGTAAAGCGACCAGTCTGATTAGCTGAGGTGTGGTGCACGAAGTTAGCACCACCTTCTAGTGGATTGGCTTGATAGTGTTCGTTCAAAGCACCTGATAAAAATTGGGGCTTAATCAACAAGCCACCTTCTAAATTCTGGTGTAACACCATTACTGGTGCTGCGAGTTGCGGTTTATAAAAAAGCCAGATAGTGGTGTTTTCTTCAGGAAACTGTTGTTTTAAATTGGTAATAGCTGCCAAGTAATAACCGGCAAATTTTAGCCATGGCAAATTGAGCACGGTACCCACTTCACCTGTCAGGGTCATCGTTGGTCGTAAAGGGACCCGATGATGATCGAGGTAGTGAATGGTAACTGTGCTATGGCGCGGTTGTGTGGACATCGTAGCCAGCAGTGGCGTTGCGTCCTGACTAACGGGAACGACCGGCTGTTTCTGTGACGATTGAGGCGCTTGACGGATGGGCTCTTGCTCAGAGACAGTTTGGCGTACATGACTGTTCGGTAGAGGAGCTGCTTTTTTCGGGCGCCATTTCAATAACGATTGAAGCAGGTTAATCAGATTCATACGGACTCCTTGTAGCGCATTACTTATTACTACTAGTCTATCATAAATTACAAAAAGTGTGGTTGATAATTAACGCGTCAAGTGGGCATAAAAAAGAACCCCTGCAAAAATAGCAGTGATTCTAATCGTTTAAATATCTAATACTTGTAATTTAGTTGCAGTATGGGTGACGCGGCCGATGGAAACGGGAATTAAGGAAACGATTAATTCTCCTGTACGTGAAATGACGGCGCGTTCTAGATGCCCACCAAAAACGCTTGTATCTAAACGGGCAAAGCTTGCATGTAGATGGACATCAATCGTGCCATTTGCATTTTCGACATTCCCACTAAGGGCCAGCAGTTCTACTTGCTCTTGACTGGAAGTGGCAATATATTGATCCGTTTCTGGTGAATAAACGCTGACGGTAACTTCATCACAGGCACCAATCCCCGTGATAGTTCCCAGTTGGTTGGGGAAGGTCGCGGCCAAATATTTAAGTTCTGTTAGGATTTCGTCGCCCACTTCTAACCGGCAAATAATTTGGTGCTCTTTTTGAAAAGTCTTCATCGCGTCATTAATCCTCCTAAATTAGGTTGAAAGTTATTATACGGTACGACCTATTCAATTGCCATTATTTTGCCTATGTAAAAAACCGCCCCAACAAAATGAAATGTCGGGGCGGTTCGAATGATTAACTCACTGTTTTTGAAGGTGTTGGAATTGTAATTTCGACTAATGGACCATCATTCAAGACTTCAAGGCCATCTGTGGAATCTAAACCGGCGAGTTCCTTCAATACAAAATCGATCTCGGCTTGTTGGACATGTCGATGATCATTTTTTAAAAGGAGCTCACGTTCCTTCGATGAACGCGAGTCAAGAACCGTTGTTTTACCAAGTGAATAAACCTTAACGTAGGTTGCGGCTGTTGCAGCGAGTTGTTGTGAAACAAGTCGCTTATAAGAATTGGTTACATTGATTAAGCGCATCTAAATCACTCCCTGGATGTTTAAGTCTTACCACTAGTATAACTGAAAACGCTTCATTTGGCACGTAATTCGTTTTAACTTGAGATAATAAAGCCTTTTAATCTGTGACCTGTGAATCTTTAGCATCGGTGATTTGAATCTGATCTTCCACCAACCGAGCCGTCAATTGTTTATGTTCTGGGTGATCGAGATAATAGTCAGCCACGCGATCTTCAATTTGTTCTTGAATAACACGTCGTAATGGACGCGCACCCATCTCTGGATTGTAACCAAGATCGACAAGCCGTGATTTGACTGGTTCAGTTACGGCAATGTTTAACCCTTGGTCAGCAATCATCGCATTTGTTTGATCGAGCATCAGACTGACAATCTTCAAGAGATTTTCTTTGCTTAATGGTTGGAACTCGATGATATCATCAAACCGGTTTAAAAATTCAGGTTTAAAGTAGTTTTGTAGTTGGTTTAAAATCGAGTGTGTCTGACCAGAAAGGGTTGCCCCGAAACCAACATTGGCTTCGGCATCAGTTTGGCCGGCATTTGAAGTCATGATGATGATGGTGTCTTTGAAGCTGACCGTCCGTCCTTGTGAATCCGTCAGACGACCATCGTCTAAGATTTGTAGGAACATATGCATGACGTCTGGATGTGCTTTTTCAACTTCATCCAGTAAGATCAAGCTGTATGGGTTGCGCCGAACTTGTTCGGTTAATTGACCCGCTTCTTCATAGCCAACATAGCCAGGAGGTGATCCAATCAATTTTGACACACTGAATTTCTCCATATATTCGCTCATATCAAAACGAATCATAGCATCTGTGCTACCGAAAAGTTCTTTGGCGATTTGTTTTGCTAATTCAGTTTTCCCGACCCCGGTTGGTCCAACGAATAGGAAAGAACCGATTGGTCGACCGGATTTGTTGAAACCAATTCGGTTGCGACGAATGGAACGGGCAACCTTATCGACTGCTGAATCTTGACCAATTACGTGCGCTTCAAGATTTTCAGCAAGGTTCTTCAACTGTGCTTGTTCTTGTGCCTTTAACTCACCAACTGGAATGTGGATTTTTTCTTCAACGATTTTTTCCATATCTTTGTCGGTGACGGTTGGCATTTCAGATTGGTCAATGGCACTTGTTTCGCGCATCTTGGTCAATTTTGTGACTTGATCGCGGTAATAAGCGGCCTTTTCGTAATCCTCGTCCTTTAACGCACTTTGCTTTTCAGCTTCCGCATTTTGTAATTTCTTTTCGATTTCTTTTGGATCGACAACGGTAATCGTCAAGTTCTTCTTAGAGCCGGTTTCATCAAGTAAGTCAATGGCCTTATCTGGTAAGAAACGATCCTGGATATAACGATTAGAAAGGGTTGCAGCCGCCTTAAGTGCCTCGTCTGTGTAGTGGACTTGGTGATAGGCTTCGTATTTATCTTGGAGTCCTTTTAGAATTTGGACTGTTTCGTCAACAGAAGGTTCATTGACTGAAACGGGTTGGAGACGACGGGCGAGGGCCGCGTCTTTTTCAATTTGTCGGAATTCATTATTCGTTGTGGCCCCTACTAGTTGGAGTTCACCACGGGCGAGGGCGGGTTTTAACACGTTACCGGCGTCCATGCCACCTTCGGCATTACCGGCGCCCACAATTTCATGAATTTCATCAATGAAGAGAATGTATTGCTTATTCTGCTTCAATTCAGTCATCAGTTGTTGCATCCGTTGTTCGAATTGACCACGAATACCGGTCCCTTGAACAAGTGAAACAACATCTAAGCGAATGACTTGTTTATCCTTAAGTTTGGCAGGAACGTCATCGTCGGCAATTTTTTGAGCTAAGCCTTCGACAACGGCGGTTTTACCGACCCCAGCTTCACCGATTAATACGGGATTGTTTTTTGTTCGACGGTTTAGAATTTCAATAACACGATCGATTTCAGCATCGCGACCGATCACTGGATCAATTTGGCCAGCTTTAGCTAAGTTGGTTAGGTTTACACCGTATTGACTGAGCAGACTTTCGCCGTTTTGCCCGTTGTTGCCGCCACCTTGGCCGCCACTTTGGGTTTGTGGCCCTTGGTTTGCTTGTGATTGATCATCGGGAGTTGCGCCCATTGCTCGGAAGAAACTATCCAGGCTTCCAAAGCCAAATGGATCTGCATATTGCCCTTGTGGTGCTTGGCCATTACTGTTTTGTTGTTTCAAGAGTTGGTAACAGTTTTGACAAAGATCGATTTCTTGTCGTTGACCATTGGTGCTTGTATAGAGATGAATCGTTGCAGGATTCTTCTGGCAGTTTTGACAAAGCATTAATCTGTCACAACCTTTCATTAATAATAGAATCGTCAAAGTGTTCTTGACTATCTTTGACCTTTATCCAAATTATAATCATCTCTAAAAAAAGTTGCAAGTCAGGCAACTCGAAAATAAAAGTTTCTTGTCAGGTATGGGCGGTATGCGGTAGTATGAGGTCATCGTTTTATTTCGCAGATGGAATGAAAACGAATTTTTCAAGCCACGATAAAAGAATTGCAAAGGAGGCAGAATGGCAGATGCGTGATTTTTTAGCAGAGATGGATGCCTTAATAAATAACGAACAAACTGAGATTGAGGTTGCTCAGTCCGAATTTTTAGATTTTCAGAAAGTATGGGTCAACTATGACCATCGAAAAGAAATTGTGGGCGAAGCACAACGAAATGGTGCGGTAATCTACCGCAAGTCTGAAAGCGGTATAGTGTAGACGGCTACTAATTTTGTTAGCGAAACTATTGTAGTATTTTAAAAAAAATGGTAATCTTAAATATCGGAAGGGTAGCCACTACTAGTGACCACTCATTTCGTTAAAAACTAAATCTATAATTAGATAAAAGGGGATCGATTAATATGGAAAAACGCGATTTTCACGTAGTAGCAGACACAGGTATCCACGCACGTCCAGCTACATTATTAGTACAAACAGCAAGCAAATTTAACTCAGATGTTAACTTAGAATACAAAGGTAAATCTGTAAACTTGAAGTCAATCATGGGTGTTATGTCACTCGGTGTTGGCCAAGGTGCTGACGTTACTATCTCAGCTGAAGGTGCTGACGAAGCAGACGCAATCAACGCAATTGAAGAAACAATGAAAAAGGAAGGTTTATCTGAATAATGACAAAACTAAGAGGGATTGCTGCCAGTGATGGTATCGCTACGGCGAAAGCCTATATGTTAGTGCAACCCGATTTGTCATTTTCGAAATCAACTATTTCAGATTCAGAAAAAGAGATTAATCGTTTGCATAATGCCTTACAAGCTTCCACGAGTGATCTAGAGACCATTCGGAAGATTGCTGCTGGATCATTAGGGGAAGAAGAAGCACAAGTTTTTGATGCCCACATGATGATTTTAGCAGACCCAGAATTTACCGGCGCTATCGAAGGTAAAATCAATGATGACAAGGTTAATGCTGAGCAAGCGCTCAAAGAGATCGCGGATTTATTCGTGGCCACTTTTGAGGCTATGACTGATAACGCATACATGCAAGAACGCGCTGCTGACATCAAGGATGTTACTAAGCGAGTTCTCAGTCATTTATTAGGGGTAACACTCCCTAACCCAGCGTTAATTGATGAAGAAGTAATTGTGATTGCTCATGACTTGACACCAAGTGACACAGCCCAATTAAACGGTAAATTCGTTAAGGCTTTTGTGACTGATATTGGTGGTCGGACTTCTCACTCTGCTATTATGGCTCGTTCTTTAGAAATTCCTGCAATTGTTGGGACTGAAAATATCACAACTTCTGTTAAAGCCGGCGAACAATTAATTGTCGACGGGATTAACGGGGATGTTATTATCAATCCTACAGATGCAGACATTGCTGAATACGATAAGAAGGCGCAAGCTTTCGCTGATCAAAAAGCAGAATGGGAAAAGTTAAAGAATGAAAAATCCGTTACAAAAGACGGAAAAACATTCACAGTTGCTGCAAATATCGGGACACCTAAAGATTTAGATGGTGTTATCGATAACGGTGCTGAAGCAATCGGCTTATACCGGACAGAATTCTTATACATGGACTCATCTGAATTACCTAGTGAAGATGATCAGTTCGAAGCTTATAAGACTGTTTTGGAAGGTATGGCTGGTAAACCAGTTGTTGTGCGGACAATGGACATTGGTGGGGATAAGAAATTACCTTACTTGCCATTACCCGAAGAAATGAATCCATTCTTAGGCTACCGTGCTGTGCGGATTAGTTTAGATCGTGATGATATTTTCAGAACACAATTGCGTGCTTTACTCCGTGCTTCAAACTACGGTAAGTTACGTATCATGTTCCCAATGATCGCAACTGTCGCAGAATTCCGTCAAGCAAAAGGCATTCTTGAAGAAGAAAAAGCTAAATTAATTGCTGATGGTCAAACTGTTTCTGATGATTTACAAGTTGGGATGATGGTTGAAATTCCAGCCAGCGCCGTCTTGGCAAATCAATTCGCTAAGGAAGTTGACTTCTTTAGTATCGGAACAAACGACTTGATTCAATACACAATGGCTGCTGATCGGATGAATGAACGTGTATCATACCTTTATCAACCATACAATCCAGCAATCTTACGTTTAATTAAGAACGTTATTGACGCTTCTCATAAAGAAGGTAAGTGGACTGGAATGTGTGGGGAAGCCGCTGGCGATTCAGTCATGGCACCACTCCTTGTTGGAATGGGCTTAGATGAATTTTCAATGAGCGCAACTTCGGTCCTTCGGGTTCGGAGCTTGATGAAACGTTTAGATACAACTCAATTAACTGATCTAGTTGAAACCGCTGTTAATGTGAATATAAGTAATGAAGAAAACCAAAAATTAGTTGAAGATTTTATGCAAAATCTTTAATTAAATGGTAAAAGACCGCCCACTGTGGCGGTCTTTTTTTGTGCGTAAAATTTGGATGAGCAAAAAAGATTGACAGTTATCGATTACAAATGTAAACTGTAACTAATGATTACAAATGTAAACGAAAGGGAGAAAACCGCGAATGACTGAAAAAATAGGGGTTGTTACGGATGCGGAATGGGAAATTATGCGGATGGTTTGGTCACTTGGGCAAGTCAACAGCAGTCATTTAATTGAACTCGTTCAGCAAAAGCGTGATTGGCAAGCGTCGACTGTTAAGACTTTGCTAGGTCGGTTGGTAAAAAAAGACTATCTAATTGCCACTAAAGAAGGACGCCGATTTATATATACGGCCAATATCGCAGAAGATGAAGCGATGAACCATGCCACGCAGTCGCTGTTTAACCAATTATGTGGGATGAAAAAAGGCTGCACATTAGCCACTTTAATCGAGCAAACAACGCTCAGTCAAAATGATATTCAGACGTTACAAACGGTGTTAGCGGCTAAATTACCTAGTGCACCAACAATGATTGAATGTGATTGTTTACCAGCCAATTGTGATTGCATAGAGGAGGAAGTAAAATGAAACACGATGAAATGCACCATGAACATGAAGGACACGATATGAAAGAGATGCATCACGAGCACCAAATGGATCACAGCATGCACGACATGCATCATGACCATGAGATGATGGATCATGATATGGGGCATATGAATCACGATATGCATGGGATGCACCATGACATGGGCGACGGCGATATGATGATGCATGGTGGTCATATGATGCACATGGGAAATCTAAAACAAAAATTCTGGATTTCATTAATTGCAACGGTACCAATTCTAATTCTCTCACCATTTATGGGCATGCAGTTACCTTTTCAAACGACTTTCCCAGGTTCAGATTGGCTAGTATTGATTTTAGCAACATTTCTCTTCTTTTACGGTGGGGCACCGTTTTTAAAGGGCGCTCAAGGAGAATTATCTGCTAAGAGCCCAGCGATGATGACCTTAATTGCAATGGGGATCAGTGTTTCTTATCTATATAGTTTATACGCCTTTGTTGCGAACCATTTCTTGAACCCACAAGGCCACGTGATGGACTTTTTCTGGGAGCTTGCAACGTTAATCGTTATTATGTTGTTGGGACACTGGATTGAAATGAATGCGGTAATGAGTGCAGGGAGTGCTTTAGAAAAAATGGCTGCTTTGTTACCCGGCCAAGCACAAGTAATTGATCAAGCAGGGCATCAACACGCGGTTGATTTAAAGGACTTGAAAAAAGGACAAACTGTATTAGTCGCAGCTGGTGAAAAAGTACCCGCGGATGGGTTAATTATCGCCGGTCAAAGCCAAGTCAATGAATCCTTAGTGACAGGTGAATCAAAGGCTGTTGCGAAGGCTGAAGGCGATCAAGTAATCGGTGGGACAGTCAACGGAAATGGGACGTTAACCGTGCAAGTGACCGGGACTGGCGAAAGTGGTTACTTAGCGCAAGTCATGAAATTAATTAAACAAGCACAACAAGAAAAATCAAAAGTTGAAGGGTTAGCAGATAAAGTTGCGAAGTATCTTTTCTATGCTGCATTGGTTGCTGGGATTATCGCCTTCATTAGTTGGGTGTTCTTGGCCAATCTGAATACGGCTTTTGAACGGATGGTAACCGTCTTTATTATTGCTTGTCCGCATGCACTTGGATTGGCCATTCCATTGGTGGTTGCCAGAAGTACAGCGATTGCGGCTACAAACGGCTTGCTCATTCGTAACCGTGAAGCAATCGAATTGTCAGATAAGGTTACTGTTGTTTTGATGGATAAGACGGGGACTTTGACACAAGGCGCATTCAAAGTGAATGCTGTCGAAGTTTTCGATACAGCACTTGATGAACAACGACTCATGCAACTCTTTGGTGCGTTAGAACGCCATTCAAGTCATCCATTGGCCACTGGGATTCTAGAGTATAACCAAGCACAAACTATTCCTGATTTACAGGCAGACAATGTTCAAACGATTCAAGGCGTCGGTTTGTCTGGAACGGTTGCAGGGCAAAGTTATCAAATAGTGACGGCAACTTATTTACAAGCCCAGCATATTAAATTTGATCAAGCTCTTTTCCAAACTTTAGCAGAAAAAGGGAATTCCATCAGTTATCTATTACAAGATCAAACGGTTTTAGGACTAGTCGCACAAGGTGATCAGATTAAACCAGAAGCGCCAGCTTTCATCCAAGCATTAAAGAAACGGCATATCCAACCGGTCATGTTAACCGGTGATAATCAACAAGTTGCCGAAAAAGTGGCTGCACAATTGGGCGGTATGACGGTTCAAGCGAACTTGAAACCAGAAGATAAAGAAGCAATCGTCAAAGATTACCAAGCTAAAGGCGAAGTCGTCCTGATGGTTGGGGATGGTGTTAATGATGCACCAGGTTTAACGCGGGCTGATATCGGAATCGCAATTGGTGCTGGGACGGATGTTGCAATCGATTCAGCAGATGTGATCCTCGTGAAGAGTAATCCAAACGATATTATGCATTTCTTGAATTTATCGCACGCAACTAACCGCAAAATGACGCAAAATCTCTGGTGGGGCGCTGGTTATAATATTTTAGCGATTCCATTAGCTGGGGGGCTATTTGCCGGAATTGGGTTAGTATTAAGTCCAGCAGTTGGTGCAATCTTAATGTCACTCTCAACAATTGTTGTGGCTATTAATGCAATGACTTTGAAATTAAAACGAGATGCATGATGTCAATCTTTTTTTAAGCAGTATGAAGTAGATTTCGATAAGGACGGGCGAAAGAAAATATCGCACACAATTAGACGCACACAACATATAGTTGTAGTGCGTCTTTTTGTTGGTTTATCTACTATATATAGGTTGAATCCGAATTTTTAATCCGCTATGATGGGGTTACTGATTCAAAAGGAGACTGGTGCTAAGATGGATATGAAAATTGCTTCAGAAGCAGACTTGCAAATTAAAGTGATTAAAAGAGATGGGCGAATCATGCCTTTTTCTGCGGATAAAATCGAACAAGCAATTATTAAAGCCGCTAAAAATGTGAAGACGGAATTAGAGCCATTAGACTATCAAGTGTTAAACACAGTCGCACTAGATGTTGTGAGTGAAGTCGGCAGCCGATTTGATAAAGATGTTAAAATCTATGAACTGCAAAATATTGTGGAACATAAACTTTTAGAACATCACCAATATGATATTGCCCAAGAATACATTAACTACCGGACGCAACGGGACTTTGCCCGGAATAAGGCAACTGATATCAACTTTACCATTCAAAAATTATTGAAAAAAGACCAAACTGTGGTCAATGAAAATGCGAATAAAGATAGTCATGTTTTTAATACACAGCGGGACCTAACGGCAGGGACAGTTGCTAAAGCGATGGGGCTTAAGATGTTGCCTGATAAAGTGGCGAACGCCCATTTAAAAGGCGAGATTCATTGGCACGATTTGGATTACCAACCATATAGTCCAATGACCAATTGTTGTTTAATCGATTTTAAAGAAATGTTGAATCATGGCTTTAAGATTGGGAATGCCGAAGTTGAAGCGCCACATTCGATTCAAACTGCTACGGCACAAATGTCACAAATTATTGCTAACATTGCTTCTAGTCAATATGGTGGTTGTTCCGCTGATCGGGTGGATGAATTATTGGCACCATTTGCCGAAAAGAATTATGCCAAACATTTAGCAGATGCCAAGAATTGGATTGATGGCGAAGCAAAACAAAAGGATTATGCGCAAACCAAGACTGAAAAAGATATTTATGACGCCATGCAAGCGTTGGAATATGAAATCAATACTTTATATTCATCCCAAGGCCAAACACCATTTACAACGCTTGGTTTTGGATTAGGCAGTAACTGGATTGAACGTGCGATTCAAAAAGCAATTCTTTCAATTCGAATTGAAGGATTAGGTAAAGAAAAACGGACTGCCATCTTCCCTAAATTAGTTTTTGCAGTAAAACGCGGCTTAAACTTAAATCCAACTGATCCAAATTATGACATCAAACAATTAGCTGTTGAATGTGCCACAAAACGGATGTATCCCGATGTTTTAATGTATGACAAGTTGGTGGAATTAACGGGTTCTTTCAAAGCACCAATGGGTTGTCGAAGCTTCTTACAAGGCTGGAAAAACGAACATGGTGAAGAAGTGAATAGTGGCCGGATGAATCTCGGCGTGGTGACAATCAATTTACCACGGATTGCACTTGAAGCTGATGGCAACCAAGCTAAGTTCTGGGAAATTCTAGAACAACGGTTGCAAGTCTGCAAGGAAGCCCTGGTCTTTAAAGTGGAACGCGCTAAAGAAGCGAAGCCAGAAAATGCGCCGATTCTTTATGAATATGGTGCCTTTGGCAAGCGTTTGAAGAAAACCGATAGTGTTGATGAAGTCTTTAAAAATTCACGCGCAACTGTTTCATTGGGCTATATTGGCCTTTATGAAGTCGGTACAGCCTTCTTTGGGCCAGACTGGGAAAAGGATGCCAAGGCAAAAGCCTTTACGGTAGACGTCGTTAAAGACCTCTATAATCACTGCGTTGATTGGGAAAAGGAATACGGCTATCACTTCTCTGTTTACAGCACACCAGCAGAAAGTTTAACAAATACGTTCTGTCAAAAAGATACGCAAAAATTTGGCATTGTCGAAAATATTACAGACAAAGAATACTACACAAATAGTTTCCACTACGATGTGCGTAAGGCACCAACCCCATTTGAAAAATTAGATTTTGAAAAAGATTATCCAAAATACTGTTCTGGTGGGTTCATTCATTACTGTGAATACCCAAATCTGCGTCAAAATCCAAAGGCTTTAGAAGCTGTCTGGGATTATGCTTACGATCGTGTCGGCTACTTAGGCACGAATACGCCAATTGATCAATGCTTCAAATGTGGGTTTAAAGGGGACTTTAAGCCGACAGAACGCGGGTTCCAATGCCCACAATGTGGGAACACGGATGCTGCTACATGTGACGTCGTTAAGCGGACTTGTGGTTATCTAGGTAATCCACAACAACGTCCAATGGTGCATGGTCGGCATAAGGAAATCGCCAGTCGAGTTAAGCACATGCATATTACCATTGGCAACGATAATAACAACGTTGCACGGCAGTAATTGTGAATACGGGATTTGAAGGAGTTTTTGAAGATGGCAGTAAAACAACAAGGCCCGAAGAATCCGGCGCCCAAAGAATGGCTTTCTGAAACACTAAGCCAGGATTATATTGCAGATTATAAACCGTTTAACTTTGTTGATGGCGAAGGGGTGCGCTGTAGCCTATATGTGAGTGGTTGCATGTTTGCTTGCCCCGGTTGTTACAATCGAGTGGCGCAGAATTTTCGCTATGGCCGCCCTTATACAACTGAATTAGAAGACCAAATTATTGCTGATTTAGGGCAATCTTATGTCCAAGGACTGACGTTATTAGGTGGCGAACCGTTCTTGAATACCAAGACTTGTTTATCGCTAGTAGACCGAATTCGCGCCACTTATGGGCAGACAAAGGACGTCTGGTCATGGACGGGATATACGTGGGAAGAACTGATGCAAGAATCAGATGATAAACTCGAGTTGCTGTCTAAGATTGATATCTTAGTTGATGGGCGCTTCATGAAGGACCAAATGGATCTGACATTGCAGTTCAGAGGGAGTGCCAATCAACGGATTATCGATGTCAAAAAATCATTAGCCGCTAAAAAGCCCGTTATATGGGCAAAGCTTGTTCATTGAAAGTAATATGTAAAATAAAGTTATTAAAAATTTAATTTTCATTTTCCGTCATTGGTATATACCTAACACGGATAAAAAAGAGCGTCAATCCATGATTAGAATGGGTTGGCGCTTTTTTTAGTTTTTGTGAAAAACTGGACATTCATAGGTAATGAACGGGGTTATCGTTTGACAACGCTTTCTGTAACATAATACTTGTAATAGCAATTATTTTTTAATTATGATTCAGGAAAAGGAGTGAGGTTAATGGATTCATTTATCAGTTTCATGGAGAAACGCTTTTTACCAGTTGTGGCAAAAGTTGGGAATCAACGACATTTACCATTCGTGACGCCTTCGTAACAACGATGCCATTGATGATCTTGGGGGCTTTTGCAACCTTGATTAATAATTTACCAATTCCGGCATATACCAATTTCATGGATAGTGTGTTCTCAAAGACAGTTGGTAAGGGCGCTGAAAAGGCTTATATCTGGACTAAATTCGGGGGCAATGCTTGGAGCGGGATATTTGCGATTCTTTCTGTGTTTATCGTCTTCCTAGTTGCTTACAATTTAGGTAAGTCATATAATATCAATCCACTAGCAGCCGGCGTAACAGCATTAGGGTCATTCTTTGCTGCTGGCGGTCTTGCAGGGATGGACTCAATGGGCTTGTTCGTTGCTTTAATCGTTGCGATGATTTCAATAGAAATTCTCAGACGTTTATTGGGTAATAAACACTTAGTCATTAAGATGCCTGATGGGGTACCACCTGCAATTACAGCTAACTTAAATGCGATTAAAGCTGGTAAAGCAGCACCATATATTGTTAACAAACCATTCTTTGATTCATCTGTTAACTTAGGTGGGACTGGTGCTACTTTAGGCTTAATCATTGCAATCTGGTTAGTGGGTCGAAAGAATAAACAATATTCAATCGTTGGGAATTTGAGTGCCGCTCCTGGGGTCTTCAATATTAACGAACCATTAACATTTGGCTTGCAATCGTATTGAACCCAATTTTATTCATCCCATATATTGCCACACCAATGGTGATCGTTACAATTGCATACTTTGCAACTAGCACCGGGTTAGTGCCCGCTGCAACGGTTATACCACCTTGGGTAACACCACCAATTATCGGTAGGGTCATCGCAACGGTTAGTTGGCAAGGTGGGGTATTAGCAGCAGTGAACTTACTTGTTTCAGTGCTCATTTACCTACCATTCATCAAGATCGCCACAGACATGGCTTTAAAAGAAGAAGCAGCCCGCGATCAAGCGGCTTAAGCACAAAAAAAGGTCCGACATGAATGTCGGACCTTTTTTTTGTGCCTATAATTAATGAGTTGACTCACTTGCAATGGTGACGTGCCCGTTTTGAACGCTACCAATGACGATATTGTTCGAAATCTGGTCAGCGGTTGCATCGGTTAGATAGTTGACACTATCACTCATCCCGACAACAGCGGGACTTGCTTTGACCGTAATGGTTGAAGCTGATTCACCAGGCTTTTGTTGATCAAGTTGCTCAAAAATGGTTTGATCAGTCTGTGATAAATCGGCAGCAGCTACTAGTGAATCCGTCTTTTGATAGCTTGTTACTTGACCAGCACCGATGCGTAGCAGTTCATGATCATTCATGAAGAGGTAGAGATAACCGATACTATCACCACTAGCAATCGACTTAGGGGTTAATTGATAACCAGCTTGTGCTGCATCCCTTTTTTGAGCAGCATAGATTGTGTTTTGATTGAGCGTTACTAAAGTGTATTTGGCAAGATCTTGAATGGCAGAGCGTTCAATACTATCATAACATTTTTGGTACATGAAGCCATCTTTGACCATCAGTTTTCCGGTGTCATTAGCACTCGTCGTTGTTGCGGCCGCAATCCAAGTGCCATTGAGTTGGTCGAGGGCAACAGGACTGGCGGTTGTTTTGGCGGTTGCTTTTTGACTGACGAATAACTGTCGGCGGTCAAAATTGGTGGGTTCTTGTAGATCTCTGTAATGAGCTGTAATTGCGTATAGATGATTTCCTTTGGCAACGAATCCTTGGTCAATTGTATTTTTCCCAGTCTTAGTCTCAAGAAAGACGAGATCTGAGAGGTGTTTAATCTTAAAGTCAGCCCCCAATTTGTGTAATGCAGCGTTGACTTGTGCCACAGTCATCAGATGGAGTGTCTTTTGATAGCTCTTCATCAGATGACTGCGGCTATCTTGTTGCCATTTTTTAAACGAAATTTGTTGATAATTAATCGGCTGACTTGTGAAGGTGCCTTTAGAGGTCAGCCAACTTTTAGGAGTGGTCATTTGAGCAATATTTGAAACGGTGATGTCATCAGAAAGACCGTTTTTAGTTTGCTTAGAAAGGAGTTGTTTGTTAAACAACCAAGTCTGTGAATCGGCCGCGAGGGCTTTTTTAGTTGTTGTCCGGTTGGCGTAGGTCGTCGTAGTTGGCTGCGCGCGGGATGTGGTTGATGAAACCGGTTTTTTAGCTTGGCAACCTGCTAGGAGTGTTATTGTTAAAAGTGTAGTGATTAAAAGTGTTTTACGCATTTTGAAGCTCCGCTTTATTTGTCTGCAGGATGGGTTTTGCCGAATAAGCCGTCATCGTCATCCGTGTTGTAGTAACTTAAAAAAGGAAAGAGTAATTTAAAAGTGGAACCACTGCCTTGTTGGGAGCTAACGGTGAGTTCGTGACCGAGCTTTTCACTTAAGACACGTGCAAGGTAGAGCCCTAAACCGGTTGAACGTTGGTTAGAATAGCGCCCATTTTGACCGGTGAACCCTTTATCAAAAATCCGGGGTAGGTCTTCAGCCGGAATCCCAATCCCTGTATCGATGACACTTAACCAAACGCCTTGTTCGTCACGTTCAATCTGTACCGTAATTTGTGCGCCGTCGGGGGTATACTTTAACGCATTGGAAATGATTTGATTCAAAATAAAAGCCAGCCATTTAGCGTCGGTTAAGACGGTTTGATCGGCACCAAGCAGTTTAAATTGGATGTGTTTTTGAATAAAATAATTGCGATTTTGGCGGATGATTTGGTTGACTAAAGGTTTTAAATCGTATTCCTGCACCAAGTAATCCTTAGAAAAACTATCGAGACGCGAGTAGTAGAGCACTTGTTCAACGTAGTGTTCAATTTGAATCAGTTCATCGGTTAATTGATTGAATTTGTCTTCTGGAATCTGGTCTTCGATGGATTCAATGAGCAATTGAGTAGCTGCCAGGGGGACCTTGCTTTCGTGCACCCAGCCATCAATGAAATTCTTTTGATCTTGTTGCGCTGAGATTAGTCGGTCGATGCTTTGTTGATGGTAGGCTAGCAGTTGATTCACGTAGTGTTGAATGAATTGTTTTTCAGCCGAGGTAGCGCCTGTAAGTGGCCAGTTGAGGCTATCTTCTTTAGCATCTAAGCGTGTTTGGATTGTGCGGTACCACTTGAGATGGTAGACGTATAAGCCAACCAAAAAGGCGCAGAAAAAAAGCGCCAGCAATAAATCGAGGTATAAAAGTGTCGCCTTAGCAAAGCGCATACTAGGGTCGAGCCATAGGACGATATCCAGAACAATCATACCGCTGAAGAAAAAAGCGATATGAAATAAATGATCACGTAAGAATTTTTTAAACGTCATAATAACTCCTTAGGGGATGATATAGCCTTGGCCAATTTTCGTCTGAATGTAGTCTTCTAAACCAGCACTTTCAATTTTTTTGCGAAGCCGATTGATGTTAACGGTTAGTGTGTTGTCGTCGACAAACCGTTCATCGTCCCAGAGGGCACGCAATAACTTTTCGCGACTGACAATCTGGCCGTGTTGACGCATCAGAAATTGGAGGAGCTTATATTCGTTTTTGGAAAGATCAATGGTAGTCTCACCCACCTGAGCTCCGCCGCTTTGGAGGTTAATCATTAGGCCGTTATGTTCGATGATATCGGCATTTTGGTCGACGTAGTTGTAAGTCCGTCGTAAGAGGGCGTTAATTTTGGCAATTAAAACTTCCATCGAAAAAGGTTTATTGACGAAGTCATCGCCGCCCATGTTCATCGACATCACCATGTCCATGTTGGTACTGCGACTAGAAATGAAAATTATGGGGACTTTAGATACTTCACGAATTTTGCGACACCAGTAGAACCCGTCATAAACGGGCAGGTTGATATCGAGTAAAATCAGATGGGGTTTATTGGTTAAAAATTGGTCGAAAATGGTATCGAAATCGGTCGTAATATTTGCGTGTAATTGCCACTTATTTAAGTTCTCAGCGATTAAGTTGGCAATCGTTGGATCGTCTTCAACAATCATAATTTCAAACATAATGAATTCTCCTCATACATAGATAGACTAATATTAACCACTTTCACTAGAAAAGACAACCAACTAAGGTCGTAGTTATAAAATGGGCTTTTGCGGTCAACTCTGCTAAAATGAATACCAATTAGTTAAGGGATGTGAAAAAATGGCAGTCGTATCAGTCCAACAAGTTTCGAAAGTCTACGGGCATCGGTTTAGTCTGGTCAATGCGCTTAATAATATTTCATTTGATATTGAACCGTGGGAGTTTGTCGGTATTATGGGCCCTTCAGGCGCTGGGAAAACGACCTTATTAAATATGATTGCGACCATTGATCGGCCGACGCATGGTCAAGTGTTAATTAAAGATCAAGTTGTGAGTCGGATGCGGGAAGCTAAGCTTGCTAATTTTAGGCGGCAAGATTTGGGCTTTATTTTTCAAGATTTTAACTTACTAGATTCACTGACGGTTCGCGAAAACATGTTACTGCCATTAGCGCTTGATAAGTTAAGTGTGCCAGTGATTGAAAAACGGTTGGATAAAGTTAGCCGAGTCTTGGGCATTAGTAGTTTGTTGGATCGTTATCCGGATGAAGTTTCAATTGGACAGCGCCAACGAGTGGCATGTGGGCGCGCAATGATTACCAATCCCACTTTGTTATTGGCCGACGAACCAACTGGAAGTTTAGATTCAAAATCAGCTACGGAGCTTTTACAATATTTAACCGTGATTAATCGTCAGGAAAAGACGACAATTTTATTGGTCACGCATGATGCCTTTACAGCTAGTTACTGTCGGCGAATTCTTTTCATTAAAGATGGTCAATTATTCTCGGAAATCGTTCGCAATGGTGATCGGCAACAATTCTTCAATCAAATTATTGATATGCAAGCAACCATAGGTGGAGGAGGCCGTTTCAATGCTGTTACACCTAACCGTTAGAAATGCGATTAATCATGCGCGCGACTATGCGGCTTATGTGATTGCCTGTGTTGCCGCGATTGTGGTTTATTTCTGCTTTACGTCGATTCAAACTGCGCCAATCTTTAGGCACCTCAAGATGGCTGGTGAATCTTTAGCTTTTGGCCGGATGATCCAAGTAGCAAGTTTAATTATTTTGCTGTTTGCCGCTTTTTTCTTGGCATATGCTAATTTATTTTTCATTAAAAGGCGTCGGCGGGAGATTGGTGTTTTAAGTGTCATCGGGGTGACTAAATTTCAGATTAGCTTACTCTTCTTCTTTGAAAGTTTGATTATCGGTGTGATTGCCCTGATTATCGGGTTGTTATTCGGGATTCTTTTTTCGAAATTATTCGCGATGTTATTATTACGCATGATGGGGATTGCGGTTGCCATGCCGTTTTTAATATCATGGCGGGCCATTGAACAAACGACATTCACCTTTGGCGGGTTGTTCCTATTAACTGGTTTTTTAAACAGTACGATGATTTATCGGTATCAATTAGTGACATTGCTGCAACCATCTGCAGTCAGTCGGAAAGTGCGCCGACCGAACTGGCTGACTTATTTATGGGGGATTATTGCACCTGTATTGATTATCAGCGGCTATTATTTGGCAGACCAAACACTGGTTTTGATGCCGAGCTTAGAGCGGCGCTATGGTTTTGGGATTGATTTGGTTTATTTACTAACCATTTTATTACTTGAAATTTTTGGCACACTGGCTTTTTTTCAGGCCTATACGCAAATTTGGCTACAGTTAGAACGGCACTGGAAACGGCTTTATTATCGTGGGACACATTTGTTAAACGTTACGAATTTGAGTTTTCGTTTTAAAAAGAATGCAAAGATGTTGTGGATGATTACGATTTTAAGTGCAGTCACTATTACCGCAATCGGAAGTGCGGCGATGATTTATACGCACGGTCAAGATACATTACGGCAGAACATTCCGGTGGATTTGGTTTATACACAAAGTCAAAAAGCAGCGGTCGACAAAATTTTAACGCAATATCATGTTCAGCCGGTTAGTCAAACAATGTCTTCGTTTAAATTGGTGGATGCTCGATTTAAGGTCAATTCACCGTTAAATCGGGAAGGCATCAAAATGGATGGAGCAGCTGTTGTCATGCCATTATCCCAATACAACCAAGTAATGGCGCAACAATTTAAGTTACCAGCAACTAAATTGAAGAAAAATACTGTGGTGACCATCATTAACTTGCCATTAACAATGCTGAAGATGCCTCGCAGAGCAGGTGCAGGTTTGCCACCGAAAAGAGCTGGAATCCCGTTGCAATTAAAACAGTCTGGGCTTTCAGATTTTCGGATTGTACACATTCGTAAGCTATTTCCAAACGGTTCTGATGTCTTCTTTGATGGTAACTTAAACGTGATTGTGGCCAATGATGCTGAATATCAACAAGTCCAAGCAACTTCAGTTGATCAAATCTATGCAGTTCAGCTCTCCGCTGCCCAACAAAAGCAAAAACGATTAATGCGCGATTTATTCCGTCTATCTCAAAAGCCCAAACAATGGGATTATTTAATGACGCACAAAAAAGCCGGGCAAACCCATTATGAAATTAAAACCACTGATCAACGGCTAGAAGAGTTAAGCCGCTATTCTGTGCTTTTAAAAAAACCTAACCGAGATATTGCTAACGCAAACTTCGGATTTTATATGTATGTCGCCATTTTTATTGGGTTAATCTTCATGTTAGCCACTGGTAGTATCATCATGTTGAAACAATTGTCAGAAGCACAAGAAGAGATTTTGCAGTATAAAACATTGAAAAAAATTGGGATGAGTGACGGTGAGATTAAGCGCACGATTTATTTCCAAATTTTGATGCTCTTTTTACTGCCAATTATTTTGGGATCGATGCACGCCTTCTTTGCAATTCGGTTATTGGGTTTGTTTTTAGATAATCCTGGGTTACAATTAGCCTATATCGTTTGCGGCCTGTTTATCATCATTTACTTTGTTTTCTATCTAATTACGGCCAATATCTACAATCGAATTGTGAATGCACCGCTCAATAGTGATGTGTTCTACTAAACTCGGAGGGAAAGTTTTTGCAATTAGCTATGTACCGCGCAAAAGCGCGTCAATTATTAAAAGGAAACTGGCAGAAAATGGCCGCTTTAGTCGCGCTTTGGTTGTTAGTTGAGATAGTAGTCGACTCAATGATTGAAGGCGTGTTTGGCGCCAGTTCATTTGGTTATCAAATGCTCAACACCTTTGCCAATTATTTCTTATACTTTATCTTTTTAAATGCTGTTTTCTTAGGTGTTTATAAAGTTAGCCAGAATAAGCCCAGCTATTACCGGGATACCTTATTGTTATTCCGGCAACCGTTGTATACCCATCTTGTGGTATTGAATCTTGTTCAACAAGTGTTAAACTGGATCTTACTATTAATTGGGTTGGCGCCGTTTTATCGGTTACTCGGTTGGGATCGTGTATTTCAATTCACTTTTAATGGATTAGATTCCGTTGCGCCTTATTTGCTAAACATTAGCCAGCAGGGGACAATTTCTGAAACTGTCTTATTGTTTGTGACGGTGATGTTGGTTTTGTCACTGTTGCAACCCGTGATTTTAACGTATTATCAGATTTTAGTACTGTTGAAGTTTGATTTACCACAAGCACCACTCAAATTAATCTTTAGCCTTTCATGGGTGATTTTAAAAGGGAACTGGCTGAAATTACTCGGGCTTACTTTATCATTTATTGGATGGGAACTGGTCGTCTATATGACTGCTGGACTAGGTCTCTTGTGGTTCTATCCATACTTAATTATGAGCGTTACGATTTTCTATCAAGAAGTTAAAGCTAAGAAAGTCCAAGTCATTCAATAGCATTAGGGCCGTCATCCATTTGGGTGGCGGTCTTTTTTTATTTAGTTAGTAAATATAGTGCGCGCGATACCCGGAATGCGCTACTATAGAAATTAGAAAGGTGGTCATTTAAAAATGCAATTAACAGTCTTAGGTTATTACGGTGGATATCCATACGCCGGTGTTGGGACTAGTAGTTATTTATTAACAAGTGGGGCGTATCATTTATTGCTAGATTGTGGGAGTGGCGCTTTATTAGCGCTTGAGAAACAATTTGACCCATTGCAACTAGATGTGGTCCTTCTCACGCACTATCATCACGATCACATTGCTGATGTGGGGGTTTTACAATATTATTGGCAACTGCATCAAGGAACCAAAAAGGAACCCATTTTACCTATTTACGGGCATCTGCAAGATCCACTCCACTTTGGCAGTTTGACACAACCGGGTGTGACGCAGGGCTTTGGTTATCAAGAAGACACAGAGCTGACCCTGGGGCCGTTGAAAGTAACTTTCAAACGGACAGTGCATCCTGTCCCAGCATTCGCTGTTCGAATTGAAGAACAAACGACGGGGCAGGTCTTGGTCTTTACTGCAGATACGGCGTATTTCCCAGAATTAGCTGCTTTTTGTCAGTCTGCAGATTTACTGATGACTGATACGAATTTTCTTGAAGATCGCACTGGTAAAATGGCGCATATGACAACAACGCAATCCGGTAACTTGGCACAAGAAAGTGGCGCAGCTAAAATTCTATTAACGCATTTACCACAAGGGGTTTCGGCAGAAACGCTACAGGCACAAGCACAAGCGACTGTTGGGGACGTACCCGTGATAGTTGCCCAACAGGATTTGACAATTGATGTCGGAGCGTGTAATATAGGCGGCGTTGATGGAACTTACAAAAAATAAGTGAATTTTCATTAGAAAGTAGAAACTACTATAATTTTTTTGAATGATAAATATAAATGTAAAAACATAAAAATTAATGGTGAGTGGGAAAATTTAACAATAAACCGTTTTAATTAGACGTTTTATGTCCAAATGTCTATTTATTAATTATTAAAAAATAATTAATAAATTTAATTTTAGGGTAGTTTTCTAGTGCTGACTCGCGTATAATAAAATTTGTAAGAGAGAAAATGATTGTCTTATTGTTAAGTAAGGTGTCATGTTAATAAAGGAGAGAGACATATGGTTACGTTATATACATCACCAAGTTGTACATCTTGTCGTAAAGCCCGGGCGTGGTTAGAAGAACACAATATTCCATACCAAGAACGCAATATCTTTTCGGAGCCTCTCAATAAAAATGAAATTAAAACAATCTTACGCATGACCGAAGATGGCACGGAAGAAATTATCTCAACGCGTTCTAAGGTTTTCCAAGAATTAAACATTAAAATTGATGACTTATCAATCAACGAATTATTAGATTTAGTTCAAAAGAACCCAGGGCTATTACGTCGTCCAATTATTTTGGATGAAAAACGACTTCAGGTTGGTTATAACGAAGATGAAATTCGTCGTTTCTTACCACGTGAAGTACGGGCATTGGAATTACAACAAGCACAATTACTAGCAGGATTCTAGAGGAGAGTCGGGGCTGTTAACAGCCTCGACTTTTTTGATGGGTTAAAAAATTAATTGCTGCGATGTAGATACTTGAATGTTACGCCAGATACTGGTATGGTAGGTCAAAGAAAGTGAATTACGACGCTATAAGAAGCGCGTTAGAAAGGGGCGTTGTCCCATGAGAATGGAAAAAATCGACGAGAACACAATTCGGGTTCTATTAGAAAATGATGATTTAGAAGAACGCGGGATTACTGGACTTGATTTGTTGAGCAATCATAAAAAGATTGAGCGGTTCTTCTATTCAATTCTGGAAGAAGTGGACAGTGAACACACATTTGCGAACAACGATGCAGTAACGTTCCAAGTGTTGCCTAACGATCAAGGGTTAGAATTACTGATTAGTAAGAATATGCCAAACTTTGACGGTGGTAAAGGTCAATCAGAAATGGTGCAAGGCAAAGACGGTATTACTGAATACATTAAAGAACAACTGTTGAAACGAGATACGGTCCAAGATGATGCGACTGAGGAAGAGGATGAAATGACCGCTTATATGAATCAAGCGGACAATCCAATGAAACAGATTGTGTTATCGTTTAAGTCATTTGACGATTGGATTGCTTTGGCACAACAGCTACACATCGAAAGTGGTGTGTCGAACCTATTTCTTTACAAACATCAGTACTATGCACAGATTATTATTTTTATGGAGAATACGACCGAAGCGTTTGCACGGGATGATTTAGCGGTCGCTAATGAATACGGGCAGAAGTCAGAATACACAGCAGCTTTTTTAAGTGAATTCGGTGAAAAAGTCATGGATAATAGTGCGCTTGAGTTAACACGCTACTACTTCAAACATTAAAAATAACGGGTTTTCCTAAATTTAGGAGAACCCGTTATTTTTTTGCGTATTTTCGGTGGGGGTGATAAATAATGAAAGTTGCACAGACCACTAACGGGTGCTTAATTCGCGCCGATCAAGCAGCCAAACAACAGCAAGTAGCGCGGTATTTCTGTCCACATTGTCAACAACTGGTTCAGTTGCATCGTGGGGTGCATAAAGCACCATATTTCGCACATATCGCAGAACGTGTATCTGGTGGTGGTGAGAGTCCAGCCCATCTGGCGGGAAAACAGGCGATTGCTGAATTAGCACATGTGTTGGGCTGGCATGCTACCTTTGAAGTACCTGTCGGCGAGACACAGCGCGCTGATGTATGGTTAACGCGGAATCAGCAACCATTAATTATTGAATACCAATGCAGCCCATTGACGCCAGATAAGTTAAACCAACGAACAATCGGCTATCAGCAGCGCCGATTACCTGTATTATGGGTGGTTGGTGAACGGTATTGTTTTACTAACCATTATTTAAGCCAGCAACAGTTGGGGTTTATCAACTATCGGCGGCAGTGGGGCTTTTATGTGGTAAGTTATTTGCCAAAGTGGGGGAAATGGGTGTTATATCACCATATTGTCGCCCGTGATTTTGCTGGTTATGCTTGGCAAACCCTGCGATTGACAACTAAGGCGTTTGTGCGCTTGCTTGTAGCACAAACAAGACTGCCAGCCAATCATTATAAGGGCAAGTCACAGCCTATGCAGCAACAAATTATTGACCGTCGATTAGGGCTGCAAGACGCACATTATGTTGCGTTACAGGCGGATTGTTATGCCCACCATGAACGCTTGCAAGCCGTTCCGGACTGGTGTTACTGCACACGTAATGTACCACCCATTTATCAGCTCAGTCAGTTTGAAAGTCGGGTAACGTGGTGGTTGAGTGCCCAACCAATTGATCTTTTTTTAGCGGTAACGCCCTTACTCCAACAACCACTACTAAAGCAATCCTTATTTGCACAATGGGGGCAAATAGCTTTGAAACAAGCATTAAAAAAGAACCGGGGGTCGGTTGACCACCGGTTCTAAGATTAAGAAATAACATGCAAAGCAACCCGTGAGAGGGTGCTTTTTTGTTTTTGAAGTGCTTGGAAAGTCTGTTCAGGTGTTGTTTCAGCACAACAGGCTTGTTTCAAGAGTTCATAGGAATCGCAATTTTCAATCAATAAGCCTGATTCGCTTTCACCTTTTGAATAGTTGAAGACTACTGCTGAAGGGGTCATCTGAATGTTCATCTCACAAGATAATTGTTGATCTGAATCAAATGCCTGTTTAGTAAGTGGACTGTGCCAATCTTCAAGTAACATTTCGGTATCAAGTCCTACGCGTTTAGCAATTGTAAGGACTAATTCGTTGTTAAGTTCCATATCTGGTTCACGGAATGCTTGTTGCAGTTGCATTAAAAATGATTGGCTCTTCTTGCCCCCCTGGAACGTTGCTGCCTTATAAGCGAGTACTGCTTCATAAATGGTGCTGAAAACGTGATTACGTAAGTTTAAATCATGACTATTTTGTTGCTGAAACTGCATGTAATGCTCGACGTTTTTTAAGTTTAAGACTGGAATAAACTTAAAATGAATATTTGCATCGGTTTCGCCGATAATCTTTAAAAGTGCCTCTTCGGAACGTAAACAAAGTTGCCCGATTGGGTTGATAAATAAAAACACTTCTAACAAGTTGGTTCCTCCAAACTTTCTATATTGTATATACTGCTCGACGCGCTTGTACTGTCTACTCTAACAAAATTTTAAAATTATGCAATAAGTTAGCTTGACAGAGTTTAAGCTTGATGGATAAGGGCGCGCATAATTTTATTGGGTGGTATTTGTTCACTTAATTGATAGCGGGTGACAAATGATTTAAACCAAGTTGCCCCTTCTTGGACGTTGGTGACTTCAATTTCGACTTCATAATCCTGGGTTTCGTCAGGGTATTGGGTAACATCAAGCGTTAACAGGCCAGCAACTAAAGACGCGGTCTGGCGGTGCGTTGTTGCCTGTCCCCAGATGAACAATTCTTTGATAATCACGGCTTGTGCTGCAAAATAGACAGCGATCTGACCAGACGATAATACGGTTTGGTGCTCAATTAAGTGAGTAGCCTGCTCAAGTGTTAGGCGATCAGTGATTTCAATCAGACTATGAGCATTTTCTACGGTTGGCACCTTTAGCGTCTGTTCGGCATAGGTGTCAAAGAGTCGAATACGCAACCCCCAGTGACGTTTAGCCAATCCCTGGTTAGGCAGTTCGAAGTAATAATTAGTTTGCACAAACGGCGCTGCAAATGGATAGTCCGCTTTTAGTTGCGAAAATTGCGCCGCCGTTAGCATCGTCTTAAATTCGCGTTCAATCGTTTGTGACATCGGTTGAGCTCCTTTTTAAAAAAGCAATGTTATTATCCTAGCACAAAAAAGCAGACTTGTAATGAAATTTGTATTTCAGACGATTATTATTTATTCAATTCTAATCTATGTTAAAATAGTGCTGTATGTGACAGAGTGAATGAGGGGTTTATAATGGTCGAAAATTGGAAGAAGTTTTTAATGCCTTATGAACAGGCCGTTAGCGAATTAAAAATTAAATTACGTGGGATGCGCAAGCAATACCAACAAAATAATGAACATGCACCCATCGAATTTGTAACTGGGCGCGTTAAACCAATCGATAGTATCAAAGAAAAGATGCAACGCCGCTACATTACAGAAGATTTACTCGAACAAGATATGCAAGATATCGCTGGTTTGCGGATTATGTGTCAGTTTGTGGAAGATATCCATGAAATTGTGGGCCTTTTGCACCAACGGACTGATATGAAAATTGTTGAAGAACGGGATTACGTTTCAAATGTTAAACCAAGTGGTTACCGGTCATATCATATTGTAATTGAATATCCAGTCCAACTAATCAGTGGTGAAAAATTGATTTTGGCCGAGATTCAGATTCGAACAATGTCGATGAACTTTTGGGCAACCATTGAACATTCATTAAATTATAAATATCAAGGGGAATTTCCTGAAACGCTGAAGGCGCGGCTTAAAAGAGCGGCCGAAGCATCCTTTATGTTAGATAAAGAAATGTCTGAAATTCGTGAAGAAATTCAAGAAGCACAACAACTCTTCTCATATGGAAAATGGCAAAACGCACTTGAAAAGGCAACTGAAAATGATTCTGAAGGAGAGACGCCAGATTGAAAGTAACGGTATTTAGCAATGACGGTAGTTCTTCCGTTCAAGTTGCCAATCGCTTAACGCAAAAATTGATCAATACGGGGTTTGTCATTGATGATCAAACGCCCGATGTGGTCATTTCAGTTGGTGGAGATGGGACGCTTTTATCTGCCTTTCATCGGTACGCCCACGATTTAGCGCACATCCGGTTTATTGGCGTGCACACGGGACATTTAGGGTTTTACACTGACTGGCGCGATTTTGAAGTCGATGATCTAGTCGTCGCCTTGCAAGAAGATCTCGGGCAGAGTATTAGCTATCCGTTATTAGAAGTTAAAATCGAATATGCGGATACGCACGAAATCAGTCGCAGTTTGGCGCTCAATGAAGTGACGTTACGTCGGTATGCAGCGACTTTGCGGACGGACGTTTACATTAAAGAGAATTTTTTTGAAAGTTTTAGGGGCGATGGGCTCTGTATTTCCACACCAACTGGGTCGACAGCTTATAGTAAGTCGATTGGTGGCGCGGTTTTACATCCACGCTTAGACGCGATGCAGATGACCGAAATTGCGTCGATTAATAATCGCGTATATCGAACACTATCGGCACCAATCGTGTTACCATCGGATGAATGGTTGCTCCTGAAGCCTTCTAAGACAAGTGATTACGTTGTGACAATTGATCAATTCACATTTAAGGATCGACCAATTGCCTCGATGCAATTTAAAATTGCAAAGGAAAGAATACAGTTTGCACGTTATCGACACACCCATTTCTGGAACCGTGTCGAAGATGCATTTATTGGGTCAAAACATGAAATTTGAATGGCAATATCAAGATGCAGAAGGCTGTGTGTTGCGGAATTTTTTACGGCGGCATAAGCTTTCTCGCAGTCAGTTAACTAAAATTAAATTTGCAGGTGGCACAATCCTCGTCAACGGCCAGGAGGCACATACCAATGCCCAACTGGTTCAAAACGATGTGGTGACTGTTTACCTCGCACCGGAAGTGGCCGTCGAACACGTCATCCCAGTTAAAGGGGACTTGAAAGTGGTTTTTGAAGACGACCATTTTTTAGTGGTCGATAAACCGGCGTTTGTGGCGTCGTTACCGGCACCGAACCATCCGCACAACACAATGGCCAATTTCGTCAAACAATACTTGATTGACCAAAATGCTGAGAGCCAGGCAGTGCACGTAGTAACGCGCCTCGATCGCGATACAAGTGGTTTGATGATGTTCACCAAGCACGGCTTCGCGCATAGTTTGTTGGATAAGCAACTCCAATCTAAAGAATTGCAAAAAACATATGTTGCGATTGCCAGTGGTGATATGCGGTTAGATTATCCGCAACATGCGTGGATTGATCGGCCAATCAAACGGTCGGATGATTTTTACATGCGGCGGGTCGTTGGGGTTGGTGGCAAACGCTCATTAACGGAATATTGGCAAGAAGCCCATGGCACCGATGCCACGTTAGTTAAGTTGAAGTTACTAACAGGTCGGACACATCAGATTCGGGTTCATTTTGCATCACTGGGGCATCCCTTAATTGGTGATAATTTATACGGTGTGGCCGATGATTTATTACCGCGTCAAGCATTGCACTGTCGCGAGTTAACGTTCTATCATCCATTTGAAGAACGGTATGTCACGGTTCAAAGCGAACTACCAGCCGATTTTCAAGCAGTGATGGATCAACGTCATTTGGCTTTTCCTGCGGGCGAATTGAATAAAATTTGATTAAGCTTTCAATTTGAGTCGCAATCTAACTTTAGAATGAGTATACTAATAAACGATTATGGATTACGGAGGGATTAGTATTGTGTTAACTTTAAATATGATTAAGACAATCATTTTAGGGATTGTCGAAGGTTTTACAGAATGGCTACCAATTAGTTCAACCGGCCATTTAGTGTTGGTCGGTAGTGTTTTGAAACTTGATGAATCAAAAGCATTCATCGATATGTTTAATTATGTGATTCAATTTGGAGCGATTATGGCGGTTGTGATTCTATACTTCCATAAATTGAATCCTTTCTCACCACGTAAGAACCAGCTCGAACAAAAACAAACGTGGACGTTATGGTTTAAGGTAATTGTGGCGGTGATTCCATCAGTCATTATTGGATTCCCATTGAATGACTGGATGGATGAACATCTGATGAAAAACTGGATTGTGGCCAGCATGTTGATTTTATACGGGGTTTTGTTCATCGTCATCGAAAATCGCAACAAGCATACCACACCGAAATTTGCTGATTTAAATACGTTACCTTGGTTGACGGCCTTTTGGATTGGCTGTTTCCAAGCCTTATCAATTATTCCTGGGACATCCCGTTCAGGCGCTACGATTTTAGGGGCAATTATTTTAGGGACATCACGGTTTGTGGGTGCGGAATTCTCGTTCTTCATGGCGATTCCAACGATGGTCGGCGTGGCAATCTTGAAGATTGGTAAATTCTTGTACCAAGGCAATACGTTTACGGGCGATCAATCAATCATTTTATTAGTCGGGATGTTGGTTTCATTCATCGTTTCAATTATTTCAATCAAATTCTTGATGGATTACATCAAGAAACATGATTTCAAGGTCTTCGGTTGGTACCGGATTATCTTGGGCCTACTTGTCTTAGGTGCAATGCTATTTGCATAAAGGATTAAATTAAAATTTGGAGGGTTCATCCATGTTAATCAAAGAAGTTTGTGTTGAAAATTTCACTAAAATTCCGGCAGCAATCCGCAATGGTGCTAAACGAATTGAGTTGAACGACAACTTGGCTGTCGGAGGCACAACGGTTAGCCGGGGTGTGATGGCTGAATCAGTGCGTTATGCGCATGAACACGATGTACCAGTGATGGTCATGATTCGTCCGCGTGGCGGCAACTTTGTTTATAACGATCAAGAATTAAAAATTATGGAAGCTGATATCTTTTCAGCGCAAGAATTAGGCGCTGACGGCATCGTCCTTGGTTGCCTAACACCTGACAATCAAATCGACGAAGAAGCGATGGAAATGTTGATTGGTGCTGCCAATGGGATGCAAGTTGTTTTCCATATGGCTTTCGATGAAATTGCGGCTGATCAACAAGCTGCAGCAATGGAATGGCTGATTGATCATGATGTTAAACGGATTTTAACGCATGGGGGGCCGTTAGACGCGCCCATCGACGAAGCCCGTTTAAAAACGTTAATCCAAGCTGCTGATGGGCGGATTGTGATTTTACCTGGCGGTGGCATTACAGCCGACAATGTCGACGCGTTAACAGAACGTTTACAAATTTCCGAAGCACACGGTACAAAAGTGGTCGGGACATTATAAGATAGTAAAAGGCCCAGTCATCAATGATGACTGGGCCTTTTTTTAATGTTTGAATAGGAGATAATCGACTGACGACGCACTCTAAACGTGCTCTGTAAGGCATCCGCCTCCGGTTAACCCTGAGCCGCAAACGATTGCTTTCAGCAATCATTCGCCAGTCTAGGCTAATCCTCAAGAGATACCCGACTGGGATCACACTCTAAACGTGCTTTGTAAGTCATCCGCTTCCGGTTAACCCTGAGCCGCAAACGATTACGTTGTAATCATTCACGACGCTGTGTTAATCCTCAGCGGATATTCGCCTTACGACGCACTCTAAATTTTTTCTATCGCTAGGACTTGTCCTTGGTCGACGTTGATTGCCTTGTAGTGGGTTACTTGGTAATTGGTTGGTTCTAGGCGACTTAAGTCGGCGATTAGATAGTCGATTTCTTCTTGAGTTTCATTGAACCGAGGATCAACAACGAATACCAGTAAGCCACCGCGATTAAGCCGTGAGAGAATTTGATGATAGGCAGAGATTGTCGTGTTAGGCAATGTCACGTGTTCAAAAGAATCAGGACTGAGTGCGCCTAAGCTAAAAATGGCGGCTTGCACTTTTAACTCGGGTGGTAAGGCAGTGATAATCCGCTCGTGTCCTTGATTAAGCAAAGTAACCTGGTTTGCTTGGTTTGCTTTTGTAAGACGATCCGCGCAGGTTTCGATGGCTTCTTTTTGAATTTCGAAACCGTAAACCTGACCAAAATCAGCAACGCGTTCTGCTAAAAATAAGGTATCATCGCCATGCCCCACGGTGGCATCAATTACGACATCGCCGGGCCGAATTGCCTGGTCTAATAGAAAATGTGCAAATTTAGTGGGATGATCAAGTATCATGTGTTAGGACTCCTTCAGATGCAATAATTTAAAATGAATAAAACAGTACCATGAACCGCCGAGACACGCCGTTGCTAATAAAAAGCCAGCTAAGACATCACTCGGATAATGAACAAGTACGTAAATCCGACTAAGGCCGATGCATAGTGCCAATATTAAACAGGTGCCAATCGCTATTTTTCGCCAAACGCGTTGACGAATTAAGTAGTAAACTAGGATGCTTAAAGTTCCGAAAAAAAGAAGCGCCCCCGAAGCATGACCGCTAGGGAAGCTGTAGCCGCCTGCGTAGACAAGATGGTGAAATGGGGGCCGTGGTCGTTGGACGCTCATCTTAATAAAGTGGTTAAGCGTTGAAAAAAGGACCATGTTAATGACTAAAAAGCTAGCTGCTGACCACTGTTTAAAGCCCAGCAAACCAAGCGTTACAATGGTGGTCAAAGTCATTATACTATAGGGATTGCCGATCGACGTAATCGCAATGCTTACAGTATCCATCAATGGGGAGGAAAGCGACCGGATGCCAGTTCTGATAAGGGTATCAAAATGTATAACCCAAGTGGCATGGTGCACAACGCTGATTAAAATGATTAGAAAACTGATTGTGCCAAGAATGAATAAACTAGCCGAAAATCGTTTGGTCATTTTTAAGAAATCCTTTCAAAATAAGCTGTAATTAAAGACAAAGAAGATTATTAAATGATACAATAATTATTAAGCATAAGACAACTAATAAAAGTAGTTGCGTGATAGGATTGTTTTCCCCATTTATTAATATTATAATAAAGTTCAGGTGAAGCTCAAGTTAATTGTGCCACAGACAATAATAATGGAAATTCGGAGGCGTTAGAATTGAAAGAGACTAGAAAACAGCGAATTGCAGCTCAAAAGGTAAGCTTACATAAGCAGAAGCGGGAAATTAGAATTAAGAAAGTTCGTAATGTGACGACTTTTGCAGGGGCAACCGTCTTGATGGGTTCAGCAATTGCACCTAGTTTTTCGAATCGGGCCAAAGCAGCCACTGAAGATGTGTTAAATAGTGCAAACAATGATGACCAAGCTACAACAGCTAATACAGCAAGTAGTGCAACATCATCAACAACTAGTTCAAGCACAACGACAACTGAATCCCAATCAACACAACAACCTGTTGTAAAACCTCAATTGACTGAAAATGAAGCGACAAAGGTGGCTACGCCACAACCGGCACCATCTCAAGCGCAACCAATTTCTGGAGTGCAAAGTACGAGTGCCAATATCGCAACCGCTGGCGTTGTTATGGCAGCAGCTAATTCAAGCGCACAAAATTTCATCAATTCAATTGCTAGTTCAGCTCAACAATTAGCGGGTGATAACGATTTGTACGCCTCTGTTATGATTGCCCAAGCATCATTAGAATCAGGATTTGGGAGCAGTGGTTTAGGTTCTGCCCCTAATTATAACTTGTTTGGGGTAAAAGGGACTTACAATGGTAGTTCTGTTTATATGTGGACTTGGGAAGATGATGGTCATGGGAACATGTATCAGATCCAAGCTGCATTTAGAAAATATCCTTCATACTACCAATCGTTACAAGATTATGTGCATGTGCTACGGAATACTTCATTTGGTGCAACGCCTTATTATCAAGGGGCATTTAAGAGCCATACAAGTAGCTATCAACAAGCCACACAATACTTACAAGGACGTTATGCAACAGCAACCAATTATGCGTCAAGTTTGAACCGTTTGATTCAACAATACAATTTAACGCAATATGACACGCCAGGGACCAATACTGGTAACAATAATGGGGGAACAACGACTCCAACCACGCCAACGACTCCAACGACACCTGAAAATGGGACAAAATACACCGTTAGAGCCGGCGATTCTGTTTGGGGGATTGCTAATCGGTATGGTATTTCAATGAATGACTTGATTAGCTGGAATAACATCAAGAACAATATGATTCACCCAGGCCAAGTCTTGATTGTTTCAAGTAGTGCAGCTGGCAACAACAATGGTGGGACGACAAACCCAACAGACCCTACAACACCAACGAATCCAACAACACCAGCTAATGGTGATAAGTATACCGTTAAAGCCGGCGACTCTGTTTGGGCGATTGCCAACAAATATGGGATTTCAATGAACGATTTAATTAGTTGGAATAACATCAAGAATAATATGATTCACCCTGGCGATGTTCTAACAGTTTCAAAAACCGCAACTGGCAATACAAATAACAATAATTCAAACAGCAATAACGGTAATCAGACTTCAAACAAGACGTATACGGTTAAATCAGGGGATTCTGTCTGGGCAATTTCAAACCGTTACGGCATCTCAATGGCTGACTTGGTTAAATGGAATAATATCCGGAACAACTTTATCTATCCTGGTCAAAAATTAGTGGTTAGCCAAGGTGCAACAACTGGTAATTCAAACAACAATAATACAAATAGTACAAATCCAGGGCAAACTTCTGGGAAGACTTATACGGTTAAGGCCGGTGATTCTGTCTGGGGAATTGCTAACCGTAACGGTATTTCGATGGCGCAATTAATCAAGGCTAATAATATTAAGAATAACTTTATCTACCCAGGTCAAGTCTTAAAATTAACGGCTGGCGCTACAACGCCAACGACGCCCAATACGAATTCTGGGAAGACTTATACGGTTAAATCAGGCGATAGTCTTTGGTCAATCGCACAAAAAAATAATACCAGTATCGCACAATTAAAATCAGCGAACAATTTACATTCTGATTTAATCTTAGTCGGTCAAGTCTTGAAATTGAAGTAAGAGTTTGGTATGCTAAGAACAATTATTTAACGTTGAGAAGGATTAGTAGTTATCGTTAAGCGTTTAGAGAGCGTGTGGTTAGTGTGAACACGTCGTTTAACATAACGAACTCACCTTTGAGTTTTCTATTGAACTGATAGTAGATAGAAACGTCTGCCGCGTTAAGGCCAGAGAGTTGTCCAATATAGATTGGACAGAACTTAGGTGGCATCGCGGTCAATTCGTCCTATGGTATTTATACCATAGGACTTTTTTATTGGCGTTAAGTGAATTAAAAAAGAGTGTGTCAAAAGTGTCCATGCTTTTGAAAGCACGTTAAAAAAAGGAGTGTTTGATATGACTTACGATCATCGCGCAGTTGAACAAAAGTGGCAAGCTTACTGGCAATCACACAAATCGTTCAAAACAACAGAAGATAAAAATAAGAAAAATTTCTATGCATTAGATATGTTCCCATATCCGTCAGGTCAAGGCTTACACGTTGGCCATCCTGAAGGTTATACGGCAACTGATATCTTGGCCCGGATGAAACGGATGCAAGGCTTCAACGTGTTGCACCCAATGGGTTGGGATGCATTCGGCTTACCTGCTGAACAATATGCGTTGGATACTGGGAATAATCCTGCTGATTTCACGCAAACCAATATTAATACGTTCAAACGCCAAATCAATTCATTAGGCTTCTCATACGATTGGGATCGTGAAGTGAATACAACGGATCCTGATTTCTACAAATGGACCCAATGGATTTTTGAAAAAATGTACGAAAAGGGCTTAGCTTATGAAGCTGAAGTGGCTGTTAACTGGAGCCCTGATTTAGGGACCGTTGTCGCAAACGAAGAAGTCATTGACGGCAAAACAGAACGCGGTGGCTATCCTGTTTACCGGAAACCAATGCGTCAATGGATGTTGAAGATTACGGCTTATGCTGATCGTTTAATCGACGACTTAGACCTAGTTGATTGGCCTGAAAGTGTCAAGGATATGCAACGCAACTGGATTGGCCGCTCAAAAGGCGCTGAAGTATCATTTGCTGTTGAAAACCACGACGCTCAGATTGATGTCTTCACCACGCGTGCCGACACAATGTTTGGTGTCAGCTATATCGTGATGGCCCCAGAACATAAATTAGTGGCCGATATCACAACGCCTGAACAAAAAGCAGCTGTTGATGCTTATTTAAAAGAAATCGAACACAAGAGTGATCTTGAACGGACTGATTTGGCGAAAGATAAAACAGGGGCCTTTACAGGTGCTTACGCCATTAATCCAGTCAATGGCGAACGGTTACCAATCTGGATTTCAGATTACGTTCTAGCCTCATACGGGACTGGTGCTGTGATGGCTGTCCCTGCACATGACCCTCGTGATTGGGAATTTGCGAAGAAATTTGGTTTACCATTGAAACCAGTTGTGGCTGGTGGTAATCCTGAAGAAGCTGTTCACACAGAACCTGGTGTGATGATTAATTCAGATTTCCTTGATGGTTTAGACAAACAAGCAGCAATCGACAAGATGATTGATTGGTTAGTAGCGCATAATGCTGGTCATGAACAAGTGAGCTACAAGTTGCGTGACTGGTTATTCTCACGTCAACGCTACTGGGGTGAACCGATTCCAATTATTCATTGGGAAGATGGCACAACATCAGTGGTGCCAGAAGCTCAATTACCACTTGAATTACCATTAACAAGTGATATCAAGCCTTCAGGGACTGGTGAAAGTCCACTTGCGAACTTAGCGGACTGGTTAAACGTAACCGACGAAAATGGGCGCAAAGGCCGTCGTGAAACGAATACAATGCCACAATGGGCTGGTAGCTCATGGTATTACCTTCGTTATATCGATCCTAAGAACCCTGATAAATTGGCTGACTTTGATAAGTTGAAAGACTGGTTACCAGTTGATATGTACATCGGTGGTGCGGAACATGCTGTGCTTCATTTATTATATGTTCGTTTCTGGCACAAGTTCTTGTATGATATCGGGGTCGTGCCAACGAAGGAACCATTCCAACACCTATATAACCAAGGTATGATTTTAGGCGATAACCACGAAAAAATGTCGAAATCAAAAGGGAACGTTGTTAACCCTGATGATGTTGTCGATCGCTTTGGCGCTGATACATTACGTTTATACGAAATGTTCATGGGCCCATTAGATGCTTCCATTTCATGGAGTGAAAAGGGCTTAGCCGGCGCGCGTAAATTCTTGGACCGGGTATGGCGTCTATACACAGAAGAAGATACCGACGAAAACGACCAACTTTCAAGCAAGATTGTCGCTGAAAATGATGAACAATTGAAGAAGAGTTACAACGAAACTGTTAAGAAAGTGACAGAAGACTTCGAAAGCATGCACTTTAACGTGGCCATTTCACAATTGATGGTCTTCATCAATGATGCTTATAAAGTTGACACACTACCACGTGAATACGCTGAAGGCTTCGTGAAGTTATTAGCGCCAATTGCACCACACATGATGGAAGAATTATGGGCAATGCTTGGCCATGATGACTCAATCAGTTACGTGGACTGGCCAACATTTGACCCAGCAGCATTGGTCGCTAACGAAGTAGAAGTGATCTTCCAAGTTAACGGTAAGTTAAAGGCCAAAGTAACAGTAGCTAAAGACACACCGAAGGAAGAATTAGAAGCGATGGCTAAGGCAAATGAAAAAGTAGCTGAATTCATTGCTGACAAGACGGTGCGCAAAGTGATTGCCATTCCAAATAAATTGGTCAATATCGTCGCCAATTAGAGTGCGTTTCAAAAAGAGTGGGTTCAAGCTCGGTCAACTTTTGAGCATTATCAGAGGGAAGCGAATAAGCGACGTAGTCGATTGTTTGATTCACTGGGATAAGCGCAGAAAGTTAGCTTGAAAAGCACGTTTCAGACAAGAGTGCGTTTGGTTGCGGTTAGCAACTGAGCATTAATAAAAAATTTCAAATAATCCAGGTTTTAGGATTATTTGAAATTTTAGATTAAGCGGAAGTTGTTGCAACCAAAAAGCATGTTTCAAAAAAGCAGTTACTGTTTCTCGCAGTAACTGCTTTTTCTTATTTAAAATTAATATTTAGGGGCCTAATTATCCTTCAATTAATATAAGGGTTATTCTAAAGCGCTTTTAAGATGATAAAAAGATGAGAGCGACTATTGCTTTTGGGTGTTTTTTATTATACGATGATAAGTAAATTTAGATTCTGGGGTTAACCAATAATGATGATGCTAAAATAGAGGGGTTTGAGGACTATGAAACGAAATTTAACTGCCCGTCAGATGCAGATGATTGCACTTGGCGGGACAATTGGGGTTGGGCTTTTTATGGGGGCCAACACGACAATTAAATGGACGGGGCCGTCTGTGCTGATTGCGTATGGGATTGCTGGTTTATTGCTGTATCTCATTATGCGTGCACTTGGAGAAATGCTGTATGTTGATCCAGATACGGGGTCCTTTGCCAAGTTTGCAACGGAATATATGCATCCAATTTTTGGTTACTTAACAGCTTGGAGCAATGTCTTCCAATTCGTTGTCGTGGGGATGAGTGAAATGATTGCCATCGGCGGTTACTTAGAATTCTGGTGGCCGAACTTGCCGGGCTGGGTACCGGGACTGGTCGCGATTACGTTCTTATGTGCGGCCAACTTAATTTCAGTCAGCATGTTTGGTGAATTGGAATTCTGGTTTGCGTTGATTAAAGTCGTCACGATTATTCTGATGATCGTGGCAGGCCTTGGACTCATTGTTTTTGGGATTGGAAACCATATGCATCCAGTCGGCATTAGTAATTTGTGGACGCACGGCTTCTTTACGGGTGGCTTTAAAGGCTTCATCTTCGCCTTGGCAATTGTCTTGGCATCATATCAAGGGATTGAATTGATTGGGATTACGGCTGGCGAGGCTGAAAATCCACAATCAACATTGGTTAAAGCAATTCAATCCACTGTTGCGCGGATTTTGATTTTCTATATTGGGGCGATTTTCGTAATCTTGAGCATTTATCCTTGGAATGAATTGAGTCAGGTCGGTTCACCGTTTGTGCAAACCTTTGCTAAAATTGGGATTACCGCTGCAGCATCAATCATTAACTTTGTAGTGATTACAGCAGCCTTATCGGGTGCTAACTCAGGGATTTACAGTGCCAGTCGAATGACGTTCACATTAGCCAATAATGGGCAGTTACCAAAACGATTCTTGAAATTAAACCGCCACGGTGTCCCATTTTATGCGGTCGGGGCGATTTCATTAGGGATTTTAATCGGGGTGATTTTAAACGCCATTTTACCACTTGTTTATCCAAAAGCTGGCAATGTCTTCGTGCTCGTTTATAGTTCAAGTGTCTTACCAGGGATGGTGCCATGGTTCGTCATTTTGATCAGCCAAATTGCCTTTAGAAAACAACACGCTGACAAGATGGCACAACATCCATTTAAGATGCCTTGGTCACCTTATTCGAACTACATTACATTGGCGATGCTAGCCATCACCTTAATCTTCATGTTCATTAATCCGGAAACGCGGATTTCAATCATTGTTGGTTTAATTTTCTTAATGATCATGGTGGTTATTTATTTCGTGAAATTTGGTCGGCAAAAATCATGACAAGCAAAAAGGCAGCCTAGTTGGCTGTCTTTTTTTTATTCGATTCGATTGGATTGATTTGATCGCGATGTAAAACAGTGATTGATTCACCCGCTGTTTGGCGGCGATCAATGTTATCTTCGCCCCATAAACAGAGGAGATTTAAGATTTTATTGAGTGACTGACCGTATTCAGAGAGGCTGTATTCAACGCGGGGCGGAATTTCTTGATAAATTTTACGATTGATGATGCCATCGTTTTCGAGTTCACGTAACTGTGCGGTGAGTACCTTTTGCGAAATCTTAGGGATGCGTTGTAAGAGCTCGCTTGATCGCCGTGGTTGGTTGCGCAAATGACAAAGAATAACGGGTTTCCATTTACCGCCGATAATTTCCATCGTAGCTTCAACGCCAATGTTATATGTTTTCTCATTCATTTCTAATTTTGATTCACCTTTTCATTGTGATAAGACTCAATTATTACTTTTCAGTAACCTACTGACTAAAAAGTGCGTGATTGTGAAAATCACGCTCCTATTGAATAATATAGTACATCAGTAAAAAAAGTCTAATAGGAGTGTGGCAGTATGAGTAGTAAACAACGGGCGAACCTCACATTACTAGCATTGGCAATCAGTGCTTTTGCGATTGGTTCGACAGAATTCATCAGTGTCGGCTTAATGCCATTGATGATTAAGGATTTTGGGATTACGATGAGTCAAGCAGGACTAACCGTATCGATGTATGCTTTGGGAATTACGATTGGGGCACCGATTTTGGCGATTTTAACAAGTCGTTGGCCACGGAAAAATTTATTGTTGGGGATTATGGTTGTCTTTATCATTGGTAACTTGACGGTCGCTTTTGCGCCAGTCTTCGCCTGTAACGCCGATTTTAGAATCAAAAATGGGTTGGTCACCAAGGGCCGTTGTGATCATCTTAATTATTTATGGTCTGATGGTGGCTTTTGGAAATACGTTGGGTGGCAAATGGTCAAATCACCAACCGTTGATGGCGCTATTGAAAATGTTTGTTGGCTTGTTAGTGACCTTGTTGCTATTCATGTTAACGTTAAATGCCCATTGGTTCGGTTTAATTAACGTTTTATTGATGGGCTTTTTCGCCTTCATGAACGTTCCAGGGCTCCAATTATACATTGTGCAGTTGGCTGAAAAAATCACGCCAAATGATATTCCATTGGCTTCGGCTTTGAATATCTCAGCCTTTAATATCGGGATTACGATAGGCTCATTAGTTGGCGGGCAAGCATCGGCAGCTTGGGGCTTAGACAGTACACCAATCTTTGGCGGTATCATGGTTTTTGTCAGCATTCTGTTGACGTGGTATTTGATTCAACAAAGTAAACAAGCTAAATAATGAGATGGCAGAGAGCTCCGCGAAGGCGGGGCTCTTTTTTTGAAACGTGCTATTGGCGCTAGATTTCTGCGCCTAACTACAAAACGGGAATCATGGCCGAGTACGCCATAATTCCCGTTTTTAGGTTAGTGCTCAAAATCTGGGCAAGCGCTAATAGCACTCTTATTGAAACGTGCTTCTGATGACAACAACTTCCGCTTAATCTAAAATTCCCAATAATCTTAAAACCTGGATTATTGGGAATTTTGTATTAATGCTCAGTTGCTAACCGTCATCAGAAGCACTCTTTTTCATAAAGTTTTGTTAAAGGAATTGCAAGGCTTGGGGCAATCCTCTAAAATGGTAGGAAGATGCTTTTTGACGTTTAATAAGGGAGTTATGGGAAATGACCAATTCACCTGAAACAAAGGCGACGGATAGATCTTCACAAAGTAAGATGTTACGGGGCTCCGCTTGGATGACCGCTGGGAGTATTTTCTCGCGAATTCTGGGCGCCGTCTATGTAATTCCGTGGCCAATCTGGTTTGGCGCGAATTTCTTACAAGCCAACACATTATTTGCAAAAGGATACCAAATTTATAGTGTCTTTTTAGTGATCTCGACGGCTGGGATTCCAGGGGCGCTATCGAAACAAATTGCACGCTATAACGAAATGAATGAGTATGGCATTGGTCAGCGTCTTTTCAGAAAGTCGCTGATTTTAATGTTGGCAATGGGTGTTTTATCAGCGCTCGCACTCTTTGCGTTAGCGCCCGTTCTAGCAGCGGGTGATCCGCGGATGGTACCGGTCTTCCGGTCATTAAGCTGGCCGCTATTGATTATTCCATTGCTCAGTATTATGCGGGGCTTTTTCCAAGGCTATGCCGAAATGGCGCCGTCTGCGATTTCGCAATTTATTGAACAAGCAGCCCGCGTGCTGTACATGACCGTGACCGCTTTTATGATTATGCAAGTGTTTAAAGGCAGCTACGTGGATGCTGTGACGCAGGCGACATTTGCCGCATTCATTGGGGCTGCTGCCGGCTTGTTATTACTGATTTTCTATTATTTGAAACAACGCGGTCGCATTTCAGAGTTAGTGGCCAATAGTAACAACGAATTAGAAGTGTCAACGACTGACTTGTTAAAAGGGATTGTGCGCCAATCAATTCCATTCATCGTAATCGACGCAAGTGTCAACTTGGTCTATATCATCGACCAATACACGTTTAATCCGATGATGCATGATTTCGTGGTTGCCAGTGATCATCAGTTGTATAACTTGTATGCTTTATTTGCAGCTAATGCGAATAAACTGATTTCAATCACCGTTTCACTCGCTGCTGCCATGGCGGTCACGGCGATTCCATTGATGTCAGCTGCGCATGTGCGGGGCAATCAAAAAGAATTGCAACATCAAATCGGCAGTACTTTGCAATTATTCAACTTAGTGATGATTCCAGCGGCATTTGGGATGGCGGCGGTTGCCGGTCCGCTTTACACGTTATTCTACGCGCATGATACGCTTGGGATTAGTGTCTTACAATTTTCATCTTACATTTCTATTATGCTCGGCCTCTTTACGGTTTTAGGCGCTGTCTTACAAGGCCTCTATCAGAACCGCTTGGCATTGTTTTACTTATTCATCGGATTCATCGTCAAAATTGTGGCGCAGTACCCAGCGATTTATTTTTTCCGTGTCTATGGCCCGCTAGTATCGACCGGCTTAGCCTTTGCGACAAGTTCGGTTTTAATGATTGCAGCACTGCATCGCTATTATCACTTTGCATTACGCAAAACCATTCGGCGCTTAATCGGCGTTTTAGGCTTCTCATTGGTGATGTATTTGGTAACGGCGGGGGCAGTCAAGGGGTTATACCTTGTCTTTAACCCGTACAGCCGTCTTCAGAGCGTTCTAGTCTTAATGATTAGCGTTGGCCTAGGTGTGGCTGTTTACGCCGCATTGGTGCTTAAATCGCGCTTAGCGGACTATGTCATTGGGAGTAACTTGGATCGGTTTAGAAGAAAGTTGAGAATCAAATGAGAATTGATCGCTTTTTAAGTCATATGAATGTGGCTTCACGCAAAGAATTAAAGGTACTTTTTAAAGCGGGACGCGTGCGCGTTGATGGGACTGTGGTCAAAGATGCGAAGTTCAAAGTGAACGAGGCGACCGTTGTCTATGTTGACGACGAACCCAAGCGTTATCAAACCTATTTTTATTGGCTGATGAACAAACCGGCGGGTGTGATTTCGGCGACGACTGATCCCCAGAAAACAGTGCTTGATTTATTGGCACCAGCGGACTTGCGGGATGATCTGTTTCCAGTGGGGCGATTGGATAAAGATACAACCGGCTTATTATTGTTGACGAATGACGGCGATTTAAGCCATGCCTTGTTGAGTCCTAAAAAACACGTCAGCAAGGTTTATCGCGCCACGATTGCCGGGATTGTCACGGCAGAGGATCAAGCGCGGTTTGAAGCGGGGCTCGTGTTGAGTGATTTTACTGCACAACCAGCACAGCTTGAAATTCTGAGTGTTGATGAGGCGCAACAAGAAAGTCAGATTACCGTTGAGATTCATGAAGGTAAATTCCATCAAGTGAAGCGGATGTTTCATGCGGTCGGCAAGGAAGTCTTGACGCTAGAACGGCTTAAGATGGGACCACTGGCATTGCCAGATGATTTAGACCGTGGCCAATACCGTGCGTTGACAGATGCAGAATTTGCATTACTTAAAGCGAATTAATAAACAGCAGCCCTTTCAAAAGGACTGCTGTTTTTTTAAGATTGATGAATCATTTTAGCCATATAGTGTGGTAAGGTCTGAATCACTTGGCTAGGAAGTGTGACGTATTGGGTTTTGGCGAGTTCATCAGCAATCGCACTGTGGGTATAAACAGCGGCACAAATCGTCTGATAGTGGGTGCCAAATTGACCACAGAATGCGGCAATAATACCAGTCAGTGTATCGCCGCTACCGCCAGTTGCCATGGAAGGCCCACCGATGGTTAGTTGCTGAACCTGTTGCTGATGATAGACCTCAGTGTGATGTTTTTTAAGCACTAAAGTCGCGTTTGGATAAGCAGCGAGTGCGGCTTGATTAGTAGCAACCGTTTGCTGCTCGATTGCAACACCGCTGAGGCGCGCCCATTCCATTTGATGCGGGGTTAAAATGAGTTGCGTATTCGGGATCTTCAGTTTTTCATGTGCGATGATTGATAGTGCTGAACCATCGATAATCAGTGTTTGTGTTGGTTGGATGGTTTGTAAGATTTTTCTCAGCAGTTCAACGGCAAACGAAGTAATGCCAAGACCAGGTCCGACAACAACGACATCAGCAGCCTGGACTGCAGACGACCACTGCACGAAGGGTTGTTGATAATCAATGAACATGGCTTCTGGTAAGCGCGCGTGCAGTCCGCTGAGAACACTTAAGTCACTAGCAACGGAAACTAATCCAGCACCAGCATAAACAGCCGCAGAGGCACTCATAATCGCAGCACCGCCGTATTGCTGACTACCACCAATGATTAAGACGCGGCCAAAATCGCCTTTATGACTGATGGCAGGCCGTGCCTGCAGGACCGCACGAACGGTTGAATTTGTGATGACTTGCATCTGAATCCCTCCCTTATCAACTATTATTATAAGCGAAATATTAATAAATGGGTATTGGCAGGGCTCTGTAACACTGGTACAATAGTCTTGTAGCACAATCGCCCGTGTGGCGGAACTGGCAGACGCGCAGCGTTCAGGTCGCTGTTTGGGTAACCAAGTACAGGTTCGAATCCTGCCACGGGCATTATGGATTAAAAAAGGATCGCTTGAAGTGAACCCCCGATATTGGACCAAAATCCAATATCGGGGGGTTTTATATTGACCAAATATTCTAAAACATTAAAAATAAAAGTTGTTCAGGATTATCTAACGTCATCCTTAGGTTATGAATTAATAGCGAGAAAATATGGTATTAAGAGTAACTCACTAGTTGTCTCGTGGGTTCAACGTTATAAGGCCTTTGGCCCAAAAGGACTAGATGTCCTATCACCCGAAAAAACATTTGATGGCTCATTTAAGATGAATGTTTTAAAATGGATGAAAACGAATAAGGCTTCTTATCCGAAAACCGCACTTCATTTTAATATCTCAAATGTCGGGACCATCTGGCAATGGCAACATATTTGGGAGACTGAGGGCGCTGATGCCTTATATCGTTCCAAAGGACGGCAAACAATTATGTCAGCTGATAAACAATCAAAAAAACGGCAACAAACAGAGTTAGAACGTCTTAGAGAAGAAAATGAATTGCTACAAATCGAGAATGAATACCTAAAAAAATTAAGAGCCTTAGTCCAGGAAGAAGAAAACAACAAGCGCAAGTTATCCAAGAGCTAAGGCTTAAACACAAACTAGTAAAAATTCTAAAAATAGTTGGTATGGCCAAAAGTACGTATGAATACATTATTAGTCATGAACCGAACGGTTCATCTGACCAATCTGTTAAACAAACCATCCAAATAATCAAGAAGAATCATCCAGCGTACGGTTATCGTCGTGTAACTGGTGAATTACATCGTATGAATATCTTAGTAAATCATAAAAAAGTACTTGTCTTAATGCGAGAACTGCAATTACTATCAACTGCATTTAACAAACGTACTCGTAAATATAATTCATATAGAGGCAATGTTGGCACCGTTGCTAAGAACTTGATCAACCGTCGTTTCTTCACTGATCGTCCTTATCAAAAACTAGTAACAGACGTTACTGAAGTTCGCTGGGGAACCAAGACAATTGATGAACGCGCCTATTTCACATGTATTTATGATTTATTCTCAGGTGAAATTCTCAGCCATCAAGTTAGTAAACACCCTACTGTTGAATTTACTACAACTGTTTTGAATCGAGCAGTTAAGAAAATCCCTAAGAATTTAAAATACCGGACAACAGTTCACTCAGATCAAGGATTTCAATACCAGCATCAAGATTGGACTCATATCTTGAAAGAACATCGCATTTTTCAAAGTATGTCTCGCAAAGCAACATGTTTAGATAATGCAGCAATGGAGAGCTTTTTCCATATTATGAAAGCCGAAGCTTTCTACCAAAAAGAAACCGATACTTATGAAACACTAGTTTCACAAATATCGGTTTGGATTGATGAGTATAATTTTTCAAGAATTAAAACAAAACTGGGTTGTAAAAGTCCGATTGAATATCGAATTTTTACAACCCAGAAAGCTGCTTAAAGTTTCGTCCAATATTTGGGGTTCACTTCAAGCGGTCTTTTTTTGTTCAAAAAGTACATCGATTATTGATTATTTACCTCATTATGACTGGTTTAGCCAATGGATTAGCGACAATTATTAGCACTATTCAAAAAAAGTTGCATCAATTTTAAGGAATTAAACCATTAGTAGAAAACGATAGCTTTAAATAAATATTTTCTTATCAATATAATTATTATTTGAACTATAAAAACGGCTGAAAGCTACAAGCTGTAAACTGCATCGCGATTAAAAGGTCATTTAATAAATAAAAACATCACAAACTTGGCGAATTTCAATAAAAAAATATTAATAGGGTTAAAACTTATTAAAATATTTTTTTGTCAATACCGTTAATTTCAGCTATTTACATTTAATTAATTTATATAATATAATGCCTGTGGAGCAGAGCAGGATTACTAGTTCGCATATTGTAGGTCCTCAAAATAGATAGAAGGAGTAATGCTTATTATGAATAATCAATTATTAATGCTCATTAAATATCGTAATATTTTGGATCAATTATTTGTCACAGTTTTGCAAAATGTTGACTTATCACTCGAACAATATTTGTTGATGGAAAAAATGGATCGTGAAAAAGAAGAAACGCCCGGCAACCTTGCTGCTTGTATGGGCGTTTCTCGACCAGCTATTTCCCGCCAATGCCAATCGTTGGGTGAAAAAGGATTAATTGAACGGGCTAATGTGGGGAGTTTTATTGGTGATAGTCGTAAAGTATACTATCGACTTACAACCAAGGGGAAACAGTTATTATTAAAGATTAGACTAAACAGTAATGACATGATTGATAGTTTGGATTCTGGATTTGTTACTACCAATTGGGATGAAATTGATAACCAAATTGCGCTAATGTCCGACGCGGTTAAAAGAACATTCAATATCAATGAGATTCAAATCTTTTAGAGAGACTATCGGAATCTGAACGGGGGAGTTATTTAGTTTAGCGCGTGTTAATGGGCAGGATCGAAGCGATGGATGTCGAGTATGATTATTTTTGAATGTAACCGGTTGCGATGAATTGGCATAAACGGTATATTATTAAGGTATCTAAGGGATAGGAGAGAACTAAGCATGACAATTAAATTAATCGCATCCGATATGGATCATACCTTATTAACTGAGAGTGGCCAGTTGCCACCAAACTTTATACCAACCATTCAGCAATTACATGCTAAAGGGGTTCAATTCGCAGCTGCCAGCGGTCGACCAATGTACACGTTAAAGCAAATGTTTCCCGAACTTGCTGACACAATGGTTTACGTCAGCGATAACGGGGGTGCAATTGGTTATCAAGGTGAAACTTTATTCAAAAGTTTATTGCCGTTAGCTGATTACCAACGGATGGTCCAATTCGTTAATCAAACGCCAGATGGGATTGGCGTGATTTGTGGGATGGACGCGGCGTACGTTGAAACACAATATCGAGATTATGACGCGACTTTGCGGCAATTCTATGCCAACATTGAATATGTACCTGATTTAACGCAGGTTAGTGTTGAAGCCAACAAGTTTACGATTTATTTCCCGGGAAAAGATAGTCAAGCACAGTATGAAGCTGTTTTCGCACCCGAATTTGAACCGGCTTATTCAGTAACGGTTGCTGGTGTTGAATGGATCGATATTATGAATCAAGGCATCGACAAAGGCCATGCAATGCGCTTTTTGGCGGATTATTTCAACATCACGCCGGCGCAAATGATGGCCTTCGGGGATACTTATAATGATAAAGAAATGCTGCAAACCGTTGAACATAGTTATTTGATGGGGAATGCTGCCGACGATATGATCCAATATGCGACTTATCGTGCCGACACTAATGAGAACTATGGTGTGTTAAAGGAGATTCAGAAATTACTTTAGTCAACCAATCGTAGATGAATTGGTAATGCTGGGTAGCATCTGTTTCTAATAAAATTTCATGCGCTGTATGAGGTAGAATGCGCACCGTTGCGTTGTTAACGGTGCGCTTTTTGAATTGGTTCGTTAAATGCCGCGCGCGGCGACCATAACCGCCAGCTGGATCGTCGGCGCCACTCATTACGAGAACTGGGCGGGATTGTAAGGCAAGTTGCCAATCAGCATGCCGAGTTAACTCAGTGAGGGTGAAGAGCATTGCAAAACCGCTATTTGAAAAGACGTAGCCACACAATGGATGCTGTTCGTAGGCCGCCACGTTTGCTTGATTGTAACTTAACTATGAAAAAGGTCGGTGAGCATCAAATCGTTTAGGATAGACCCCAAACGCCAAGTTATTCCAGACAGTACCGGGGCGCTTAGCTGCAATGGCGCCGATTAATTTAACGATTGGTAAGGCGGGTTTAAGAATGAAGGGTACATCGATAACGCCCATGAAGATGGCTCCAGTAATCGGCACTTCAGTTTGCTTAACATATTGTGTCGCTAGCATTGAGCCCATTGAGTGTCCGAGCACAAATAATGGTAGGCTCTGGGTATTCCTCGTGGACAATGCGACCGATTAAGGTACAATCGTTGACTAGCGTCTGGAGCCCGTTTGGCCCGAAATAACCGAGCTCATCGTTGGACTGAACGGAGTGGCCTTGCCCAATATGATCGTGTCCGATGACGATAATCCCACGATCTGCTAAGAATTGAGCGAAAGCATCATAACGTTCGATATATTCGGCCATCCCAGTTAGAATTTGGACAACTGCGACCGGTTTTTGGATTGGAAACCAAGTCACGACATTTAAAGTATGGATTCGATCAGTAGATTGAACGGTCAATTTTTGCATTGGTTAGCGCCTCCCGAAAAAGATAACGTACTTTACGATTCATTTTAGCAGAAACAATCTAGAGATACCAAAAGGACGCCAAACAACTTTAACCGTTGTTTGGCGTCCTTTTTAGTCATACTTAAAGTTGCACATCATCGTTAATTCGTGTTGCGCGTGAGAAGTATTTCGAATAGAAGCGACTGATAATTCCCCAATAGTAAAAGATGAGGGCTAATGCGCTAATTAAGACGAAATCGAGTGGGTAAGGAATCAGGTTAATTCCGTTGAATTCCCGACTGCCCAAGAATGAAATCAGCGAAAGCAATGCGAGATAGATAATTAACCATAAGCTTCCTTTGAATTGGGCCCAAGTATTTTCCCAGTGAATCCGATACTCATAGTAGAAATAAAATGGTAAGCCAAGCATAATGACGCCAATCACCTTAATGGTTGTTGGCCACATTGCCCAGTAAGTTGCCAAACTGGCAAGGATAAAGGATAATGGCGACATGATTTTCATCCAAGGTGACTGAACAGGGCGGTTCATATCAGGGGCCATTTTACGTAATGACATGACGGTGACCGGGCCGGTTAAATAGGCAATCAACGTTGCGGTTGAAATCACGCTGGCTAACGTTCCCCAACTTCTAAAAATTGAAACGAGTAGCATGCTGACGATGGCGTTAATGACCATCGCAATGCGAGGAATATTATATTGTTCGTTCATGCGGCCGACAATCGGTGGCATGTGTTTGTTCTGCTTTAATGCTGCTAATGTCCGTGCACATGAAGCGACAAAGGAAACGCCGGTCCCAAAGGGTGAAACAAACGCATCTAAGTAAAGTAAGACGGCTAACCAATGGATTCCAAGTAAAATGGCTAAGTCGGCAAAGGGTGATTGGAAGTTTAAACCGTGCCAACCGACTTTGGCGAGCAAGGTGGGTGAAACAGAACCGATAAAGGTAATTTGCAAGAGTAGATAAATCACAATACTGATCCCAAGTGAAATTGCAATTCCACGTCCAATATTCCGTTTAGAATCACGGATTTCACTGCCGACATTGATTACTGTTTGAAAGGCATTGTATGAAAAGATAATCCCAGAAATCGAAGTGGCTGCAAAAATTTTGGCGGAACCATAGGGCATAAACGTCGCCATTGAATGCCCGAAGTTGCCAGTATGGAAACCAGTTGAGACTAACATAATAATGGTTAATAATGGCACACCTAATTTAAAGATTGCAATGAAGCTGGTAAAACGGGTCAAGAATTTAACGGACCAGAAATTTAAAAGGGTGAAGACGATGATAAAGGCAAAGACGACGAGCAAGCCACGATTCGAAATTTCAGCGTGGTGCATAAAGTGATTCGTCCAGTTAGCCCACGCCCATGGCCAAGAACTCATATACTGGACAGCAGCGACGGCTTCGATTGGGATAATCGTGACTAATGATACCCAATTGGCCCACGCTGCGATGAAGCCGAGTAATGAACCGTGACTATATTGGGCATAGTGACTCATCCCGCCACTTTCAGGAAACATCGTCCCGAGTTCAACGTAATTAAAGGCAATTGCACCAATCACAATTGCGCCAACAATCCAAGAGATGATGGCTGCTGGGCCTGCCACGGTCGTTGCCTCCCATGCACCAAACAGCCAACCGGAACCGATGATGGAACTTAAACCTAGCATCACTAGGCTAAATAAACTCATTTTGTTCTTCTCTATCATAAAGACCTCCTGTGTATGGTGTGCCATTATAGCAACCATCACCGTTGGTTTCAAATTAAAAATGCGGCTAAAATGAGTCGTGAAGTCTATCAAATTAACAATGGTAACGCCTTCTGAATTAATTATTAACAATTAAAAAAACCGTCACAAAAAGTGACGGTTGAATAGTTAATTTAAGTCAATTGCCCCGTTGAATGGCATCCGTTTGTTTAAAAAGATTTAATTTACGATCGTTCCAGAATGTTTCAGACATATCGCGATAGAAGATCGCAGTCTGACAGCCTGGGCAACGTTTGATACCATATTCAATTGGCGCCTGACATGCAGGGCAATGAAATGCGGTTGATTCAGGAATTGTATTTTGCGAATCGGCCATTAAAAGGACTCCAATCAAGTTGTTATCAATAGTATACCGCATACATACGCTATTTGTTAAGCGTTTAAACCTTTTTTTTTCAAAAAATATGCACAAATCGGAAATAATATGCTATACTATATCAAGTAATGCGAGTGTAGTTTAGTGGTAAAACTCAAGCTTCCCAAGCTTGCGTCGCGGGTCCGATTCCCGTCACTCGCTTAAAGATTCATGCAAAAGAGGTTGCAACAGAAGAAATTTTGTTGCAACCTCTTTTTTATTCTCTGAAATTTAATCCTCGGCGGATACCCGACTTACATCACACTCTTTTCGTTATCAGACCTAAGGCCGATTGTTTGTTTAAAGGCGCTCTGATAAAGTATATTTATTATCTATCGACTAAAAACTCGTGACACTTACGAGCAATCTAAGTAGTGGGAGCGTACGACATTGACATTATTAGAGATTAAAGATATTCACAAGTCCTATTATATGAACAAGGCTGAATTTAAAGTCTTAAAAGGCATCAATTTAAGCTTTGACCGTGGCGAATTTGTTTCAATCCTCGGGGAATCAGGCGGCGGTAAATCGACGTTGCTGAACATCATCGGTGGGTTAGATCACCAATACGATGGGGAGCTCATCGTTGATGGGACATCTTTAAAGAATGCATCCGAAAAGAAATTTGATGCTTATCGGAGTCAAACGATTGGCTTTATTTTCCAGAGCTTTAATTTAATTAGTCATTTGACTAACTTGGAAAATGTGATGGTGCCACTTGAAATGACTGATCTATCACATAAGGAACGGGTTGCCAAAGCGACCGCCTTATTGGAACAAGTTGGCTTGAAGGAACATATCCATAAACATCCCAACCAATTGTCAGGTGGACAAAAGCAACGGGTTGCTATTGCCAGAGCCTTGGCTGCTGATCCAGATGTCATCATTGCCGATGAACCAACGGGTGCGTTAGATAGCCAGAATACGGCCGAGATTCTCGAAATCTTACAAAAGATTGCCGAAGATGGCAAACTCGTCATCGCCGTAACCCATTCACAAGCCGTTGCTGACCACGGAACACGGGTTGTCCACATGGTTGATGGGCAGATTGATTATGACAAGCAATTAAAACCAGCTTACCCAGCTCCAACTGGTCCGGTAATTAAGAAGAGTAGTCCATTAAGTTTTATGTCTGCTTTCAAAATGGCAATGCAACACATGCGCTACGATATTAAACGGAATTTGCTCATTATTTTTGGCGCGTCCATTGGGATTTTCTCCGTCATTTTAATGCTAGGCTTGGGTCAAGGGGTGACTGGCTATATTAATGATCAGATTTCATCGCAAGTTAATCCAAATACGATTCAGATTGCAAGAAACCTCACGCGCAAACAGATTGAAGCCGGTGAACAAGGTAACTTAGCTGATAAGGATATCAACCGCCTTAATAAGGTCAAAAACGTGACGAAGGTTGAAAAGGGCTACTACATGAATGGTGTCCAAGTGCACTATCAAAAGAAGAGTGAAACAGTCCAAATGTTCCAAACGTTTAATAAAACCGAACGTGTCCAAGATATTAAGACCGGGACTAAACCTGGGGCCAACGAAATTATTTTAACGAAGGCAATGGCTAAGAAGTTAGATAAAAATTACAAGAAGATGGTTGGTCGGACAGTAACCATTTACGTCAATGCCATTAGTAAGGATCAACGTCCAGTTCAAATGCGCCAAGATGTGAAAGTTTCAGGGATCATCAATTCTGGGACTGAAGCCGTCACATATGGCACATTAGCCAAGATGTACCAAGCGCAAGGATTAGAGTTTGCACCCAACTTTGCAGCAGTCACGGTTAATAAGACCCAAAATGTTAAAGCCGTTCAAAATAAAATCAAAACCTACACTAGCAAAGTCAACGGTAAGACACAAAAGGATTACCAAATCACAGGGGTTGGTGCGATCCTCGATTCAATTAACACTTACTTGATGTTAGCCTTCTACGTCTTAGCTGGGATTGCCGGGATTTCATTATTGGTTTCAGCAATCATGATTATCGTGGTGCTCTACATCAGTGTGTCAGAACGGACGAAGGAAATCGGGATTCTACGCGCAATCGGCGCCCGAAAGAAAGATATTCGGCACTTATTCGTCTCAGAAGCCTTCTTGATTGGGTTATTATCAAGTGTTCTTGGTGCCGGCATTGCTGGCCTTGGACAATTGCTTGTCAATACGTTGGCCCAACCATTAACGCATATGCCAATTGTGGCAATTACCAGTGGCTACGTCCTATTCGGGATAATCATCAGCATTATCATCAGTCTCTTAGCGGCACTAGCACCTTCTCGTAAGGCAGCTAAGTTAGATCCAATTGAAGCCCTCGCGGCAGAATAATTGCGCTTGAAAAGTGCAGCTAAGTTCTATATACTAGTTATCAAGTTCGAACAGTCAAAAGAATAGCATCAACAGCGATTTATAGCGAGCTCACAGACGGTGTAAGGTGGGTAATCAAGTTGACGCGGCGCGCTTTTGGTTGAACAATTGCATACTATTGAGTGGATCGATTGATCAATCAGAGTGGTACCGCGGGAATTCTCGTCTCTTTCATTTATTTGGAAGGGACTTTTTTTTGTTCACAAATATTAGGAGGCTATCAACATGGATTTTAAACAACAAGTCACCACTGCCTTAATGGGCGTTTTAGGGGACAGTTTACCAGCAGATAAAGTAGCACAACTCATTGAAACACCAAAAACATCAGACTTAGGGGACTATGCTTTTCCAACGTTTATCTTAGCGAAAACATTACGGAAAGCACCCCAACAAATCGCCCAAGACTTAGTCGCAGAAATGGATCAAGCCGGCTTTGAAAAAGTGATTGCCAACGGGCCATACATCAACTTCTTCTTGGATAAGGCTACGTTTAGCGACCAAATCCTCAAAACCGTCTTAACGCAAGCCGCTAATTACGGCCAAAGTGACCTCGGTAAAGGGGGCAACGTGCCAATCGACATGTCATCACCCAACATCGCTAAACCCATCTCAATGGGCCATTTACGGTCAACAGTGATTGGGAACTCAATCGCCAAGATTTTGACAAAAGTGGGCTTCAACCCAATTAAAATCAATCACTTGGGTGACTGGGGTACTCAATTCGGTAAATTAATCGTAGCTTATAAAAAATGGGGGAGTGAAGAAGAAGTTAAAGAAGACCCAATCACGAACCTTTTGAAATATTACGTTAAGTTCCATCAAGAAGACGTTGAACATCCAGAATTAGACGATGAAGCACGGGCATGGTTCCGTAAGCTTGAAGCCGGGGATGAAGAAGCAACGAAGTTATGGTCATGGTTTAGAACTGAATCATTAAAGGAATTCCAAAAGATCTATACGATGTTAGGGGTCGAATTCGACTCATTTAATGGTGAAGCCTTCTATAACGACAAGATGGACGGTGTGGTCAACGCACTTGAAGCAAAAGGGCTCTTACAAGAAAGTCGCGGTGCTGAAATCGTCGACTTAACAGCTTACAACTTGAACCCAGCCTTGATTAAAAAATCAGACGGCGCAACACTCTACATGACACGTGATTTAGCCGCTGCGATGTATCGGCATGACACATACGACTTCGTGCAATCATTGTACGTTGTTGGTGGCGAACAACGGGAACATTTCAACCAAATGAAGGCCGTTTTAAAAGAAATGGGCAACGATTGGTCGGACGAAATTCACCATATTCCATTCGGCTTAATTACTCAAGGTGGTAAGAAATTATCAACGCGTAGCGGTCGTGTGATCTTATTGGAAGAAGTTTTAAATGACGCCGTTAACCTAGCACAACAACAAATTGAAACCAAAAACCCTGATTTACCAAACAAAGAAGAAGTTGCAAAACAAGTCGGCATCGGTGCGGTTATTTTCCATGATTTGAAGAATGATCGTTTAGATAATTTTGACTTTGACTTAGAAGAAGTTGTGCGTTTCGAAGGTGAGACAGGTCCATACGTGCAATACACAAATGCCCGTGCCCAAAGTATCTTGCGCAAGGCCAACCAAGAAGTCGCAATGGACGCTGACTTAGTCGTTTCAGATGCCAACGCTTGGGATGTCTTGAAGATGCTCGGCAACTTCCCAGATGTGATTGTCAAAGCCAGCCAAGAATACGAACCATCAGTGATTGCCAAATACGCATTACGCTTGGCAAAAGCCTTCAACAAGTATTACGCAAACTCAAAAATTTTGGCAGACGACGATCAAAAAAATGCGCGTCTTTCATTAGTGAAGAGTGTCAGCACAGTCCTAGAAGCCTCACTAGACTTATTAGGCGTACAAGCACCAAAAGCAATGTAGAGTGCGTTTAAAGCGGTTTGACTCTGAGCATTTGCCTAATATCGTGAATAAGCGACGCAGTCGATTGTTTGCGATATGTAGCAAAGCACAAGAGTCAGCTTTAAAAAGCATGTTTAAAAACAGAGTGCGTTTGAAACGGTTTGACCTTGAGGATTAACAAAAAAATAGCGATTATGGCGGGTTTTAGCCATAACCGCTATTTTTAGGTTAACCGGAAAGGTCAGTTTCAAAAAGCACGTTTCAGATCAGAGTGTGCAAGCAGGCGGTTATATTTGAGCATTAACTGGATTTGGCGAATTGACGATGTCATCGTCGATTTGATAAATTTGGTTAAGCGCAGGAATATGCCTGGAGCACATTTAAGCCACCCGATTAAATCAATCTGGTGGCTTTTTTATTTTTCGAAAAATTCTAATTCGATGACAACCCCGCCAACTTCCGTTATAGTAATCTTGAAATAGTGGGGGAGGGTTCACTAATGGTATTAGTCTTAAAACGCCAGATTAAAGGGATTCCGGTTTTGGAAGTGGTCGCTGACGAACAACGTCATCAGCCATTACCACTCGTGATTTACTATCATGGCTGGCGGTCAGCAAAAGAATTGGTTTTAACGCAAGCGCGTAAACTGGCTGAAGCTGGGATGCGCGTGGTATTACCGGATGCACTGAATCATGGTGAACGGCTGCAACCTGTTTCAGAGATTCCGTCATGGACTTTTTGGCAAAGTATTCAAACCAACCTTGCCGAATTCAGTTTGATTGTTGATTACTGGCACCAACTTAATTTAATTCAAGCTGACCGCATCGGCGTCGGGGGTGTTTCCATGGGTGGGATGACAACGGCGGCACTCTTAACCAAGCATCCAGAAATTAAAGTGGCGGCTTGTATCATGGGCTCGCCGGCACCGCTAGCCTATGCGCGCTTAGTTCGTGAAAATATCCGTGCGCATCAGTTAGCACAACCTGACGATCTAGGGTTATTGACAAGTTGGTTAACGGCCTACGATTTAACTGAACAGCCGCAGGCAATTGCTCAACGGCCTGTTTTATTCTGGCATGGGACAGCAGATGAACGAATTCCCTATGAACAAGTAGCAGCTTTTGAACAGCAGATTAAAGGTCAAACTTATGCCAAAAACGTGACATTTTTAACAGCAAATGGTGAACGCCATCTGGTGAAGCCAGCGCTGATGAACATAATTACAGATTTTTTTAATACGCAACTATAAAATAAATCATTTTTAAAAAGCCAACGTTAAATTCTTAGCGTTGGCCTTTTTGACGTGTTTTATTTCTTGGAATATTAAAAAAATAATGATTTATAATGGGGATTAAAATACGAATTTAGACGACTTTTTCATTGGTTTGGTATAGCGGGAAGAATGCTTTTTATTATTTGTATAATACGTGTTGTATGCTTATCGGTCTAATTGTTTATCGCAGTAATATGGATTTTATGTGTCGCTAATATTTATGGAAACCATTATCTGTTTATTATAGACGGAGTTGATGAAGCGTGTTAAGTTAAATGTGTTCCAAAAATAATTTTTTAGGAGATGAGACTATCAAAAAAGTAGTAGGTATTTTAGCGTTCGGCATTTTAACGACCAGTTGCATGAGTATTTTACAAGAAGCAAGGGCTACGACCAGTTCTAATTACCAAAGTAAGCAAAGTGAGGTGCTTGATGATAGCCTCCAACCTAAGGTGAGGCACCAGAAGGGTGTAACACGTTCAGAAAAGGCGCCATATTCAAAACTGTATATTGGCCGCGGTGATGTTAATAAAGAATTGGCTCGGCAACAAAGGGCCTTGAGTTATTCAAGCTTAGAGCCTTCCGGATTATACGCCAAAAAAGGGGACGTGCTGACGGTGAGCAAAACGGGTCAAGACTTGATGTCGCTGACGATTGGCTCGCCTGAGCGAGATGTTCAGAAACGATATCCGCTCGTAAATGGGGTGACGACTATTACAGTTGAAAATGATGGCCCTATTTATGTGACGAATCCAAATGATTCAGGCGGTACTAGGGTGTCAATCTTTGACGCCAGTGGTGAAATGCCGTTCTTTGATGCAAACAAGACGAGTGTCGAAGATTTTAAGAAACAAATGACTGAAATGACAGACGCAAAAGATGTTCAACTTGTTAGTGATCGTGCTTTAATTACTGTGAGTTATGAGATGGCAAAGAAATATTTGGGGGATCCCAAAGCGTTAATGGCTAATTATGACCGATTCCTGGTCGCTCAAGATCGAGTTTCAGGGATCAGTAATGAAGGTCGGCCGGTTAACTTTTCAGATCGCCATTTACAACATTTCTTAGAATCGCCATCGTATTATATGTATGCGACAAACGAATACATGGGTTTTAAAGACGATGCAGCTATGAAAAGTTTATTAGAACTTCAGGATCCTTGGGAAATCTGGCATGAAAGTGGTCATCAGAGACAACAAAAACCATGGACATGGAGAGAAGTTGTCGAATCGAGTGTTAATATTTATTCGTTAGCAGCGCAAAAAGAAATGACGGGTGCGATGCCTGATTTAGATAAGTATTATCCAGAAATGTACGCCTATCTAAATTCTGATCATAAAAACTTCAATCAACAAGGGGACTTTGTCAAAATGACAATGTTTGCCCAACTAGCAAACACATTTGGCGATGATTTCTACCCGATCTTACATCAGTATTATCGCGAAAATCAGTTAGCCTATGATTCAAATGAAGATCGAATGCAGCATTTTTTGTTACATGTCTCTGAAGTAACGGGCTATAATATGCTCCCTTATTATGAACAATGGGGATTTAAAGTTTCTGAAGAAGTACAGAAGAAAATCAGCAACTACACAACGTTGGCTGACCCAATTTGGTTAAATGACAATCAAACTAAAAAACAATTGCCAATGAGCTTAATGAAGGCTGTGTCGCTCAGTAAACAAGGGATTAAAGTTGACTTAACAAACTATCAAATTAATATCTTTAAGGATCAGAAATTAATTGTTAAGAAAAATGGCAAGGTGATCGCGGAGTTGGCTGATAAGAAACCAGCTAATGGGATAGTTATTAATGATATTTGGCAGATTGATGAACCACTTGATGTAACCGATATGATTATCATTGAACAACAAAATGCCAATGGGACTTATAATCGGTTTAATCAATCGATCAGTGGGACTTCGCTTAGGGAACAATTGGAAAACTATTTAAACACAACAAAACCAATCGAGACGATTCTAACGCAAGATAAATTAAACAATCTACGCCGACAGGTTGATGCACTACAACCTAATACTGATAAAGAAGAATTAATGGAGATGGTTAAAAAGCTCCAACAAAGATATTTAGACGTATTAGTTGGTGAAATTGAACTGAATTCAGAATCAGAACTTGTGGTGACATTTGCTGATGGAAAACTTAAGGAATATGACGATTTAAAAGTTCAAGCAGATACACATACGATTGCTCAAGTAACGAATGGTAAGCCGAATGTTGGTCGTGTTGAAGGAAATCAATTGATTATTCCAAACCAAAAAGATGCCACTGCGATCTCGATAGCGGTGACTTTACCGCATGGCACTTATCTAGTGAAAGTGATTAGCCAAGAGGTGCTTGTTGCTAGAAAGTTAGTATCGGATTTATTTGAACAGGACGGTAAGTTGAAACCAAATGTGACGCAAGAAGTGTTAGATCGAGCATGGCAGCAAGTAAATCAGTTACCACAAGACAGCAAAGAAGCGCTAGCGAAAAAAATGAAGGAGGCACAACAGTTATTCTTGAATGCGCTTATTGCGGATGTAACGCTTAAAGATGCCAAAATGATGGTGACTTTTGCAAATGACCTATTTAAAAAATATACGATTCTTGTCATGGAAGAAGACCACAGCATAGGGACAATAGTGTTTGGCCAGGCCTTTGAGGGAGAATTAAGCGGCAATGTCTTTACACCAATGCGTTTAACAGTTTCGGGTAAAACGTATCGGGTAAACGTTATGCACAATAGCGGTACCTATCAAGTTAAAACGTTGGTAGCTGATTGATGGGTTATAGCGAAACCAGATAAACTAATCTAAAGGCTTTTTTATGAAATTAAATTGAAATACAAAATTGATATCTATCAATGAAAGGCTGAGCAATAGTGCTCGCCTTTTTATTTGGTTTCAACATTTGATAATCCCCATTTCCGTGGTAGTCTGTATATAAAGCATTATCAGATGGAGGTTAGGCAAACGTGGAAAATGGACGACTTAGACGTGCTAGTCAGTTTAATAAGACACGGTTTCGCTTTGTGGGCAAAGGGTTATTAGTTGGGGCGTTCACTGGATTGGTGGTCAGTTTATTTCGCTTAGCGATTGAAAAAGGACTGGCCTTTGTTATCACTATCTATCAAGGGTTAAATGCACACCCGTGGTATTGGGTGCCATTGGTTGGTGCCAATTTATTGATCGGCCTGCTTGTGGCACAATTATTAAAAAAGGAACCGAATATAAGTGGTTCGGGGATTCCACAAGTTGAAGGACAATTGGAAGGTGAGTTTGATTTCAATTGGTGGTCAATCCTGTGGCGTAAATTTGTTGGGGGCATTTTAAGTATTGCACCTGGCTTATTCTTGGGACGAGAAGGCCCATCGATTCAGCTGGGGGCTGCCGTTGGACAGGGGGTCGCCGCTAAGTTGTTAAATCGCGGTGCTGATCGTCGGATTTTAATCGCTAGTGGGGCTGCCGCGGGCTTATCGGCTGCGTTTAATGCACCAATTGCCGGGACCTTTTTCGTACTAGAAGAAATCTACCATAACTTTTCACCGTTAGTTTGGGTGACGTCGCTTGCTAGCGCAATTGCAGCGAACTTCATTTCATTAAATTTTTTTGGTTTGACACCGACATTACATATTACGTACTCCCAAAGTTTGCCAATTAATCAGTATTGGCATTTGTTGATACTTGGTGTCGTATTAGGACTGTTGGGATACGTTTATCAGAAGGTATTATTGTGGTTACCACAACTTTATGCGAAGCTCCCGCTGCCAAAAGCGTATACCGGATTAGTGCCATTATTATGTGTTTTGCCGATTGGTTATTTCTGGCCCGAAATTTTGGGTGGTGGCAATGGATTGATTGCACACCTTGGACAAAATTTACCGACAACCAGTGTGGTGGCCGGTCTATTCCTATTACGGTTTGTTTTTTCAATGATTTCATACGGTTCAGGATTACCTGGTGGGATTTTTCTACCGATTTTATCACTAGGAGCTTTAATCGGTGCCCTTTATGGACTCATAATGGTTCAACTTGGTTGGTTAGCACCAGTTTATGTTCCCAACTTAATTATTTTTGCGATGGGTGGTTACTTTGCCGGAATCGGGAAGGCGCCATTTACGGCCATTCTACTAGTGACCGAGATGGTAGGTTCGCTCGTGCACTTGATGCCATTAGCAATTTTATCGTTGGTGGCCTACATCGTCGTTGACTTAATGGGGGGCGCGCCAATTTACGCATCATTATTGCAACGCGCACTTGGCAAACCACATCGTAAGTTAGCAACATTCTCTGATCGCTTGGAGGTACCAGTGTTTGCGGGCGCACCGTTAGAGGATCGCCAAGTCCGTGAAGTGGACTGGCCAAAGACATGTTTGTTAATCGCGATTGTTCGTGGCGAATCCGAACTGATTCCGCATGGTGATACGTTGATCCGTGCTGGTGACACGTTGATTGTGTTAACGGATCATCAGCTACGGGCGACGGTGCGGCGGCAAATTGAAGACGCTGCCCAAGCCTTGCGAAATACGGATGAGAATCTCGTGAAATAATCGATAAAAAAGTGGTGATTAACTACTTTTTATGCTAAAGTATTAAAAGACAGTGTAGATAGAAAGGTAGGGAATTAGGTTGGAAAATCTTATCCTGAACTTATTATTAATCGATTCAATCTTGATTGTGATTGCAGTCATGATGCAACCAAGTAAACAACAGGATGCTTTGAGTGCGTTATCAGGTGGTTCTGGTGATTTATTTGGCAAGCAAAAGGCCCGTGGTTTCGAAGCTTTCATGCAGAAAGTAACCGTTGTTTTAGGGGCTTTATTCTTCGTCTTTGCATTAGCTTTAGTGTACTTATCATCACACTAATACATGTGAGACGGGTCGAATTCTAATAAGAACGTTGATGCGGTCTCCTGTTGAATGGCAGGAGACCTTTTTAAATGAATTCAAGCAGTAAGGACTTTGGGGGTGAGCGCATGTCTTATCGGTTGCCGCAACCGTTTTATTTTGACGGTGGTTCAGTCGGGGTTGTGTTGTTACATGCTTATACAGGTAGTGCGAATGATGTCCGTATGATGGGCCGCTTTTTGGAGAAAAATCAGCTGGCGGTTAGTGCACCACAGTTTGCAGGGCATGCAACGGCTGATCCAACCGAGGTTTTAACGCGCGGTTCTGTCGATGCATGGTGGGCCGATACGGTGGCTGCGATTGAGCAGTTATCCGCGGCTAACAAACAACCGTTATTTGTTTTCGGATTGTCATTAGGCGGATTGTTTGCCATGCGGGCATTAGAAGAACTACCACAAGTTTGTGGTGGTGGGATTTTTAGTGCGCCAGTACTCGAAGGACCGACTGCTAAATTGACGCCGCTCTTTGGCCAATATGCTAATCGAATCATGCAGTTAATGGGCGTCCCAGCTGCGCAACAGACAGCACGTTTGGCGACTATTAATCAGCAATTACCACAACAACTTGCATCAATTGATATTTTCAGTCGACAAGTTGTGGCTGACTTGAAGCAAATCGGAGATAAACCGGTCTTCATCGGCCAAGGCGGACAAGATCAAGTTATTGATCCAACACAAGCCCAAGTCTTACACCAGCAATTAACGCAACAAAACATAACAGTTGATTATCATTGGTATCCACAAGCCGGCCACGTCATTACGGTCGATAGTGCGCATCACCAATTAGAAACAGATGTCCTAGAATTTATAAACCGTTTTAAGAAATGAGAAAGAGGTGTTGATGTGACACAAGTTGAACAGATGAAAGCAGCGATTCTTGCAATTTTTGAAGCAGATGCAACGCAACAATTAAACGTATCCGAAATTAGTGAACGAATCGGCGTTGCCGGTTCACAAGGGTTCAAAGACCTAGTGAAAGTATTAGCAGAATTAGAAGGGGATAAGACATTGAATATGGACGATGCCGGTAAGTTCAGATTACCAGCCAGCAACCGCCTTGTTGAAGGGGTCTTCCATGCTAACGATCGTGGCTTTGGCTTCGTTTCAATCGTTGATAAGGAACCTAATGATCCAGATATCTTTATCGCCCCACCCAATACGAATTTTGCGATGAATGGTGACACGGTTGAAGTGGCCATCATTAAAGAAGCCGAAGAAAACAGCCGTCGCGGTCCTGAAGGAAAAGTGGCGAAAGTGATTACGCGGGGGATTGAAGAAATCGTCGGCGAATTCATGCCTTATTCAGATATCCAAAAAGAAAAAACAGGCTGGATTGGATACATCCAAAGTCATGCCAAAAAATTAAGTAATTACCGAATTTATTTAACGGATAATGGGTTACATCCACAAAAGGGTGACATGGTCCAAGTTGACGTTACCGGTTACCCAAGTGTTGAGGCGCCAGGTCAAATGCTGGGGATTGCCAAACAAGTACTTGGTAACAAGAATGATCCCGGCGTTGACGTTTTATCAATCGTGTATCAACATGATATTAAGACGGACTTCCCAGAAGAAGTTCGGCTTCAATCAGAAGTGATTCCAGATACGGTTTTAGAATCTGATAAACTAGGTCGTAAAGATTTAACGGATCAAGACGTTGTGACAATTGACGGCGACGATTCTAAAGATTTTGATGATGCAGTTAACGTTAAAAAGTTGGCAAACGGCAACTACTACTTAGGGGTCCACATTGCTGACGTGAGTTACTACGTCACTGAAGGTTCACCATTAGACGTTGAAGCCTTAGAACGTGGGACTAGTACTTATTTAACTGATCGCGTGATTCCAATGTTGCCATTCCGCTTATCAAACGGGATTTGCTCATTAAATCCAGACGTTGAACGCCTTGCTTTAACGTGTGAAATGGAAATCAATGAACACGGCGTGGTAGTGGATCACAAGATTTTCCCAAGTGTGATTAAGTCAACAGCGCGGATGACATACAAAAACGTCAATAAGATCTTAACAGATCAAGATGCTGACTTACGGGCGCAATACGAACGGCTCGTGCCAATGTTTGAAACGATGTCAGAATTACATGAAATTCTCTTGAAGAAGCGTCATAACCGTGGTGCAATTGATTTCGAAGAAGACGAAGCTAAGATTATCGTTGATGAAAATGGCAAGGCCATCGACATCGAATTACGCCAACGCGGTCTTTCAGAACGCATGATTGAATCATTTATGTTGGCTGCTAATGAAACGGTTGCAGAACATTACAGTACTGCTAATGCACCTTTCTTATACCGGATTCATGAAACACCAGATGCTGATAAGATGAAGAATTTCTTTGAATTTATCACGGCTTATGGGATTCAAGCACACGGTTCAAGTAAGAAAGTGACGCCAATGATGCTCCAAGAAGTCTTGACGCAAATTGAAGGTCAACCTGAACAACCGATTATTACAACGATGTTATTAAGAAGTATGCAACAAGCACATTATTCTGATGAATCCCTTGGTCACTTTGGTTTGGGTGCGGAATTCTACACGCATTTCACGTCTCCAATCCGTCGTTACCCTGATTTGATGGTTCATCGTTTGATTCATAGTTATGCCACAAATGGGATGACGATTGAAGAAAAAGAAAAATGGGCACCTAAGTTACAACCAATCGCAGAACAAACATCCCTTGAAGAACGTCGCTCAATCGATACTGAACGGGAAGTCGTTGATCTTAAGAAGGCTGAATACATGCTTGATAAGGTCGGTAATGAATACGACGCTGTGATTAGTTCTGTTACCAGCTTTGGGATGTTTATCGCATTACCAAGCACGGTTGAAGGCCTCGTCCACATCTCACAGATGAAAGATGACTACTATAGCTTTGTTGAAAGCCAATTAGCCCTTGTCGGTGAAAGAACGCATAAGATGTTCCGCATTGGCCAACCAGTACGGGTCAAGGTCGCGAATGTTGATTTAGATGCCCACTCAGTGGACTTTGAATTATTAGCCGGTGAAGAAGTGCCATTGGCTTCGGCTGAAATCTTAAGCAAGATTGAAGCACGACCAAAGCGTCCAGCACGCCCACGTGATCATGAAAAAGGCGGTCAACGTCGTGGTGATCAAAAGAAAAACAATCATCCAAGACGCCCAGCTGCGAACAAGGACTCACAAAAACGTACTTTTAAAAAGTAGGTGATTGAATGGCAAAGAAACATCCTCAAAAACCAGCAAATTTAATTGCACAGAATAAAAAAGCTGGTCACGATTATAATATTTTGGAAACATTCGAAGCAGGCTTAGTGCTCACTGGTACCGAGATTAAATCGGTCCGTAAGGGCAAAATCAACTTACGTGATGGGTTCGCCCGCGTCCGTAAAGGAGAAGCCTATCTCGAAAATGTCCATATCAGCCCTTATGAACAAGGCAATCAGTTTAATCATGACCCATTGCGCAACCGGAAGCTATTGTTGCACAAGAAGGAAATTACCAAGATTGGTGCTTTAACGAAGAATAAGGGGATTACGATTGTGCCGTTACGGGTTTATTTGAAACACGGCTTTGCCAAAGTTTTAATCGGCGTTGGTGAAGGGAAACGGGAATACGATAAGCGCGAAACACTGAAACGAAAAGAACAAGATCGTGAAATGGCCCGCGCGGTTCGGATTAAAGGTTAGTCCTTTAATTAAAATCTAAGTATAAAGTCAAAAAGCTATCACAAAATTTACTTTTGTGGTAGCTTTTTCTATTGGAAGTATTTGGTTTGTCGGCGGTTACAAGTGGGTTTTTATTACACAAAAATTATAAATGTCTTCAAACTGTAATATAACGTCATTAATCTGCAATCTTCTTGCGGGGATTGTTGCGTATAATCAAGTCTGAGTTATGAATGGAGGAGTTTAACAAGATGCGATTTAGAAAACTAGCGTTAGCTGTTGTTACCTGTTTAGTTGCAATGGTTACGATGGGCACATCTGTTAGTGCTGCCAGTTTGAGCGAATTACAAGCCCAAGAAAGCAGTACCCAAAAAAGTATTGATGATACAAATTCGAAGATTCAAGCCACTTTAACGAGCGTGAATGCGAAGTATCAAGAAATTAATGCCTTAAAGGAAAAGATTAAGGATAACGAAAAAAATATCGAACAAGCACAAACGCTTTTGAAAAAGCAACAAGCCACTTTAGCAAAACGTAAAAGCTATGCTAAGGAACGCTTGCAATCACTTCAACGAACAGCCGATGACCGCAACGTTGTCAACGCACTATTGTCAGCTGATTCTTTGAGTGATTTCTTCAACCGGGCTTACACATTGACGGTTCTTCAAAGTGCTGACAACCATAATATGGATGAATTAGCACAGAGTTACCGTGATACACAAGCCATTCAAGATAAGTTACAAGCTAGCAAGACAGAACTTGATGAACAACGAAGCAGTTTGGATCAACAATCTGTCGAACTGGAACAACAAGTGGCTGGCTTAAAGAATAATTTAAGTCAAAGCCAAGCGGATCTTGCAAAAATTGCTAAAGAAAAAGCAGAAGAACAAGCACGTGAAGAAGCTGAAGCCAAAGCGGCTGAAGCAGCTAAAAAAGCGGCCGACGAAGCAACACAAGCGCCAATTGCACCAGTTGTGGACACAAATGCCCAGCAAGCCGATTTAGCAAGCGCTGCTGATGGCAAGGCCGGACAAGCGATTCAAGTGCAAGCAACGGCTTATTCAACTGCCGAACCTGGTTTGAGCCATTTTGGTGCAACTGGAATTGATTTAACTAAAAACCCAAATTGTATCGCCGTTGATCCTAGTGTCATTCCATTAGGCTCACTTGTTTTGGTACCTGGTTACGGGTATGCAATTGCTGGTGACATGGGTAGCGCGATTAAAGGTCACATTATTGATGTTCATTTTCCAACTGTTGCGGCATGTAAGAGTTGGGGGCGTCGTCATATTACAATCACAATTATTAAGTAATTTTAAATACAGCCTTTTTTGAGGCTGTATTTTTTACTTCGTGGATTGTTTTGGTAAAATAAATAATAAATTATATTTAATAAAGGTTGTCAGGGCAACTCATAATGAACGTTGTTGATGATTATTAGTGAAAGTTAGTTGAAATATATAATTTAATACTATAGACTATTTATATTGCTTTAAATCGAAGTACGGTTAAGATTAGCTGACTAAGTATTATTTAGATCGGCTATCTTAGAACACGGAAGAATTGAAGTACTGAATAGTGTGAGTATGAAACTTATCGATGGTTAACTATTGATACTGAAAGTTTCAGCATGTAGGAGGAATAGAAATGGATACGAGTAATAACACCGATTTACTCGGTAGCACATCAGCAGATTTTATGGAATTCGCAGGTTTATACCGGTGGTTGATTAACAACCTTAGCGAATCAATGAGTCGTGAAAGCCAAAAATACGGTTTATCTTTCGACCAATTTTTAGTGATGCACGAGATTCAAAATGCGAATAATGAAACAACTAACAGTGCATTGGCAGATAAGATGCAAGTGAGTCGTTCAGCGATTTCACGTCAATGTCGTTCATTACGTAAGATGGCTTTTATCGCAGAACAATCTGATGAAAATGACCAACGCATTCGTCGTGTTCATTTGACGGAAAAGGGTTTGGAAGTTTATCGTCATCTCTTGTTCTATTACGTAGACTTGTACAAAGATTTACAAAATGAAATCGGCCAAGATACTGTTGGCGCAACAATCGACCAAAGCAAAAAAATCTTTGGTCGCATGGCATCAATGAACATGGATCGCCCAGAAGCAAAATAAACGTTAAAAAAGGCCGCAACCATTTGTTGCGGCCTTTTTTTGTGCGATTAGCAACGGTCGCGCATAATGACGCGCGTCACTTTCTTTGTTAGAATAGAGCTAGTCACTTTACGAATGTAGGAGGAACAACATGGGTTCTCAAAAAAAATTATTATTAGTCGACGGCAATAGTGTTGCATTTCGTGCTTTTTTTGCAATGCACCAAGCTTTAGACCATTTCACCAATCAGGCAGGACTGCACACTAATGCGATTTATGCTTTCAAGAATATGTTGGATATTATTCTGAAAAAGATTGAACCAACACACGTGTTAGTTGCTTTTGATGCGGGCAAAACCACTTTTAGAACCGAACAATTTGCCGACTACAAAGGGGGCCGTTCAAAAACGCCACCTGAATTAACGGAACAATTTCCTTATATTAGAGAACTCTTAACAGCATATGGTATTCAGTCTTATGAACTCGCTAATTTCGAAGCGGACGATATCATTGGTACACTTGCTAAACAAGCAGAAGCTGATGGTTTCACGGTCGATATCGTCACTGGTGATCGCGATTTAACTCAATTGACGACTAGTCAGACAACCGTTAACATCACTGTTAAAGGGGTCAATGAAATTGAAGCGTATACCCCTGAACACGTTCAAGAAAAACTCGGTTTAGAACCAAGCCAAATTATCGATTTAAAAGGATTGATGGGCGATACCTCTGATAATTATCCCGGGGTGACAAAGGTCGGGGAAAAGACTGCGCTTAAATTGATTACGGAATTTGGAAACATTGAAGGTGTCTATGAACATGTCGATGAAATGAAAAAGAGTAAATTGAAAGAACATTTGATTGAAGATCGCGACCTAGCTTTCACGAGTAAGACACTGGCAACCATTAAACGTGACGCGCCAATTACGATTGGCTTAGACGATGTGGTGTACAACGGACCTGATATGGCAGCTTTGGTTGCTTTTTACCAAGAAATGAACTTCAAGTCGTTTCTAAATCAATTAGATGTTGCACCAGTTGAACCCACGGCTACTGAAGACTATCAATTTACAGTATTAACCCTTGATAACATCGCCGATGTCGTGACAACCACTGAAAACGTTGCGTTTGGCATCGAAATGTTAACCGACAATTACCATACAGCAGACTTGATTGGCTTTTACATTGGCCGACCAGACCACTGGTATGTCAGCGACGACGTAACACTCTTGACAGAATCGGTTTTAAAAACGTGGTTAGAAGATGCTAAACGTCCGAAAGCAGTTTTTGACGTGAAACGCAATCAGGTTGCGGTGAATCGCTTAGGGATTCACTTAGCGGGGGTTCAATTTGACTTACTATTAGCGTCTTATTTGTTGAATACAACGAATAACAGTAATGATCTTGGAACGGTTGCAAATTTACATCAGTATCAAAATGTCCAAACAGATGAAGCTGTTTATGGCAAGGGGGCTAAACGTGCAGTCCCTGTCGATCCAACCGTGCTTTATCAACATCTGATTCAAAAAGCAGCAGCTATTTACAAATTAGCACCACAATTGACAGAACAATTAAAAAAACATCAACAATTCGATTTATTCACGGATATGGAATTGCCATTAGCGCTAGTTTTAGCGGATATGGAAATCACCGGGATTCGAGTTGATGCAAGTCGCCTACAACAAATGGGGGGCGAGTTCAGTCAAACGCTGAAGATTTTGGAAGAAAAGATTTATGCGGAAGCTGGCGAAACGTTTAACATCAATTCGCCTAAGCAACTGGGCGTCATTCTATTCGAAAAGATGGGGTTACCAGTGATTAAGAAGACCAAGACCGGCTATTCAACGGCGGTGGATGTCTTGGAACAACTTAAAAAAGACGCACCAATTGTCCAAACCATCTTGGATTATCGCCAAATCGCTAAGATTCAGTCAACGTATGTCGAAGGATTATTGAAGTCAATTCATCAAGATAATAAGGTGCATACGCGTTACTTGCAAACCTTAACGCAGACTGGTCGCTTGTCATCGGTTGATCCCAACTTACAAAATATTCCAGTCCGTCTAGCGGAAGGCCGTAAGATTCGCCAAGCGTTTGTCCCAAGTCAACCGGGTTGGCAGATGTTTGCTTCTGATTACTCCCAAATTGAATTACGAGTTTTAGCCCACATTTCGGGGGATGCCAATATGCAAGAGGCATTCAAGGAAGACCGCGATATCCATGCGAATACTGCGATGAAGATTTTTGGCTTATCGAGCGCTGATGAAGTGACACCAGATATGCGGCGCCAAGCGAAAGCAACTAATTTCGGGATTGTTTACGGGATTAGTGACTATGGCTTATCACAAAATATTGGGATCACAAGGGCTGAAGCTAAACGCTTTATTGAAGCGTATTTTGAACAGTATCCAGGTGTTCATCAATTCATGCAAGATATCGTGAAGAAGGCGCGCGAAGAAGGCTACGTTGAAACGCTCTTCCATCGGCGTCGCTATTTACCAGATATTCACGCTAAAAACTTCAATTTGCGCTCATTTGCAGAACGCACGGCAATGAATACCCCAATTCAAGGGAGTGCCGCTGATATTATTAAGATGGCAATGATCTTGATGCAAGCGGAACTGAAGAAGGCAGGATTACAAGCCAAGATGCTTTTACAAGTACATGATGAATTGATTTTTGAAGCACCAGAATCAGAAATACCAATGTTAGAAAAATTAGTACCAAGTGTCATGGATTCTGCGGTTTCATTAGCGGTGCCGCTGAAAGTTGAAAGTGGCTTTGGACCAACTTGGTACGATATTAAGAAATAAGGGGACACACAATGCCAGAATTACCAGAAGTTGAAAATGTGCGCCGCGGATTGGAACAATTAGTGGTCGGTAAGACGGTTCAAGCAATTGAGATTCGCTGGTCGAAAATTATCAGTAATCCAGACGATGTTTTTGTTGAAGGTCTTGTTGGACGCCAAATTATCGGTGTTGATCGACGCGGTAAGTATTTATTGATTCGTTTCGATCAAAACTTAACTGTTGTGAGTCATTTGCGGATGGAAGGCAAATACGAAGTTGATGATCAATCCGTACCAATGACTAAGCACACGCATGTGATTTGGACATTTACAGATGGACAACAGTTACGTTATCTTGATTCACGTAAGTTTGGCCGAATGTTATTAATTGAAACGGGTCAAGAAAACACTGTTTCTGGATTGAAGGACTTAGGGGTTGAACCAACCCCAACAACGTTTAAGAAAACCGCCTTCTATCAGGCGTTACAGAAACATAAAAAAGCGATTAAACCACTGTTGCTGGATCAAAAAATTGTAACGGGTCTTGGGAATATCTATGTGGACGAAACGTTGTGGTTGAGCCAGATTCACCCAGAAACACCGGCGAATTTATTGACGAAAGCTGAAACAGATCGTTTGCATGATGAAATCATCACAGAGTTAGAACTGGCAACCAATAACGGTGGGACAACAGTCAATACGTTCTTAAACGCGGCGGGTCACGCTGGGGCCTTTCAGGATATGTTGCACGTCTATGGTAAGAAAGGGCAACCGTGTGATCGGTGCCAGACTCCGATTGAGAAAATTAAAGTAGCACAGCGTGGCACGCATTTCTGTCCGCGGTGTCAGATTAAGAGAGAAGCGGTTCAATGACGTATTTTCTAGGTTTAACGGGTGGCATTGCCAGTGGGAAGTCGACTGTTGCGGCATTGTTTAAAGAACAGGGAATCCCGGTGATTGATGCTGATCAAGTTGCTCATCAGGTATTAGCGACTAATAAATCGGTACAGGCACAATTGCAAGCAGCCTTTGGCGAAGCAGTTGTCAAAAATGGTCAAGTTGATCGGCCTATGTTGGGCCAGCAAGTCTTCGGTAACCCAGAGGCTTTGACTCAGTTAAATGCGATTACTGGGCCCGCTATTTTGACAGCCATTAAACAACAGATGCAAGCAGCAGATGCACCGCTGGTTGTGTTGGATGTGCCACTGTTATATGAACAACACTACGAGCAATATTGCGATGGTGTTGCAGTTGTCTACGTTGAACGTAAAACACAATTGCAACGTTTGATGGCGCGTAACCAATTGACTATAGAACAGGCAAATGCGCGAATTGATAGTCAAAGTGATTTGGCGACCAAAAAAGCGCGAGCGGATTTCGTGATTGATAATCAAGGCACACCTGCAATGTTGCGGCAACGTGTTTTGGCGTTGTTACAACAGTTGTGTCATAACAAGTAATACAAGCGGTCGAACAGATTATTCTGTTCGACCGCTTTTTTGTTTGGAAAAGGCGAAATGCCTTGAGACTGATACATTTTTTGTTTAGCCTGCTTGCCTGGCATGTTATACTACTGTTATACTAATTGTTTTAAAATTGGATTGAATTTGAAACGAATTAATCAAAAGATAAGAAGGTGTCATTATGCTATGTCCACATTGTCATCAGAATAGTTCGCGGGTAATTGATAGTCGTCCCACGGATGAAGGGCGAGTGATTCGTCGTCGCCGTGAGTGTGAGAATTGTCGTTTCCGGTTTACAACGTTCGAACGAGTGGAACAAACCCCATTGTTGGTAATCAAGAAAAACGGAACGCGCGAAGAATTCAACCGTGATAAATTATTGCGCGGGCTAATTCGTGCTGCTGAAAAACGCCCCGTTACAATGGAGCAAATGACTGAAGTAGTTGATGAAGTTGAGAATAAGATTCGCTCATTGGGTGAAAACGAAGTCTCTTCACAAGCCGTCGGAGAATACGTGATGCGCTTGTTACCAGATATTGATCAGATTGCCTACATTCGCTTTGCCAGTGTTTATCGCGAATTCAAGGATATGAATGTCTTTATGAGTGAATTACAAGAAATGATGAATAAAGAAAAGACGAAGAAATCGAATTAAGGAAGAGGGGTTAGCCGATGTCAGATGCATTTGATTTTTTGAGTCCAAAAGACGGCTTTTCAGTGACAAAAGCTAACTATTTGACCGATTTCGATCAAACAGTCGTCACTTACTTATATCAACCATTGATGGGGGCTGTTGCTTACAGTCTCTATCTTTTGTTATGGAGTCAAACCAAGAAAGAAACGGAACAACATTTTCAAACACATGCGACTTTGTTAAATCTGTTGAGTGTTGATTTACCTGCTTTTTATGACAGCCGCAGCAAATTGGAAGCACTTGGTTTAATGCGGACGTATCAAAAAAATGAGGGAACTGGCCGCAAGTTGGTGTATGAACTGTATGCGCCATTGCAACCACAAGCTTTTTTTAACGATGATTTGTTAAGTGTGGCATTGTTCGAAGCGGTCCGCGAAACACGGTTTGTGGAACTCCGTGACTATTTCAAGCTACGACCGGTTTACGCCAAGGATTATCAAGAGGTCACTAAGAATTTCTTGACCGTTTTCCATGTGCAAAACGATTTATTGACGAACGTGCCAAGCAGTGTGGCTGAAACTAAGGCAATGTATCAACAAAAAGCAGCTAGCACACCGCAGTTTACCTCGGTTGAGTTGCGGACTTTTGATTGGGACCTATTACAAGATGCAACGGCGCAATACCAGATTGATACGGATCAAATTCTCAAAAATGAACAGGGCTTGTTTAATCTCCATTATTTCTATGGTCTAGATGAGATGGACTTAGCGCGTTTGATTGGCTTGACGATGAATGTTGCTGACAGTACGATTAATATGGCAGCGCTCGAACAGAACGTCTTGAACAATTACACACGACGTCAGAGTAACCGGCAAACGCCAGCTGCTACAACAACGCAAAAACCGTTAGCCGAGTTACAAAAAGAATGGCAAAAAGCCGGCTTTAACGAACAGGAATTGCAGTGGCTAACAGAAAGTCAGGGCTACTTGCCAGTTGATTATCTCGAATACTTGAAACAAAAGAACCACGGCTTTGTCGCTAAAAATGAAATCCGGGCGTTAAAGGACTTGCAAAACCGCTATATCTTTAACAATGATGTGCTCAATATTTTGGTCGTTTATATCATTACGCAATATGATGGGCTCACTCAGGCGCTAGTCGATCGGATTGCGAACCAGTGGGCTCAACAAGGGGTTAAGACGGCAGCGGATGCGATTTTGCAGATTCGCGATTTCCAAACCAAACAGACGGCAAAGGTGCAAAACAATCGCCAAACGCGTTATCAGAATAAAACTAAAAAAGAACCAGTACCTAAATGGGCTAAACCAGATTATCAAGCGCCAAAAGAAACAACCACACCTGAGCATCAGCATGAACTAGAAGCGGCGTTGAAAAAAATTCGTGAGGGGCGGGAATCGTAATGGAAAATATGGGTAAAGATTTGACGGATTACATGAATCGGCAAAAGTTAAACCAACAGTTTAATAAATTGGTCGAAGATGCCTTGAACGATTCCGATGTCCAAGCATTTATACAAGCTAACAAAGACCGCTTATCACAAGAAACGGTCACGCGTAGTGCCGCTAAAATTTACGAATACGTCATCGAAAAGAAGAAGTTAGCTAATGGGCAAACCACTTTGGCACCGGGTTATGCGCCAAAGTTAGTCTTAAATAACCATTTTATCGATGTCAGTTATGAGCCTACGGTAAGTTTATTACAAGAGCGCGAACAAGCTGCCTTGCATGCACGAGTGAAGTCAATTAATATGCCGCGCGATATTGAACAGGCCAAGATTGATTCATACGATCCAACCAATCGGTTTGACGCATTGATCAAAGCTACCGCGTTTATCGGGGCTTATCGGCAAGCACCCCATGATTTTCACCAAGCCTTGTACCTTAGCGGGCAATTCGGGGTTGGCAAGACTTACTTGTTAGGTGCGATTGCAAACGAACTGGCGTTATCCGGGTTTGAAACCACGTTGATTCATTTCCCGACATTTGCAGTGGAGATGAAGAATGCAATTGGGCAAAACAATGTGTTAGAAAAGGTCAACGTGATAAAAAAAGCACCGATTCTGATGATTGATGATATCGGTGCTGATGCAATGAGTGCGTGGGTTCGGGATGAAGTACTTGGCATTATTTTGCAATATCGAATGCAAGAACAACTCGCCACCTTCTTCAGTTCAAACTTCACAATGACTGAATTAGAGACGCATTTGACAACTAGCAACCAAGGAGACGAACCGGTTAAAGCGGCCCGCATCATGCAACGTGTGCGCTATTTAGCGCAAGAAATTGAAGTTGGTGGTCAAAATCGCCGCTTACAACCTTAGTAATTTAGGCTTGCTAAAAAAGCAATTAAGTGTTTTAATAGAATCAATCAATGATGAAAGACACCTTTTAAATGAACCATCGCAGAGAGAAAAACATAGCTGAAAGTTTTTCACCCCCATTTAATTGACCACTTTCAAAGGCAATACAACTGATCGGGTCGTTTCCGTTATAGACGCTTAAAGTTGGAGAACCAAATGTTGGGGTCTCAATCTGGGTGGAACCGCGAAATTAATTCGTCCCTGAGCTGCACAATTCGTGCGTCTCAGGGACTTTTTTTATTGTTGATGACAAATTAGAAGGAGTGAATAGTAATGGCAGAGATTCAATTAACTTTTCCAGATGGTGCTCAAAAGGCATTTGAACAAGCAACAAGTCTTTTAGATGTTGCTAAATCAATTAGTACAAGCTTAGCTAAAAAGGCAATTGCCGGTAAATTGAACGGTGAATTAGTTGATTTACAGCAACCAATTTTAGAAGATGGGGCAATTGAAATCATCACTAAAGACGACAAAGCAACCGATTTGATGGCAATTTGGAATACGGCAGCCTTTGTTTTAGCTGCAACGTTGAACCGTGCTTATCCCGAGATGCAATTCGGCGAAGTACATGCAACTGAAGATGGCTTCTTCTATGATACCGAAAACGAAGCTGGTCAAGTAGCTGTGACCGACTTACCAGACATTAAAAAAGCAATGAGCAAGTTAATCCAAGCTGGCGGGGCAATCGAACGTGTCAGCTTAGACAAAGCTGCTGCTAAAACACTATTTGCTGGGCAAACTTACAAATTAGCATTATTAGATGAAATGGAAACAGACCAAGTCTTAGTTTACAAATTAGGCGATTTTGCTGATTTTGGGTTAGCACCAATGCTAGCTAAAGTGAGCGACGTTAAGGTCTTTGAACTCTTATCGGTTGCCGGCGCTTATTGGCAAGGTAAATCAAGTAATAAGATGTTACAACGGATTTACGGAACAGCTTACAACAAACAAGCTGACTTAGATGCTGACTTACAGCGTCGTCAAGAAGCTAAAGAACGTGATCACCGTGTGATTGGGAACCAATTAGACTTATTCTTTGTTGATCCTAAGGTTGGTGCGGGCTTGCCTTATTGGTTGCCAAATGGTGCTACCATCCGACGTTCAATCGAACGGTACATCATTGATAAAGAAGTTGCCAATGGTTATGAACATGTTTACACACCAATTCTAGCGAACTTAGATTTGTACAAACAATCAGGTCACTGGGATCACTACCGTGAGGACATGTTCCCACCAATGGATATGGGCGATGGCGAAATGCTTGAATTACGCCCAATGAACTGCCCATCACATATCCAAGTTTACAAACACCACCCACGTTCATATCGTGAATTACCAATTCGGTTAGCTGAACTAGGGATGATGCACCGCTATGAAAAATCAGGTGCGCTTTCAGGGTTACAACGGGTGCGTGAAATGACTTTAAATGATGGACATACATTCGTTCGTCCTGACCAAATTCAAGATGAATTCAAGTCAATTTTGAAATTAATGATTGAAGTGTACTCAGACTTCAATATCAACGATTATACATTCCGTTTGAGCTACCGCGATCCTGCTAATACCGAAAAGTACTATGCTGATGATAAAATGTGGAACAAAGCACAAACGATGTTAAAAGGTGCTATGGATGATCTTGGTTTAGATTACGTTGAAGCTGAAGGCGAAGCTGCTTTCTACGGTCCTAAGTTGGATGTTCAAACGAAGACAGCTATGGGCAATGAAGAAACACTTTCAACAATCCAATTAGACTTCATGTTGCCAGAACGGTTTGAATTACAATATGTTGGCGAAGATGGCGAAATGCACCGTCCAGTTATGATTCACCGTGGTTTAGTATCAACGATGGAACGTTTCACAGCTTACTTAACAGAAATCTACAAGGGCGCTTTCCCAACATGGTTAGCACCAACTCAAGCTGTGATTATTCCCGTTAAGAATGAATTACATTATGATTATGCAAAGAACGTCAAAGATGCGATGATCAAACATGGTTTACGTGTGCGCATTGATGATCGTAATGAAAAGATGGGTTATAAGATTCGTGAAGCCCAAACAAGCAAGATTCCTTATACATTAGTTGTTGGGGATCAAGAAGTTGCTGACGCAACGGTTTCTGTCCGTAAATACGGTGAAGAAAACGCTGCTGAAGAAGCTTCAGACATGTTTGTAGATGCAATCGTTGCTGAAGTTGGTAACTACAGTCGCGATGGTAAAGATCACAAAACAATCAACCTATAAGCGGTTATTAAAACGTCCGAAATGTTATTTTGACATTTCGGACTTTTTTTTGTTTTTTTAATTGCGCACAACTAAAAAAGCGGTATAATAAATATGTAAACGATTCCAATCGTTGATTAATGGGAGGCGTTATTATGACGATAGAAAAATATCAAGCAGGTTCAGCAGAGCAACCATTGGACATTATTAACCTCTATGACTTGGAAAAAGAAGCCGGCGAAGTTGTTCCCAAGGGTGGCTTTGGGTATATTTACAGTGGCGCGGGTGATCTTTATACCATTAACGAAAATATTACGGCATTTAATCACAAATACATCGCACCACGGGTTTTACAAGATATCGAAAATCCAGATACAACTACCGAAATCTTTGGCGATCACTTAACATCACCAATCATTATGGCACCTGTTGCAGCTCATAAGTTAGTGAATACTAAAGGGGAAGCGGCAACCGCTAAAGGTGTGGCTGATTACGGTTCAATCTTAACCATGAGTTCATTTGCGTCAGCAAGTATCGATGATATGGCAACCGCAGCAGATGGCGCACCGCAATGGTTCCAACTCTATATGAGTAAGGACAACGATATCAATCGTAAGATTTTAGATGAAGCGATGGCGCATAACGTTAAAGCGATTGTCTTAACAGCTGATGCCACAGTTGGTGGTAACCGCGAAACCGATAAACGCAATCATTTTACATTCCCAGTCGGGTTACCAATCGTTGAAGCTTACCAAACAGGTGTGGGCCAAACAATGGATGCCGTCTACAAATCAGCTAAACAACGTTTGAACCCTAAAGATGTTGAATTCATTTCTGAATACACACATTTACCAGTCTTTGTTAAAGGGATTCAAACAGCAGAAGACGTTGAAATTGCACTTCAAGCCGGTGCTAAAGGGATTTGGGTATCCAACCACGGTGGTCGTCAATTAGACGGTGGCCCTGCAGCCTTTGATTCATTACACGTCGTTGCTAAGGCAGTTAATAAACGGGTACCAATCGTCTTTGATAGTGGTGTGCGTCGTGGTCAACACGTCTTTAAAGCATTGGCTGAAGGGGCAGACATCGTTGCAATCGGGCGCCCAGTCATTTACGGATTAGCACTTGGCGGTGCACAAGGGGTACAAAGTGTCTTTAACTACTTGCAAAAAGAATTAGAATTAGTCATGCAATTAGCTGGTACACACAACATTGACGAAGTAAAAGCCACGCACTTAGTGGACAATCATTACGGCAACTAAGTACACGTAAATTTAAATGCGGGATTTCCTTGACTTTAAATTCCTAACCGAGTATACTTATTTTCGTTGAGAAATAAAGCAGAAGTTCCCGCTTCTCGCCTTAGTAGACACTTGATGTCTCTGGGCTGATAGTTTCTAATTCGGACGAACTAAGTAACCGAACAAGCGGGCCTTTCTGTTATGAGAGGGCCGCTTTTTTTATTACTTAGCTGCATTTTCTCTCTAAACTTTATGGAGGTGAAGAGTCATAGCAAAAGATTTGATGGTTAACGATGGTATTCGTGCACGAGAATTGCGTTTGATTGCTCAAGATGGCGAACAACTTGGTATTAAGAGTACTCAAGATGCAATTGCATTAGCTGATCAAGCTAATATGGATGTTGTTTTGGTTTCACCAAACGCAAAACCACCCGTTGCTCGTATTATGGACTATGGTAAGTACCGTTTCGAGCTTCAAAAGAAACAACGTGACGCTCGTAAGAAGCAGAAAACCATTAACCTCAAAGAGGTTCGTCTTAGTCCCACAATTGAACAAAATGATTTTAATACTAAGTTGAACAATGCACGTAAGTTCCTTGGCAAAGGCGATAAAGTGAAAGCTTCTATTCGTTTCAAGGGGCGCGCAATTACGCATAAAGAAATTGGGCAACGTGTATTGGAAAGACTTGCTAAAGAAACAGAGGACATCGCTAAAGTTACAGCACGTCCTAAAATGGATGGCCGTAGCATGTTCTTAATGTTAGAACCGCTAAAGGACCAAAAATAAAAAATCTGTTTCTGATTTATTAGGAGGAAATATCATGCCAAAATTTAAGACACACCGTGCTTCAGCAAAACGTTTTAAACGTACAGGTAATGGCGGCCTAAAACGCAGCCACGCCTACACAAGTCACCGTTTCCACGGCAAGACTAAGAAACAACGTCGTCAATTAAGAAAATCTGGAATGGTTTCAAATAGCGATATGAGACGTATCCGTCAAATGTTATCAGGCCTTAAATAAGCCATAGCATTTTCGGATTCAAGCAAAAATTAGATCAGTACAGCAACGCTTTGACGTTGTTTGTTATTCAAGGAGGAAATTCTTATGCCACGTGTTAAAGGTGGAACAGTGACGCGCAAACGTCGTAAAAAGATTTTAAAATTAGCCAAGGGTTATCGCGGCGCTAAACATTTATTATTCAAATCAGCAAATACTCAAGTAATGGTTTCATACCGTTATGCATTCCGTGATCGTCGTCAACGTAAACGTGACTTCCGTAAGTTATGGATTGCTCGTATCAATGCTGCTGCTCGTATGAACAACATCTCATACAGCCAATTAATGCACGGTTTAAGAGTCGCTGAAATCGACATGAACCGTAAGATGTTAGCTGACTTAGCTGTTAACGATGCTGCTGCATTTACATCAGTTGTTGAAGCTGCTAAAGCTGCATTAAACAAATAATTAAAGATCAAAAAAAGAGTCTGGGACAAAACTTCGTTTTGTTCTAGACTCTTTCTTTTATCATTATAAAATTAGTGGCTAATAACAATCTTACCTGGGGCATGATGACTCTCAAGGAGCTTGTGGCCTTCAATAATGCCTTCCAAAGTAAATGGGAGCGTCTTGAAGACGGTATTGTGTAGTAAACCTTGATCGATCAATTCATTTAAATCTTGTAAGGCGGTTAAATCTGCATAATCCTTACGCGGATAGACAGATTGGTAATTGATGTCAGCGCGTTGTTGATCGTCTGTTGGTAAGATGGTCGTTGAAGTGAATGTGCCACCTGGTGCAACTAAGTTATTGAGGCGTTCAGTTGATTCTGGATCGCGACTTAAGTTGATACCGATTTTAGCGGTCTGCGCAAGTCGTTCGAAGTCAGATGGCTGATCATAAGCAATTACTTCTTGGACACCGAATGAGCGCAGATAGTCTAGGTTAGCACTATTGGCAATTGCAATCACGTTTAAATGAGCTGCTAAGCTTAATTGAACGAGTAAACTACCAACGGCACCACTGGCACCCATAATAGCGATTGTATCGCCGTGTTTAAAGTTTGTGAAGTGCATCAGCGTATTGTAAGCAGTGATGCCGGCACTGGGTAAACCGGCTGCTTCAGCGATACTCATGCTGGCTGGCTTACGGAGAATCTTCGCAGTACTAGCCGTTACGTATTCGCTATAAGCACCCATTGATCGGTGATTGATGACGATTTCGCCAACGCGGTAATCATCGACGTCAGCACCAAGTTCAACGATTTCACCAACCACATCTGTACCAGGAAAGATTGGGAAGGGTAATGGGCGCACTGAATCTTGTGAACCATTCCGTAGTGCAACATCGTATGGATTCAATCCAGCAGCGAGCACTTTAATGAGGACTTGGTTGTCCTTTGGAGTTGGTTGAGGCTGATCGAAACGTTCGAAAACGTCAGGGCCGCCAAAGTGATTAAAACCGAATTTTTCCATAACAAACACATCCTCTCAATTTCTTTAAACGTACCAGAGTTGGGGCTAAAAGTCGATTAGTTTGACTTATGGATTTAAATGGATTAGGAATTAGTTGGAAATTATGGAAATTAACCGCGTAAAGGTGCAATTTGGTGTCAAATACCCTATAATTAATCAGTGACTAGATTAAAAAGAAGTGCGTCAGTAGGCGGTTATATTTCGAGGACTAGCCTAGTCTGGCGAATGACCAACTTGTTGGTCGTTTGACGGACGTCGCTAGCCGCAAAAATACGCCTACTGAGGCACGTTAGAAAAGAAGTGCGTTCAAACCTGGTATACTCCGAGCACTAGTCTAACAAGGCGAATGATTGCTGCAAGCAATCGTTTGACTTGTGTCGCTAGGCACAGGAATATGGTTTGAAAAGCACGTTAAAGAAAAGAAGTGCGTCATCCACGGTTAGCTTCCGAGCATTTGCCTAACTTAGCGAGTTGGCGCTGCAAGCGCCGATTTGATAAGTGTAGCAAAGCGCAAGAAGCTGTTGATGAAAGCACATTAAAGTCGAGGGGACAGTACATGCTAAAGAATTTCAAGCCAACTTGGATGGTCAATGCCATCTACGACTTAACACCAGAACAACTTAAGGCAAAAGGGATTAAGGCCGTTTTAACGGATTTAGATAATACGTTAATTGCGTGGAATAACCCCGATGGCACACCACAGTTAAAAGCTTGGTTAGCACAGATGCAAGCTGCCGAAATCACCGTGATGGTTGTTTCAAATAACAACCATGATCGCGTGCAACGCGCGCTCAGTGAATTGCAATTACCATTCATTGCTCGGGCGAACAAGCCATTGGCAACTGGGATTACCAAAGCGAAGAAGCAGCTTGGCCTTTCGCGACATGAAGTGGTGATGGTCGGCGATCAATTGATTACCGATATGCATGCCGGTAATGTGGCTGGCGTCCGGACGATATTGGTCAAACCCATTATTGACAGTGATGCCTGGAATACATCGATTAATCGATTCTTTGAAAAATATATTATGCAACAACTACTAAAAAAACACGCAGATTTAACTTGGCGGGAGGATTTAAATGACTGAAACACAACAAACTGAGGAAGAACTATTTTGTATTGGCTGTGGCGCTCGCATCCAAACAACGGACAAAGAAGCACTCGGCTATACGCCTAATTCAGCGCTTAAAAAAGGCTTGGAAACGGGTCAATTGTATTGCCAACGTTGTTTTAGATTACGACACTACAACGAAATCAGTGATATCAAATTAAATGATGATGATTTCTTAGCCTTATTGAACCAAATTGGCGACAGTGACGCGTTGATCGTGAACGTCGTCGATATCTTCGATTTTAACGGGAGTTTAATTCCAGGGTTACATCGTTTTATCGGCGATAACCCCGTGATTTTAGTGGGGAATAAGGTTGATATCTTACCATCTGCTCTTAACCCAAATAAAGTGATCAATTGGATTCAAAAAGAAGCGAAAGAACATGGCTTACATCCGGTTGAAACGATGTTGGTCAGTGCTAAAAAAGGGAATTCAGTTGATGAATTATTGGCCGTGATTGAACGCGAACGTAAAGGCCGCGATGTCTATGTTGTTGGGGTGACGAACGTTGGTAAATCAACGTTGATTAACCGCATTATCAAGCAAACTGGGATTTTAGATAGCGACGTGATTACGACGTCACAATTCCCAGGAACGACTTTAGATCGCATCGATATTCCATTGTATGAAGATGATCATGCATTGATTGATACACCAGGGATTATGCATGCCCAACAAATGGCGCATTATTTACATGATAAAGACTTACGGTTGATTGCGCCGCAAAAGCGGATTAAACCAAAAGTATACCAATTAAATGAACAACAAACATTGTTCTTGGGTGGGTTAGCTCGTTTTGATTTCATTCAAGGTGCACGGCATGGCTTTGTCGGTTATTTTGACAATGAACTTTACATTCACCGGACTAAACTTGAAAATGCAGATCAATTCTACGCTAAGCAATTAGGGGACATGCTACAGCCACCACATCCAGAAGATTTAGCTGATTTTCCAGAACTCCAACGGTATGAATTCTCAACAAAGCAAAAGAGTGATTTAGTGTTTGCTGGGTTAGGCTGGATTACGTTACCAGAAAATGTCGTGGTTGCGGGATATGCGCCTAAAGGTGTCTCAGTCATGATTCGGAAAGCATTAATTTAATTAGGGAAGGAAGTATCGCACGTGTTAACAGGCAAACAAAAACATTACTTACGCGGTTTAGCGCAAACCACTAAACCACTTTTTCAACTAGGCAAAAACGGCTTAAGCCAAACTTATTTCGAACAAATTGAAGAGGCCATCGAAAAACGAGAACTCGTTAAGATTAACTTGTTACAAACAACAGAAGTGACCGTTGATGAATTAGCCAACTTCTTAAAACAACATGACAGTCGCATCGAAATTGCGCAAAAAATTGGACGCACATTGGTGATTTATAAAGCTTCACGGAAAGAAAAATACCAAAAGATTTCAACGATTGTTACTAAGCTCGGACGCTAATAAGGCGGTGATCAGATGCAAAGTGCAACGCTAAAGCAGACAAATCATGTGACTGAACCGGACGTGTTGGTTGTAGAAGATGGCCATCGCTTGCAAGTCGGCATTATGGGGGGCACATTTAACCCGCCACACATCGGTCATTTAGTGATGGCAGAACAAGTTCGTAGCCAACTCGGTCTCGATAAAATTTTGTTTATGCCAGATGCCAATCCACCGCACGTTGATGAGAAAAAAACATTACCAGCAAAACACCGTGTTGCAATGGTAGAACGTGCCATCGCTGACAATTCGCATTTTGAACTCGATTTAACGGAGATTGAACGTGGCGGTGTCAGTTACACCTACGATACGATCGTGGCATTAAAACAACAACACCCTGAAATCGATTATTATTTCATCATTGGCGGTGATATGGTCGACTACTTACCTACTTGGTATCGAATTGATGATTTAGTGCAGTTAGTCCAATTTGTTGGTGTTAAACGAACAGGGTATGCTCAACAAACGCCGTATCCAGTCTTATGGGTGGACGCACCGGTAATTGATGTCAGTTCAACGCAAATTCGCAATAAGATTCAACAAGGCTGTTCAGTGCGGTACTTGTTACCGGACCCAGTCTTTGAATACATTCAAAAAGAGGGCCTCTATCATGAGTGATTTTGTTTATCAAGAAAACATCGTGCCGTATACACGGGCTGAGTTAGTGGCTAAAGTTGCCGCTAACTTATCTGAAAGCCGATTTGAACATTGTTTGCGTGTGGAAGCCACCGCGATTCAATTAGCACAAAAAAATGGCGCAGATGTTGAACGCGCGGCAATTGCTGGTTTAGTGCATGACTATACTAAGCAATTACCAGATGAAACGTTCATTGAAGCGATTAAAACGCAAGGCTTTGATCCAGAACTACTCAATTACGGTAATGCCATCTGGCACGGTGTTGTTGGTGCTTATTTCATTGAACGTGATTTAGAAATCCATGATGAAACGATTTTAAATGCTGTGCGTCGTCATACGATTGGTGCGCCAGAAATGACCTTGATTGATCAGATTTTATTTGTGGCGGATTTTGTCGAACCTGGGCGCAATTTTCCGGGCGCAGAAGCTGCTCGTGAGACAGCAATGGCTGATTTAGCAGCCGGCGTGCGGTATGAAATCTTAAATACATTGACCTTTTTAATTCAGGGCAAGAAGCAGATTTATCCGAAAACAATCGACACATACAATGCTTGGGTACCGACTCAAGCCAAATAAAGGAGAACTTTAGTGAAAAGTTTAGATATTTTAAAAATTGCTGTGCAAGCAGCTGATAGCAAACGAGCAGAAGACATCGTCGCAATGAACATGGAAGGCATCAGTTTATTAGCTGATTACTTCGTGATGTTAACTGGGACGTCAGAACGTCAATTAGGCGCAATTATTGACGCCATTGAAGACGCAGAAGAAGAAAATGGCGTTTTCGTAAAACACATCGAAGGTAAAAAGGGTTCACGTTGGATCTTGATGGACTTTGGCGATATCGTTGTCAATGCCTTCATGCCAGAAGAACGTGCCTTATACAACCTTGAAAAACTTTGGGATCAAGCACCACTTGTTGATGTTTCCGAATGGTTGGATGAAGAATGATTTACCAAAGCTTTGCAACCGTCTATGACCGTTTGATGGACCATTCATTATATGGTCAATGGCGGGATTACACGTTGCAGACGTTACAAAATAAACATCGAGTCCTAGAACTAGCTTGTGGGGCTGGTGATTTAGCCATCTTGCTAAAACAAGCAGGGCTAGAGGTTGTCGGCTTAGATTTATCGGCCGAGATGTTGAGTATCGCTTCTGAAAAGGCTTCTGAAGCCGAGGTCGAGTTACCTTTATTACAAGGCGACATGCTTGACTTAGGCGAAATTGGGACGTTTGAAGCGGTCACTTGTTTTGACGACTCGATCTGTTACATGCCAGATTTAGCGCATGTCCAACAAGTTTTTGAACAAGTTTATCGAACTTTAGAGCCAGGTGGTCAATTTCTATTTGATGCCCATTCACTTTATCAAATGGATGAGCTTTTCCCAGGTTTTATGTATAACGATAAGACGGCAGAAACGGCCTTCATGTGGACGAGTTACGCAGGTGAAGTACCACATTCAGTTGAACATGATCTCAGCTTTTTTATCTGGGATGACGAGATTGACGGTTATCAAGAACTTAATGAATTACACCATGAACGAACTTATCCGGTGGTAGATTATGTTGCAGCATTAGAAGCTGCTGGGTTCAAGAATGTATCAGTCAGTGCTGATTTTGGCCAAGAAGCCGTTCAAGAAGATAGTGTGCGTTGGTTCTTTAGCGCAGTGAAATAGGCGGAGGACGCATGAGAATTACGGGGATTATTGCGGAATATAATCCGCTACATAATGGACATCGGTATCAATTGCAACAGGCGCGGGCAGCTTCGCACGCAGATTTAGTGATTGTCTGCATGAGCGGTAACTATGTGCAAAGAGGTGAACCCGCGATTTTGGACAAATGGACGCGCGCACAACTTGCTTTGAGCAATGGTGCTGATATGGTCGTTGAATTGCCGTTTGCCAGTGCTGTCCAACCTGCAGACCGTTTTGCTGATGGGGCCGTCAAGTTATTGGCGGCGCTTGGTTGTCAGACCTTAGCGTTTGGCAGTGAATATCCAACGTTTGACTATCAGCAAGTCGGGCAACAGATTTTAGCTTTAAAGGCCAAGTCACAGACGTTTATTGATTATCAAAAAACTTATGCGACGCAGCTCAATGAGTTTTATCAAGCAGAATTAAATTTAAATTTAGATCAACCCAATCACCTCTTAGGGGTCAGTTATGCGGTTGCCAACGCGCAACTTGAAGTGCCAATGCAGTTGCTTGCGATTAAGCGTGAGCAGGCACAACACGGCGATCAAACGATTGGCGCGGGACAATTTGCTAGTGCCAGTGCTATCCGACAGGCGGCAACAAAGGGTGATGACTGGGCACAGTTAGCCCCAGTGATGCCGCATTCGACTTTAACAGCGCTCCAGACTCAATCGCATCTGGATTGGGACCAACTATGGCCGCTATTGAAATACCGAATTGAAAGTACACCCCTTGCCCAACTTCGGCAGATTTATCAGATGTCAGAGGGCTTGGAGTACCGTTTCAAAAAGGTGATTCATTCAGTCAATCGGTATGCCGAGTTGTTACAGGCACTTAAAACAAAGCGATATACGTATGCACGCTTGCAACGGGTTTGTTTATACGTCCTGTTGAATATTCAACAAACGGATATTGAACAATCATTAGCGCAGCGGCCCATCCATTTGCTTGGCTTTAACCAAGTCGGCCAGGCGCATTTGCACACGTTGAAAAAAACGCTCGATCACCCACTTATCAGTAAGGTCTCAGCTAAATTGGGTGCCGAAGAGGGCCCACTGGGGTTAGAGGTGCGAGTTGATCGATTACAAGAACAGTTTGGCTGGCAATCACAGAATTTTGCCCGCCAACCGATTTTTAACCAAAGAAAGGATGACGAGCATTGTTAAAATGGACAGTCCAATCATTATTAAAACATCGTGATCATCCATTGATGTTTAAAGAAACATTGATGTTAAAAGAAAGTTTACAAAAAAGAGAAGCTGATGTCCTAGATGCTACACCATTTGTAGTAGACGGTGAATTAACGGTTGACCAGCGCGCTGTAATTGCACGCGTACATGTGGTCGGGACATTAACAGTGCCTTCAACGCGGAGTTTAGATCCAGTAGCCTTGCCAATGGATTTTGAATTCACTGAAATCTACGTTGATCCAGAAGACGAGCAGTTGGGACGATTTACGGACGAAGATATTTTGTTCCCAATCGAAGGCGAAGCCCTAGAGCTACAGGTAGCTGTTGAAGATCACATTCTCTTGCACATTCCAAGTCACATCCTAACACCAGAAGAAGAACAAGATGATGTGATGCCAGCCGGACAGTCGTGGTCAGTCATTTCTGAAGAAGCCTATGCTAAGCAACAGGCTGAAGAAGAAACGGCACCCAATCCTGAATTTGCTAAGCTTAAACAATTATTAGAAGAACAAAACAATGACGCCGACTAAGTTTGGCGTTTTTTTATACCCAATTTGTTAAATGGACCGGACCAAATCAGTTAAAATGCTTTTATTTAAAGCGTAATTCTGCTAACATAAACACAGTAGACGCGTTGTCGTTTTGATAGTCAACAACGCTTAAATTTAGAAATCATTTAGGAGGCCTTTTACATGAGTCAACCACAAATCGGTGTCATCGGGATGGCAGTTATGGGCAAGAACTTAGCATTAAACATTGAAAGTCGCGGTTACACCGTTGCGATTTATAACCGAACAGGTGCTAAGACAGAAGCAGTGATGCAAGATCACAGCGAAAAGAAATTGGTACCAAGCTATACAATTGAAGAATTTGTTCAATCATTAGAAAAACCACGGCGAATCATCTTAATGGTTAAAGCCGGCGCTGGTACAGATGCTGTCATCAACGAATTGTTACCTTTATTAGATAAAGGTGATATTTTAATCGATGGCGGGAACACCTTCTTTGGCGATACAATTCGTCGGAATGCTGAACTAGATAAGTCAGGCATTAACTTTATCGGAATGGGTGTTTCTGGTGGTGAATTAGGCGCATTAGAAGGCCCTTCAATGATGCCAGGCGGTCAAAAAGAAGCTTATGAATTAGTTGCACCAATCTTAGAACAAATGTCAGCAAAGGCTGAAGATGGCCAACCATGTGTCACATACATCGGGCCAAACGGTGCTGGTCACTATGTTAAGATGGTCCACAACGGGATCGAATATGGTGATATGGAACTCATCTCAGAAAGTTATAATTTATTGAGAAACGTTGTTGGTTTATCTGTTGAAGAAATCGCTGATGTCTTCAAAGAATGGAACCACGGCGAATTAGACAGTTATTTAATGGAAATCACAGCGGACATCTTAACGCGAAAAGATGATTTAGAAACGGATAAACCAATTGTCGACGTCATCTTAGATGCTGCTGGTAACAAAGGAACTGGTAAGTGGAGTTCACAAAGCGCCCTTGAATTGGGTGTGCCACAATCATTGATTACAGAATCTGTTTATGCACGTTATATTTCAGCAATGAAAGACGAACGGGTGGCTGCAAGCAAGATTTTACCAGCCCCAACCGTTGCTAAATTAACAGAAGATAAAAAAGAATTAATCGAAAAGATTCGCCAAGCATTGTACTTCAGCAAGATCATGAGCTATGCGCAAGGCTTTGAACAAATGCGGGTTGCTTCAGATCAATATGACTGGTCATTAAACTATGGCGAAATCGCTAAGATCTGGCGTGAAGGCTGTATCATTCGGGCCCGTTTCTTACAAAAGATTACGGATGCCTTTGATAAAAAAGCTGATTTAAACAACTTATTGTTGGATGATTACTTCTTAGATATTACAAAGAATTATCAAGGCGCTGTTCGTGACGTAGCTGCAATGGCCATCCAACAAGGTGTGCCAGCACCTGGTTTCTCAGCTGCTATCACATATTTTGATTCATATCGTTCAGAAGTATTACCAGCAAACTTAATCCAAGCACAACGCGACTACTTTGGTGCGCACACATACCAAAGAACAGACCGCGAAGGCACATTCCATTATACTTGGTATAAAGAACAATAGAGTGCGCAAGTAGACGGGGATGCGCTGAGGATTAGTGGAATATCGTAAATGAGCGGTGAAACCGATCGTTTGCGGTATGCAACTAACCGGAAGCGGATGTCTACTGGAGCACGTTTTAGTACAAGAGTGCTGACTATTGCATTTAGTCATTGAGCATTAATAAAAAATTGCCATTAATCCCGGTTTTAGGATTAATGGCAATTTTAGATTAAGCGGAAATGGCTGCGACGGGATGCGCGTTTTAAAATAGAGTGATGAGTCGAACGTTTTTGGCTTTAAGGATTAACAGAAAAATGATGCTTATGGCGGTTCTTAGCCATAAGCATCATTTTACGGTTAACCGGAAAAGACAGTTCGAGGAAGCACGTTTCTCTAAACACCCGAGCCGATTATTAAGGCGCAGGTGTTTTTTCGATTATTACTAAATCGCCATCAGATGAGAGTCAGATTAGTTAGTTATTTAATTGGAACTATGCTAGAATGGAAAGGTAAGCCGATTTTGGCGCTTGAGGTTTCTTAGAGAATTCTTATCATTGATTAGAATTTAGAGAGTCCATTAAAAATTCTTTTTTGGGGAGTGACTAAATGAGTCGCATATTGATTATTGAAGATGAGAAAAATTTAGCTCGATTTGTGGAACTTGAATTAAAGCATGAGGGTTATGAGACAGAGGTCCATTTCAATGGGCGTACTGGTTTAGAAGCTGCCTTGAATGAAGAATGGGACGCGATTTTATTAGACTTGATGTTACCTGAATTAAACGGGTTAGAAGTCTGCCGTCGGGTCCGCCAAGTTAAGAATACGCCAATCATTATGATGACGGCTCGTGATTCAGTGATTGACCGTGTTTCTGGGTTAGATCATGGCGCAGACGATTATATCGTTAAGCCTTTTGCCATTGAAGAATTATTAGCGCGTTTACGGGCATTGCTACGGCGAATTGATATCGAAGGCGAACATAACGCTGCTAAACAAACGACGGTTACTTACCGTGATTTAACGGTTGAAAAAGAAAACCGAGTTGTTCGGCGTGGTGATGATGTGATTGAACTAACGAAACGTGAATATGAATTATTATTAACATTGATGGAAAACGTCAACGTTGTTTTGGCACGCGATGTCTTACTCAGCAAAGTTTGGGGTTACGATTCGGATGTTGAAACCAATGTTGTCGATGTTTATATCCGTTACTTACGAAATAAAATTGATCGTTCTGGCGAACAAAGTTACATTCAAACGGTTCGTGGAATGGGTTATGTGATGCGCTCGTGATGCAGGACGAAACGGTAGCATCAACAACAAATAAGGGTCGTAAAATATCGTTAAAGGTGAAATGGGCAGCTGCGGTTGGGTTGGCCATTTTTATCACCTTTGCGATTTTTTCAATTGTGATCTTTAGTAGTATCTCTAATATCTTGCTACACAGAGAAGTCGATAATGTGCACGATACGGTGACCGTCGTACAAGCGAGATTGTCCAGCAATGGGCCACATCTTACAGAAGGCTTTGTCACCAATCAATTGGATCCGAACCGTCACAGCCCTAAAGCCATCTATCAAGATGCGGTTTTAACGCGGTTAGCACAACAGGATGTTACAGTTAAGATTTATGATGCAAACAAGAAGGGTTTGTTTGCATCGCGCGGGGCGATTGGTCCGTTTCCAAAAGGCGATACGGATACATTAAAGCGCAAAGCTATTTTTGGTAAGATGCGGCTGATTGGCATTAGTCCGATTAAGACAAGTCAAAACCGTGTAATTGGTTATGTAGAGGTGGTCAATAACGTCCGTGATTATAACCACGCTATGACTGAATTAAGAATTGTGTTAGTTGTGGTTGTCTTTTTTGCTATGTTATTTAGTGCATTGATTGGCTATTTATTAGCCAACCAATTCTTGCGACCAATCGAAGTTATGAAAAAAACGATAGAAGCCATTAATTCAGAGCCTAATTCAGATGTCCGAATTCCTGAGACTGGGCATAGTCAAGATGAATTATCTGATCTGGTCAGTGCGTTTAATGGTATGTTGAATCGAATTCAGCATTATTTCGAACAGCAAGACCAGTTCGTCAGTGATGTTTCGCATGAGTTGCGGACACCAGTTGCGATTATTGAAGGGCATCTACAACTGCTCAATCGATGGGGGAAAGATGATCCAGAGGTACTGGAAGAATCTTTAGCGGCTTCGTTACAAGAAATCTTGCGGATGAAAAATTTAATTCAAGAAATGCTTGATTTAACACGGGCAGATAAAGTCGTGACTGAAGGAACGACTGAAGTGACCGATGTCGGGGAAGTTGTTCTTCAGAATTACCATAACTTCGAGATGTTATATCCAGAATTTAATTTTATGCTCGACAATGATTTGCACCAACCAGCGCTAGTGCATGTTAATCGAAATCACTTAGAACAAATTATGATTATTCTGTTGGATAATGCGATTAAATATTCAACGATACGTAAAGAAGTTCATATTGCCGTCGCTAGTGATGAGCGGTATGCGCAAGTGGCCGTGCAAGACTTTGGTGAAGGTATTTCGGAAGAAGATAAGAAGAAAGTCTTTCACCGGTTCTATCGCGTTGACAAAGCACGAAGTCGGGAAAAAGGTGGCAATGGATTGGGATTAGCAATTGCCCAACAACTCGTTGAAGGCTATGACGGGAATGTGTCGCTAGAAAGTAGCGTTGGCTACGGTTCTGTTTTTAGAGTTGAGTTACCACTGATTCGTGAAGTAGAACCAAAATCAGAAGAACCAGTTAATACGGATTAAAAAAGCGGTGCGCTTCAATCATCTAATTGATTGAGGCGCACCGCTTTTTTTTGTTGGTTAAGCTTGTGGCTTATGCCGTTGCTTACCTGAGTTGCGTTTGCCAGCTACTTTAGGTGTAGCGACAGTTGGGTTGCTTGTTTCTGTTGGTGTTTCTGTGACGTCGGCAGCTGGTTTGACTGCTGCTTTTTGAGTGAACATTTCTTTTGTGACAACCGTGACGATTGGTTTTTCCTTAATTTCTTGATCGATCCGTTTTTTAACACGAGGCATGATGATGAATGTCGTGATTAATTGTTGAATCACCATGATAATCCCACCGGCTAAGAAATAAAGTGCTAAACCGGCTGGTGCAAATAACGAAATGAAGAATGTAATCGCAGGACTCATTAGGACGGTTGTTTGCATTTGTTTCTTTTGTTCAGCAGGCATCCCGACTAATGAAAGTGCACTTTGACCGACATATAAGAGGGTCGCAATCACAGTAATGATAATGTTTGGGCTCCCAAGACCGATCCCAAAGAAGTGGCTACTTGAAATTTCAGGTGAGTATTGGATGGCTTGATACAAACCAGAGAAGATTGGTAATTGAATTAATAAGGTCAAACAACCAAGACTTGGCATCATGCTTGAATCATTTTCCTTATAAACCTTCATCATCAACTGGCTAAGTTCAGCCTTTTCTTCAGGGGTTGTTGCCGCTTTTTGTTGTTCTTGGATAATATCTAATTGCGGTTTCAAGCGACGGGTCTTTTCTTGTTGGGCCGTCATCTTATTCGATTGGTTCAACATTAATGGGAGTAAAATCATCCGCACAACGAATGTGATGATGATAATTGCCCAGCCGTAACCATTGATGCCACCGAAAACATCAGCAATGCGTTCCATAATATGTTGGAGCGGCACGGCGATGTATTTATAGGATGAACCATAGATTAAGCCGGTTGGGACTTTGGGATGGCTGCTCATTTTTTGTGGAACACAGCCAGCGAGAAAGAATGTAACGGTCATTGTAAGCATCGCGAGTGTCGCGAAGCGTTTAGAATTTTTCATAAATTTAGCCCTTTCAAGATAAGTTTCAACAAGTGTAACTATACTTGAAGGGGCTAGGTTTTTCAACTGACAACCGAAAATTTATGACACGCTGACACATTTTCGAGCGGTGTTTGAATGACACGGTCGACGCGCCCACTAGGGGTGGGAGAAGCTTTGACAGCACCGATAAATTTTTCGAGTGCGTCTGCTGGGCCCATCGCAATAATTTTAACGGAGCCGTCGTCACGATTGGCAACGGTACCTGTGATATGGAGTTTATCGGCGACCAATTTGGTCATCCAGCGAAATCCGACGCCTTGCACGCGGCCATAGACTTCAAGTTGAATTGCATTTTGCATTGTCATCACCTCCTCTTCATTGTAAGCTGTTCAACCCGATTTGGCGATTAAAAAGCGACCCTTGATAGAATTTACCCACTAAGTCGCGTATAATAGAAAGTACTAAATAGACTGGAGCACAACATGGAATACATTCAATCGAATCAAAACACTAAAATTAAGGCGGCTAAGAAATTAACCGTTAAGAAAAACCAACGTAAAGAAAATACGTATCTACTAGAGGGCTGGCATTTAGTCCAAGAAGCAATCCAAAATAAGGCCGTCATCCGCCAAGTTTTCGCCACTGAAAAATATGTGGACGAACGCGCATTGCGCGGTCTTTACGATGAAACTTTTGAAATTGCACCAGAAGTGGCGCAACACTTGAGTGAAACTAAAGCACCCCAAGGCATTTTTGCCGTTGTTGAAATGTCTGAAACACCGGTACCAGAAAAATTAACGGGTCGTTACTTATTATTAGATGCTGTTCAAGATCCTGGTAATATCGGCACAATGATTCGGACAGCCGACGCAGCAGACTTTGCCGGCGTTGTTTTAGGCAATGGCAGTGTTGACTTGTATAATCCAAAACTCTTGCGGTCAATGCAAGGCAGTCACTTCCATTTACCAATTTATCAAGGTAACTTGATGGACTGGATGAAGAAATTCAATTCGCAAGACGTCCCAGTTTATGGAACGGAATTAAATCCAGAGGCCATCAGTTATCAAGATGTGCCTAAAGCAAATGACATGGCCTTGATTCTAGGTAATGAAGGGAACGGCGTGAATGAAAACGTCTTAGCAGCCACAACGCAAAATATTTACATCCCAATTCCAGGGAATGCTGAATCATTAAACGTGGCAGTCGCAGCTGGGATTTTAATGTTCAAGTTGATTGAAGCTTAATTCTTAATTTTTTCTAACAAATGTAACTTTTTAAGGCGTTTAACTTCTTTTTTGAACGAAAAGCTGTTATCCTTGTGGCAGAATTTGAATTTAAAAAATGTCAGGAGTCTTTGAATGAATTCAACAGCAAAATGGTACGATGACGCGGATTACATGGCTCTAATTGCCGATTTATTAGCTAAAGATGAAGTCCAAAAATTAGCGAACTATACGCAACATCATCATTCAGATCGTTTGGAACATTCGCTAAGCGTCTCTTATCGCAGTTATGAACTTGCCAAGAAGTGGCATCTTGATACGCGAGCAATTGCACGCGCGGGCTTATTACATGATTTATTCTATTATGACTGGCGTGATACGAAGTTCGATTTAGGCACACATGCTTATATCCATCCGCGCATTGCGCTTCGGAATGCCGAAAAATTAACAGAACTCTCACCTAAAGAAAAAGACATCATCGTTAAACACATGTGGGGCGCAACTGTTAGTCGTCCGAAATATAAGGAAAGTTACATTGTATCGATAGTCGATGATTATTGTGCTGTGACGGAATTTTGTACACCAATGTGGACGAAATTTAAACAAAAAGTTCTCCGCCAAACACCGGCAATTAACAAGTAAAGATGCTTCAAGCTGATAGGTTGCTTTTTGCAGCCTTTTTCAGTACACTTCTTATTAATAAGTGTGAGGTGAAAATAATGGTGATTGTAAAAGAAAACGCAAATGCTGACTGTCAAGAGGCCTTCCAACTGTGTCCTAAATTTGAAAAGACTTTTTCAATTCTAGGTAAGAAGTGGAACGGCCTGATTATCGATGTCCTATTAGAAAACGGGGCACAACGGTTTAAAAACTTAGTGCACAGTGTGCCTAAGTGCAGTGATCGCGTATTGGTTGAACGATTGAAGGAACTAGAACAAGAAGGCATTGTTGCGCGGATTACCAGTGATGATTCTGCGTTGATTGAATATCGATTGACCACTAAAGGTGAAGAATTAGCGCCAGTAATGGCTGCTATTCACGATTGGTCAAACGACTGGTATGCGACAGAAGCCTAGTTGCTAATTGCGGTTATTTACGTTAAAATACAATTATTAAACAAAGACGAAAAAGAGTAACCTAATCATTAGTTTTCAGGGAGAATAATCAGTTGACTGCAAGTTATTCAACTAAGTTTAGGTGAAGTTCACTTTCTGAGTTGACCATTGGTCCGGTATTGCCCGTTAGCGCAAACTTGAGTGTATGACTGGAATGGTCGTAAACTAGGGTGGTACCGCGAAGCTTCGTCCCTTTTTGAGGGACGGGCTTTTTTTGTTGAAAAAAATAAGGAGGAATTGCAATGTCATTGAAGGAACAATTAGAAAACTTACAGCAAAAGAGTCTGCAAGAAATTCAAAGAGTTGTTGATTTAGAGGCGTTAAATCAAATTCGAGTGGAAGTGCTCGGTAAAAAAGGACCGATTACAGAAGTTTTACGCGGCATGCGTGATTTAAGTAATGAAGAACGACCTAAGGTGGGGGCATTTGCTAATGAAATCAAGAGTGATTTGGCAGAAGCAATCGAAACCCGGAAGGCAGAATTAGAAGCCAAGAAGGCAGCAGCCCAACTGGCTCACGAAACATTAGATGTTACATTACCTGGCCAACCGGTCAAAAAAGGGACCCCGCATGTCTTAACTCAAGTGATTGATGATTTAGAAGATTTATTTATCGGAATGGGTTATCAAGTCGTTGCTGGCTATGAAGTGGAAGATGAAAAACATAACTTTGAAATGTTAAACATGCCAGCTAATCATCCAGCCCGTGATATGCAAGATACGTTCTATATTACTAATGATTTATTGATGCGCACGCACATGTCACCCAATGAAGCACGTGACTTGGAAAACCATGACTTTGCTAATGGTCCCATTAAGATGATTAGTCCCGGCCGTGTTTACCGCCGTGATACAGATGATGCAACGCATTCGCATCAATTCTATCAAATGGAAGGCCAAGTGATTGATAAAAACATTACAATGGCAGACTTAAAGGGAACCTTAGAATATACGATTCACCATATTTTTGGTGAAGACCGTGATTTACGTTTCCGGCCAAGTTACTTTCCATTCACGGAACCATCTGTTGAAGTGGATATTT